>NZ_JBXAPF010000018.1:66103-99090 GCF_058803665.1 Lysinibacillus sp. GW821-FHT14F06
AACACCTATAGTGACCGATGCAACTGCAACTATAACAGTTAATAACAATAACGTGCAAAGTGGACAAGCAAGTGCACCTATTCCTTTGCAAGCAGGAAATAATATAATTTCTGTTGTGGTGACAGCACAGGATGGCACTACAAAAACGTATACAGTTCAAGTAAATCGAAGGGGACCTTCTACAAATGCGGATTTGGGCAACTTAACCTTGAGTAGTGGTCCTTTAAATGAAACGTTTTATCCAGCGAAGACATTCTACACACAATTTGTAGAAAACAGGATAGAGAGCCTAACAGTTAACCTCATTACTGCAGATATAAGGGCAAGTGTGACAGTGAACGGTTTATTGGTTCCGAATGGACATGTAAGCTCTACAATTCCTTTAACGATAGGAAGCAACATCATTTTGATTGAAGTAACTGCAGAGGATGGCATGACAACAAAAAAATACACAATTCATATCGACAGACAAGCTGTTATGCTACCACAGCCACCTAATTATTACGCTGTCACTGGTGTAAGTTTAAATTATGATGAGCTTAGATTGACAGAGGGTGGAGAAAAAGTTGTCTTACAAGCAACAATTCAACCATCTTATGCAACGAATTCAAGGGTGAAATGGAGTAGTAGTAACCCAGAAGTAGCATCAGTGGACGAAAACGGTGTTGTTACGCCACTTACTGCTGGAATAGCAATGATAATAGTTACAACAGTAGATCAAAATAAAAGCACAACGATTCTTGTAAAAGTTGAAAAAGACAGTGAGACGGTGACAACAGAACCAGAACCAGCAGCAAAGCCGACACCTGAACCAGAGCAAACAATAGAATTTAGCGATGTTTCATCAGATTTTTGGGCTTATAAGGAAATTCAAGACCTTGTATCAAAGGGCATCATTCAAGGTTATCCAAATGATGAGTTTAGACCAAATGAATCAATCCGTCGTGAGCATATGATTTTAATGATTACTCGATTGGGTCGGTTAACAGAAGAACGAGATGTTCTGGACTTTACTGATGTCCCAATAAATCATGTTTATTACAATGTAATTCGTTTGGCACAGCGAGCGGGCATAATTGATGGACAGGATGGAGCATTTCATCCAAAGTCTATTTTAACAAGAGCTCAAGCAGTAAAAATTATTGCACTTGCTTTTAATATTGATGGAGAAGGTGAAAAGAAATTTAAAGATGTGCCAGCAGATGCATGGTATGCCCCATACGTAAATGCGTTAGCCAACGAAGGCATCGTACTAGGGGATGATGAATATTTCAAACCGAATGCCGCTTTAACCCGTGCCCAATTTGCAGCGTTATTATATCGCACATTACAATTAACAGAGAGCTAGAAGCAGAGACGATGACAGGAATTAACTGGTCATCGTCTTTTTTAGGTTTTTGAAGTAAAACATGCATATCAAGCCAAAAAATCAAAAGCGACAAAAATTATTTTTCCTACGAACTATTGAAATAGTGGTAGAAAAACTGTTATAGTGAAATTATTTGTCTGACGTCTGACTACTATTTATTAAGATTGCCTGTTCTTAAATTTTTGTTATTGGACATAATGAATGGAAGAATAGCTTTGTAGTCGAACGTTCAATATTTATATGGGGGAATTTATGAGATACTTAATATCTTTTTGCGGATTGCTGCTTGTTTTTGGTTTAGCTTTATTAATGAGCAAAAACAAAAAAGAAATAAAATATAAAAATATATTGATGATGCTAATCATCCAATTTCTATTGGCAGCATTCCTTCTAAATACGAAATTTGGTTATATTTTGATAAAAGGAATCACGAAAGTATTTGATCATTTATTAGCTTACGCAAATACAGGTATATCCTTTGTTTTTGGAGGTTTAGCGAATAAAGGAGAATCTCCATTCTTTCTTAGTGTATTATTACCGATTATCTTTGTATCTGTATTGATAGGGATCTTGCAGCATTTTAAAATACTTCCTTTCTTCATGAAATGGGTAGGTTTACTTTTAAGTAAAGTAAATGGTATGGGGAAATTGGAATCTTATAATGCTGTTGCTTCTGCAATGGTTGGTCAATCTGAAGTATTCATTACTGTAAAAAAACAATTAGATAAACTTACACCACAGCGAATGTATACATTATGTGCATCGGCTATGTCTACTGTTTCTATGGCAGTTGTTGGAGCCTATATGACGATGATTGAACCAAAATATGTAGTAACAGCGATTGTGTTGAACTTGTTTGGCGGATTTATTATTGTTTCTATTATTAATCCATATAGAGTAGAGGAAAGCGAAGATATTTTAACGATTGAAGATGAACATAAACAATCTTTCTTTCAAATGCTTGGTGAATATATTATGGATGGATTTAAAGTAGCTATTATTGTTGGAGCTATGCTGATCGGTTTCGTAGCATTAATGGATATGATCAATTCATTATTTGATATAGTATTCGGTATATCTTTCCAAGGGATTTTGGGTTATATATTTGCACCAATTGCCTTCCTAATGGGTGTGCCATGGGCAGATGCCATTTCTGCTGGAGGAATTATGGCAACCAAATTAGTAACAAATGAATTTGTGGCCATGATAAGCCTTGGAGAAGTAGCTAAGTCTATGAGCGCGCATACAGTAGGTATTATTTCTGTCTTTCTTGTATCCTTTGCAAACTTTTCATCTATCGGTATTATTGCTGGAGCAGTAAAAGGTTTGAGTGAAAAGCAAGGCAATATAGTTGCTCGTTTTGGCTTAAAGCTGTTGTATGGTGCCACACTTGTTAGTATCTTAACAGCTACAATAGTTGGTTTTGTTATTTAATTTAGAAAAAAAGCAGTAATAGCTATTTGAACTGCACTCCATTTGTTAGATTGGGGTGTGGTTTTTTTATGAGCGTGTTGAACCATCGATTCAAATTTGGCTGGTAGAAGGGGAAATTTTAACCAAATGAGGTTTAATTAAGTATTATTAAATAAATTAACCAGAAATCACGAATCACGCCTAGCTTGGGATATTGCTGTAGGTTCTCCACAATTTTATATGATGTAACTACACTTACTCGAGTAGGAGCTATTGCTAAAAAGCTAGGCATTACATGGGGTGGCGATTGGGTTAGTAGAATTGACCGACCACACTTTGAAGTAAAGGCAAATTGGAAGATGCCTACAGGTTATAAGTTAGAGGGTAAATTAAACGTGCCTACCAATAGTAAAGGACAAGTCCAATTAATTGTGGAAGACAAACTGAAGGAGGAAATCAAAGTGACTCAAACATGGAACCCTGGTTCACCAGCTCTGAAAACTGAAACAGAAAACTTTATTGCACAGGCGGTTAAAGATGGCATTATTCAGGAATCGCATTTGAAGGATTTACAGAATGGCGTAATGACCACTGACCGTTTAATTGGGTTGTTTATTACGATTCAGCAAAGACGTAGTAAATAAGCAATGAGGACTAGCATGGCTAATTTAGTCGAGCTAGTCTTATTACTTATTACATAATATTAAAGTGACAATTTTGTGAAAATTATCATCTGAATATAAGAATAGAACTAAATGAAAATATCAAGTGTTTTAGTGTGAATTTCACTAAAAATGTTACTTATGTTATATAAAATAATAAAGGTGCGCCAAAAAATGGCGGTATAAATGGCGTGATTTGGCGTTGTGCGACATAAAACGATAGATAACGCCAAAAAATGAATGTTCCCGAAAAATGGAATTTCGGAAACACACCATTGAAAATTCGGCATTTGTATTGATAGACTTGAGTTAACTCGAGGGTAAGTAAGTTTACTATAGTAATTTAAAATCCATTTAATTTACATAAGAAGGGTGAAAAACATGAAAATATTTAAAAAAATAGCACTTACTTCTGCGCTTGCACTTTCTACATTAGTAGCGATTCCATTTTCGGAAACTGCATCTGCTGCTCAAATAGATGGTTGGCAAAGTTGGCAAGCACTTTGTGATGAGGACCCTAAATGTACTATGATTTCTTTATTTGGAGTGAGAGTAAATCAAGAACATTTCGGAGGATACTCTAGATTAGAAATAAAATCAGGTGCAGGAAATGTTAGTATAACGCCATATGGAAGATTAAGAGCAAATAAAGCAGGAAATGCTGTCGTTTATGCATATGATGTAGATGATAAATATGTAATTTTTTATTTGACTATTCAATAAGTAAAAAGTTTAGATAATGCCCAGGTACTCAATTAATTTTGAGCCTGGGCTTTTTTTTATGGTTTAGTATTCTCTTACTTCAAATGAAGCAATTTTATCATGTACGACATACTCAGTTACCTTTTTATAAGGTGAAATTGTTTTTGAAAATTTGAATGTTGAAGTTCCTTGTGCAGTATCAAACCAATTTAAGTAATTGTTTAAAACTGCATTAGTCACGTCATATTCTTTTGTTATACCATTCACCAAAGTAATGCTCAAAATAGCACTCGATGATTCACTGATCGGTTTCTTAACAACAATCGTACTTGTAGCTGAAATATCTGTGTTTTCTATTGTTGCTGTAATGATTGCTGTACCTTCACGAATAGCAGTTACATTACCATTCTGATCAACAGTGGCAATTGATTGATCACTACTTGTCCAAATTACTTTTGCTGTATCTGGAGATACTGTAGCCGTTAATTTATCTTGGCTGCCTTCCAAAAGTTCTAATGTATTTCTATCTAATGAAATTGATTTTTCAGTAGTTACTTCATCTATAAGACTACCATCTAAATCGATTTCAATTGCATCTAATATATAGAATTTTCCTAACTCGTTCTCTATTTCAATAGTATGTTCTACATTTTCTAATCCTACCTTTTCAAAAAGTAATATTCCACCGCCAGGGCTTCCTATCTTATTGTTAAAGTAGTGAGGAGTACCATCAATTGTTATTTTCGCATTTTCTGATAAATCTCGATCTGTTGCACTACCCCAACCGATGAATCTTATCTTGGTAGTTTTTACTTTAAATGTTACTTTCTCTAAAGTCTTTGTAGAAGTTTGATGTCCACTTCCACCACTTAACCCACTATTATAAAAAACATTCCAATTTCCAGTATATTTAAAACGAGAATCTGAATTCTCATACCTCTTCCATCCTTCTTCAGGTTGTGGTAAATATTCCCCAATAGAAGCTGCGTTAACTTCTATTGAATTATTTGTAAATAAAGACAAACTAAACATAGAGATAGCTAAAATAAAAATTGAAAAATATTTCTTCATGATTTATCCTCCTAATTTAAATAATTTCTTTTAAAAACCTACAATAACAACTTTAACCATACTTATACTTATTTACCATAATAAAAATCGTCTAATTCTAATAAAAAAAGCCACTCACTTGAGTGACTAAATTGTTTATTGACAGGCATTATACAGGAATCTCATTTGAAGGATTTACAGAATGGAACAATGACAACTGATCGATTAACGGGCTTGTATATTACAATTCAGCAAAGACGCAGTAAATAAATGAAGTGAGATCAAGATAGCTTAATGACTGTCTTGGTCATTTTCAAATTTAAGATTAAAAATTTATATAACTATCTTCATCTCTGTTTGGGTCATAATATAGAAAATCTTTTATTCCGTGTTTTTCCTGTAAGTATTCTTTTACTATTTCTATATCTTTACCGAAAGTAGGGTATGGGGAGCTTCCGAATCTTATTAAATAAGGTGCTTCTTCAGATATAGAAGCGTATAGTATTTCTTTATCATCGTAGTGGAAATCGACATTCCACCCTCTATAACAAATTAAAAAAGTTCCATCGTCTCTTAGTCCACATTTATCTTCATAAGGAACGATATTAACATTACATACTTTATTATTTATTAAAAATGAATCCATGTTACCTTACTCCTTAATATAATTATGTACAGTATCATTTTAATGGAAACGAGAGTGGAAAGTACATACAAAAAACAGACAACCGATATTAGTTATCTGTACTTAAAATTTACGTCCATCCTCTAAAACGAAATGAGCCTCATATTTTGCATCTAATGCAGATGCAATTTCTTCTAATTCCTTTTCGCTGAAATTATCTCTCTTTAGTTTGTTAGAAATGTTGGATTGGGAAGTTCCTAGCTTTTCAGCTAATTTAGCAGCTGTAACATCTCTTTCAACCATTAACAACTTAATTTTCTTTGCCATGCTCATACTTCTCACACCACCTCAATAGATATTGTTACCACTATTATAGCTTATAAATACACTTAAATAAAATATAATTTCACTTTTTAGTGAATTTTTATTTACTTATACATTTTAATGATATATATTATTACCAACGAATGAATTGTTTACACTTTTAGGTGAAGTAGGTGAACGAATTGAAAAGTATCCAACAACGTCAAAAGTATATTCAAACAAAAATGAAACAACATGAATCAATTACAGATGTCCACAAGTATCAACGAAGATTAAAACGCCTTATGAGGTATCATAGGCTGTTGACCAATTTAGAAGTAAAACAGGCACGAGAAAATTTACGTAAGGCACTTAAATAAACACGAACAATATTCATTCAGTGGATCCTAGAAAGTTCGTAATTAGAAAGCGAGGTGAAAACGATGGCATTTGAATATTTAGCACAATACACAACATTTGAATCAATAGCTGATATGGATAAGAGTGTGGAGGACCATATATCGGCACATTACTACGATTTAACAGAATCAGAACGTGCCATCGTTTTCAAGCTTGCATCACATTCTCTAGAGTATCCAGGGGCGTGCCATCTTAAAGCTTCCACAATTGCTACAGCATTGGAGATCAGTACGAAGACGGTTTATCGTGGTATCAAAAAATTAGAATCACTTGGAATTATTAAGAAAGAAACGACTGTAAAAAGCAAAGGTGGACAAGGTGCAAGCATTTATATCATTTTGCCTTACAATGTCTCAGCGTCAATGTCCGACCGTCAAAACGCTGAAATGCCTTGTGAGAGTAGCGTTTGCCATCCACAATCTCAAGAGCTATCATCTAGTTCTTTTTATCTTTTTAGTTCTAAACAAGCAAATAATATTAATAACCTAGCGGATGAAATCGCTTTGCAAGCTGAAAAGAAAAAAGAGTACATGAATGAGTATCAGCAAATGTTATTTGATTTCATGCACTCGCTGCCATTAGCAGATAATTTAAAAGATGAATTACACAAAGTTGTTTTAGCTACTCAGGTTCAAAGTGCATCTGATTTCATTAGAGCTAAAAACGTACTATTCAAAATTGCTATGGATATTAAAGAAGGTGTACTGACAGTTACTAGTACATTAAGAGCCGTATTTGTAGGAGCATATAGTAAGGCAGTAGGGCGTTCCAATATGAAGGCGAGTAATTCATCATCTGTGGAGGGCGAAGCAAAAAAGGGACGACCAATACCTTTTTATAACTGGCTGAATGAGCGAGATGGTCTTCCACAGTTGATATGTAGTAGACCAAGTAAATTAGATAATTGGTTGGAATGATGAATGAGAAATTGCAGAACATGTTAATTTATATAACTAATTATCATTATTTTTTGCAACAATTTTGCAACAACACCAATTTTAACATAAAAAAATCACCCTCCAATAATGGAAGGGTGATTCGCTCAAAAGCCTTATGGCTGTAAGATTAAATTAAAAAGCCGCGTATGCCGTAGTTATTATAGAAAGTTTTAAACCACCACTCCTCAAAGTGGGTGTTCGCAGAAGTTTTCCTGCATATCCTCATGCACCTTGGTGTGAGGCCCGTCATTCCAACTCCAATAATAAAACTCCCTTTTACAGCTTAAAGGTTAAAACTTAATATTATACGAACAATGCAGCCTTTAAAGATATAATAAGGCATGATAAACAAACTTGCAAGTAAGATGGTTTAGGTAAAAAAGTCAATGGGCAAGCATCCCAAATCATATAGCTTTAAATAAAAAATAGCCATATCTCCAGCTTATTGCTTCATACATTTTTCACAAATGCGAACAAAAAAGGCGAACAACCTTTGATTAATAGGGCAGATTATGTAAAGATAGGAGAATATATAGGATTAACCTAGTAAAAAAGTAAAGGAGGAAGCGGAAATGGCAGCTTATCCAAATTGTCCGAAATGTAATTCTGAATATACGTATGAGGATGGTGCAAATTTTGTATGTCCAGAATGTGCACATGAATGGAGTGCAGATGTAACAGAGCAAGAAGCAGATACACTTATTGTAAAGGATGCAAACGGCAACCTTCTTGCGGATGGTGATTCTGTTACAGTCATTAAAGATTTAAAGGTCAAGGGTAGCTCTTCAACATTGAAAATTGGTACAAAGGTGAAAAGTATTCGTCTAGTTGAAGGTGATCATAATATTGACTGTAAAATTGATGGCTTTGGTGCCATGAAATTAAAGTCAGAGTTTGTTAAAAAAGCATAGGTATTAAAAAGAGTCGAGTAAAGAAGAGTCCATTTTCGGATAATGGATACACTTCATAATCGACTCTTTTTTATTTTTAAATAAAATTAGTAATTACTGTAACATTTAGAAATGACAGACGTTTTACTTGTGAAAACCACGAAGCGAGGGGGATGCATGGACAGGCAGCGGAAGAATGAGCTTGAGCAAC
Organism: Lysinibacillus sp. GW821-FHT14F06; assembly: GCF_058803665.1. Classification (NCBI taxonomy): domain Bacteria; kingdom Bacillati; phylum Bacillota; class Bacilli; order Caryophanales; family Bacillaceae; genus Lysinibacillus; species Lysinibacillus sp. GW821-FHT14F06. The sequence continues at coordinate 74,687 of NZ_JBXAPF010000018.1, forward strand.
TTTATCAGGAATATGCGAAATCGTTATATTATTTTCTGCTGAAAATGTCTGGGTCAGTACATATAGCGGAAGATTTAGTACAAGAAACCTTTGTACGAGCTACGGTATCGCTGTCATTTTATAAAGAAGAGGATGTGAGAGCATGGTTGTTTAAAGTAGCACGGAATACGTATCTAGATGAGTGGCGCAAGCAAAAAAGAAGAAGGACTATCCCATTTGCACAATTATTTTGGAAGGATGACATGCTTAGTCCTTATGGTCTGCCTGAAGTTGATATTCTCAAGCATGAAGTAACGGAAGATATACAGTCATTATTAAAGTTTTTGCCTGAAAATTACCGAACAATTTTATATTTACGAGAGTATGAACAATTTACATATCAAGAGCTACAAGAGTCATTGGAGCTAACAGAGGGGCAGGTGAAAATACTGTTACATCGTGCACGTAAGCGCTTAGCTGAAATAATCAAGAAGAATGGAGGGTTTCAAGATGACTGAGTGGTCGCAGGAAAAAGAGAAAAAAATATTACGGAAGTACCGTTTTACGTTAACCTCTCGGATATTACGTATATTGCTACTATGTGCTGCTATTTATGGTTTATATATTTTAAGCTTATCAATCATTTTTGATAAAACACGCCCGGATCGTAAACATATTTATAATTCATTAATGGCTTTAGAATGGCAGCAGCCAAATATAAAAGGACAATATTCAGGTTCAACTGCTGAAATAACACCACTTTTGACGCAAAAATTTAGCTATCCTCTTGTGAAGCAAGTAGGGAAAGAGAACGTAATGGTAGGTGAGATGTATGTGGATAAAAAAATACTCAATACATCTTCATCGATGAAAATGAACTTAACGTTAAAAAATTCTTCTTCATCTTCGAGCCTGAAACCCACAAATGAATTTGAAAAATTTAGCTTCAATTTACCTGAGAACCCTCGAACAGGGAAAGCGACATCATCCAAAATTAACAATGGTGTATGGAAAACGTTAGAAAAATTACCCGAAGGAACCGTTGCAGAACTAGCGTTTTCTACCGCAACCTTTATGGAGCCTAAAAAGTTGATAAACATGCTTGAACCATACGATGTGGAAGTTGTTTGGATGCCTATATATACAGGTGAATTCAAATCCTTTGAGTCATTTTCAACTGGTGAAGATAGTGTTAACCTTACAATTTATGATAGTTTCGGGCTAACAGGAGGGATGAAGGTTAGTGATGATTATTTAAAAATTTGGGTAGGTCAAAATTTAACGCAGGGTGGAGTTCGAGATAGTCAGCGAGTTATGCTAGAAAATATGGAAAAGCTACTGAACAATGAAAAGAAAAGCTATATCGAGGATTTTCTTGGTTTGTCACATTTGCAAGAACGTTATGATTATTTAAAAAAGAATGGTTTTCAGGCTTATGGTGCTGTGGTGACAGGACCAACAAAGAATTTATTAATGCTGAGATATATAGAAGGCATATCTAATCAGAAGCTTGGAAATGTTGAGCTGTGGAATTGGTATAATAACTGGTAATAGAGGGGGGTGTCTCTGACTTTGAGGCAGCTCCCTCTATTCGTTAAAAACTAATTTTAGTAAACCTACGCAAAATAATCGCAAAGGCAGCACCAATTAGTGCAAAAATGGTATGTAACAGGGCGATATAACCCGCACCAATTAATAGAGCTCCAATCACTGTAAACGAATAGGTACTAATATAGAGTGGATTAATTATATTATTAATAATAGCCCATACAAACACGGGTACAGAGCTGATGGAAAAAACGATCCAAATGTTTTTGTAAAAAAAGTAAGTAAGACAGCCAAAAATAGCATAGGAGACAACAAAGCTTTTTTGATTACCTAATAAGGATGAATTAATCGCAAACATAAAGGATAAAACGATAAAAATAATATGGAAAAAGCTTATTGTTCTTTTCATTGGAAAATGATTATTTGTTAATTGCTTTGTAGTCCCTAGCTGACGGCAATGTTCACAATTAGCTAAATGTTGTTCGACAAACTGTGTAGTAGCTGCTTGTAGTGTTCGCTTATTATACAAAGGCAATAAATCCTCAACTATTGAACATTCCTGTGGCAAAGGCTTCCCTCCAATCCTCTTCTTTCATTATACGACTTTTTGAGAAAAATAAAAAAAGCCTTCCGTGAGTTTATTCATTCGGAAAACTTGTACATGCACCATATTATGTTGAGGTTAATACTTCATTAGTGAGGGCTTGAATATCAATATGTGTCTTTTCCTTTACCGCATCCTTCAAAATTTCAGTACGGAAATAATGAACTGTTGCTTCTAGGGGAATGGCTAAAAGCTTGGAAAGAGCTGATTGATACATATAAACAAACTCTTTGTCAGTGTTTCCTCGCTTTAATTCAGCAAAGGCCTCATAAAATTGATCTAGCTTATCGGAAAATTCAAGTAAACGACCCTCCAACGTGCTATCCTTACCCTCTTTCATACGTTCGAAGAAGATAGCTTGAAATTCCTGAGGGATTTCATTGATAATGAATTTTTCCATCATTTTTTCTTCCACATGTGCAAGCATTTGTTTGAGCTCGGGACTTGCATGTTTTACTGGCGTTTTAATATCGCCTATAAATACTTCAGCAAAATCATGATTAATGGTCTTTTCGTAAAGTGCCTTCCAGTCTACTGTGGCGCCATTCATTTCCTCTAATGTGGCGAAAAACATAGCGTATTGTGATACCTTCCAAGAGTGAGCAGCCACGTTATGCTCTTCAAATTTAAAGCGGCCAGGGCAACGAATAATACGTTCTAGGTCATTTAGACTTGTAAAAAATTGATGAATTCCTATAAAAATCACTCCTTTTTGTTCTATAAGTGCATGTTACTATAAACTTTACCCTCTTTGTATAAATTTCAAACAATTTAACAATGATTCAAGTGGCGTTTACAAAGGATTCACAAATGCTTCTAAAGTCAGGCAAGTTGAATGCTATAATGAAGGGGACTGCTAATAAGGGGAGTATGCACCATGATTTCAATTTATACACTTCTTCTTTATATACATATTGTAAGTGCCATTCTTTCGATTGGGCCATTGTTTGTAGCTTTAACAATTGTTAAAAAAATGCACACTGCGGCTCATATTGAAATGCCGCCATATATCGAGGCCTTTAAGGGAGCTATTACCATTGTCAAGCATTCCGGGCATGTTCTAGTTGCGTCTGGTATTTTATTAATGTGGCATGCGGGCTATCAATGGAATACATCATGGATAGTTCTAACATTTCTTATTATGTTGGCTGCCATTGTTTTTTTAGCAAGAGCATTCAAACCAACCTTAAGAACATTTAATACACCCTCCTATGACCAGAAAAAGTTTGCATTATTATTACGGCGTAAGGCATGGATGTATATTTGTTTATTGCTAATTATGTTATGGCTAATGGTCGCAAAGCCCGTTCTTTGGTAGAGGATCTTTCTTTATAAAAAATACGCACCCATGGAGGAGTGCGTATTTTTATTATATGCTAAGTAATCGCTTGAAATAACTCTTACGAATAAATAAGTAACTAATAATGAATAGGGCAAGGAAACTGAGAGAGCTTATCATGGAAACTTGTAGAAATGTGGTTGATACCATCGTTCGCATGGCGAATAGAGTGATAAATAACATCGTAATGGCTAAAGCAAATGGTACAAATATAAGAATTGCCAGCTCCTTTGACACAACGATGAATAATTCCTTTTGAGATAGACCAAGCTTCCGTATACTTGAGTATTTTTCTTTTTCTTGTATTAGGGTTGTCTGTAAATAGAAGTAGAGTATACTCATAGCTGCACTTAAGAAAATAAGACTCAACATAGAACCGATAAAAAACATCACACTTTTTACAAACATTTCCGAATCAAATAAAGTAATTTTGGAAGTGACATAACGTTCATCAGGTAAAGTTGGTATATGCTCCATAATTTTATTAGCTAGTTCAGTATGGGCTGTCCAATTAGCAAGCTCAAATAGATAAGCCTGATAAATAGGGAAGTGGATATGGTCATAAAGCTGGTCAGGTACAATAAAATATGTGTGCTGGAAACCAGTGGATAATAAGTTTTTTCCATCTATAGATGTAAGCTTTAGATTTTTAAGATATTGATCCGCAATTGTATTAGTAATAGGTTCTAAATCACGATTTCCAGCAACAGCTATAAATTCATCATCATGTAAGCTAACAGATTGATTCTTTAACAGATTAAAGGTAGAAACAGACATATAGCCAATTTGATCCTCTTCATTGGATTTGAATTCTATATAATATTTTTGAGGATCAGTAGGGGACAATTCCTTTTCTAGATACTCAACATCATCTTTTACCATATTCGGATCGGCTTTAGGATCAGCTATATATTGAAAGCTATATGGATAGTTTTCTTCACTATCCTTTGCTACATTGTAGTAGGAGCTAAATAAAATACTGGTACATAAAAATACACCACTTAATAAAATTGTGATTAAAAATAGCATATTTGCATGTGATTTCATTTTTGCATTCAAATTAGAAACTAGTAGCATATTTGTTTTTCGCACATAGGCTGGAGATATCTCAAAAATTTTTAGAAGGAAGCGCATTCCTTGCGATATGACGAGATAAATCGAGCAAAGAATACTTATAAAAAATACTAAATAGTAAAGAACGCCAAGGCTTTCAACAAGATGGTGATTGATTTTTAATAAATATGCCAGAGTAGCTGAACATATGCTACTAAAACCAAATAAAAGAGGATGCTTTGGTATAGATTTTTCAATGATCACATCACTCTTTAAAAGCTGAATGGAGGCTTCTTTATTAATAAATCGGGTCACAATTTTTGAAATTGCCACAAACAATCCGATGAATAAAAAAATAGTAAGTACGATTGCTTTTATAGGAAAATACATGCCGAAAGTTTCAGCCTTTAAAACGACTTTGACCCCCATTAAAAAAAGAGGGGTAATAACAAGTCCAAAAACAATTGCTGTTAGTATTGCCAAAACACCTATTAGAATATTTTCACGAAAGACGAGTGTGCGAATTTGCTTCATAGATGCCCCGGCTATCATAAAGATCCCAAGTGTTTTTGTTTTTTTCTTTAGAAATGCCATGATCGAGTAAGTGATATAAATAAATGAAAATAAATAGACGAGCATACTCGCTAATAGTAGTGATATACCAAGTGTTGAATCTGGATCTATGCTATTTAGACTCGGGTGAAATGCAATGATTGTAAAGAGAAAGAAAATAATGATAGAAAATACACTACTAAGAAAATAGGAAATATATGTCCACTTGTCACGCAAAATATTTTGCACAACGATATGATTAAAGCTCATGCTGTCCACCACCTAGAAATGCAAGTGTATCCATGATTTCCTGATAAAACTGCTTGCGATTATTACCACGATGAATTTCGTTATATAATTTTCCATCCTTGATGAAAATAATCCGACTGGCGAAGCTTGCAACATATGGATCATGTGTCACCATTAGAATGGCGGTATTTAATGCTGTATGAATAGAGCTAAATAAGTTCATCACATCGTTTACAGCTTTGGAGTCAAGATTGCCTGTAGGCTCATCAGCCAATAATAAAGCTGGTTCATGAATAACTGCTCGTGCAATGGCTACTCGTTGTTTTTGTCCACCAGAAATTTCATAAATCCTTTTTGATAGCAGCTCTTCAATGCCGAGAAACTGTGACACATTTTTTAAACGTTGGTTCATTATATTGGCAGATAAACTATCCAATGTTAATGGTAATAATATATTTTCCTTCACGGTTAATGTGTGGACAAGATTAAAATCCTGAAATACAAAGCCTAACTCTGTACGGCGAAATTTAGCAAGCTCATCGTCATTTAATGTATAGGGATTTCTACTATTTATGAGGATTTCTCCAGCCGTGGGGCGATCAATTGTGGACACACTATTTAAAAATGTTGTTTTTCCACTTCCTGAAGGCCCCATAACAGCTACGAATTCATTTTCACCAAGCTGAAAATTGATACCATTCAATGCTCTATAGGTGATTTCTCCGATATATTCTTTTTGCAGATTAGAAACTTGTAGGATAGCGTGTCCCATCCTCAACAACTCCTTACTTTAATTGAATAGCTCTAGTATAAAAAAGGAGCCGTTATTTACCTATTTGGCTTTGTGACGTCAATATGACAAAGTTGTCATGTTGACTTTTTAACGCTTTTTGAAAAGTCTATGGCAAAGGTTGTAATATGGTTTTGAGAGAGTAAAGTAAAAGGGTGCTCTAATGAGGTTAAAATCTTTTTCACCAAATAGAGGCCAATCCCTGTTGCTTCACCGCCCATTCTTCCTTTTGTCCCTGTATAAAATAAATCAAAGACTCTGGAAATCTCGCTCTCAGGAATAGTCTCTCCCTTGTTTTTAATTTGTAAAATAGCATCGTCATACATAATTTGAATGGAGCTTTCAGAATCCCCGTACTTAATAGCGTTATTGAGAATTTGATAGAGCGTAATTTTTAGCCATTTCTGATCTGAGTAAATAATAGGGTTGTCCTTGATTAATATTTTAGGAAAAATTTCCTTAGCGATAAAATAATCCTTTAAATCGTTGATTACCTCCTGTACTAGTTTCTTTAATGGGAGTGCTTCAATTTTTAAATCTGCAGCAAGATGGGATGTACGTTCATAAGTGAGTAGTTGGTTGAGGGTAAATGTCAGCTTATCGCATTCATTCTTAATATTCTGCCACTCGGATTGATTGCTTGTAGCAGCATTATGAGTAGATTGAATAATCAATTGAATTACCGACAGAGGTGTTTTCATCTGATGGGCAAAATGAGATAGCACAAGCTGTCTTTCATTCCCTTGCTCCTCCAGTTGCTGCTGCTGAGTTAAATATAAATGCTGCATTTGACGTAGCTTTGAGCTATAGGCTAGCTCAATCAAAGCTTGAGGTTCAAATAAATGTAAATCATTATGTGTGAAGGTGTTGTTTTGTAAATGGGCATACAATTTCTTTCTACGAAAATAACGACCAATTAGCCAAATCGTAAAAAAGAAGCTAACGAGAAAAATAAAATAGAAATAGTGTGGTGATAAATCATCCAATGTCTGTATTAGCCAAGGAAGAAACAAAAAGCTTATAGCGTAAAGGATAATGACACTTGCATGGTCTCGAAAAAAAAGTTTCATTCTTCTACCTCCACTAATTGGTAGCCGAGTCCACGAATGGTTTTAATCTCTAGTGAAGATTGAATGACTTCAAATTTTTTACGTAGACGGCCAATATTCACGGATAAGGTGTTTTCCTCAACAAAGGTTTCATCATCCCAAATGGCACTTAATAGCTCTTGACGAGTAACAACATTTGGATATGAATCAAATAGTAATTTGCAAAGCTGCATTTCTTTTAATGTTAATAAACTCTCTTGTTTTGTCGTTTGAAGACGAACAGTATCAGCATTTAATGTTGTATTTGCAATGGTGCTGATAGTAGAGTCAGAAGAAGCATATTCACCATATGTACGACGAATAAGTCCGTTCACTTTTGCCATAAACACATCGAGTGAAAAGGGTTTTGTCATAAAATCATCTGCTCCATTTTCAATACCATACACTTGATCAATATCGTTAACACGAGCTGATAAAATGATGATTGGACATGTTGAAAGCTGGCGTATTTTCCGCGACCAAAAATAGCCATCATAGGTTGGTAGATTAATATCCATAACCACTAGATGGGGTTGAATAGCCTGAAATTCTTCTACAATACGATGGAATTGCTGGACAGTATAGCATTGAAATTGATATTTTGTTAAATGCTCAGTGATTAGCCTTGAAATATTCGTATCATCTTCGATTATGTAAATTTTGTACATAGTATCGACCTTTCTTTAGGTACCTTCATTTAGTGTACCCTGATTTTTAAAAATCTATGTAATTTTACATTATAAAGAAGAGCCACCACAAATCCAATTGAGAGTGTGGAGGCTCTTTAAAAATTAATTTTTGGGAATGCGGAAGGAGATAGTTGTTCCTTTATTAAGTGTACTTTCAATGTGTAGCCTTTGTCCGTAAATTCTTTTTAGGCGTAAATCCGTATTACGAATCCCTACACCAAGGCTGTTCCATTCATTATCGTTACCTGATTGTAATTCATATAAGATGGTCGCATCTATACCAACGCCATCATCAATTACACTGATTGTGACAAAATCAGGATCATCTTTAATGCGAATACAAACTGTTCCACCTTTTTCTTGCTTTAATACGCCATGACGTATCGCATTTTCTACTAAAGTTTGAATGGAGATAGGGGGGATTTCAATATTTATATGACTATCAATATCCCATTCAACGTGTAGTAGTTGTCCGAAGCGCTGTTGTTTAATATAGAGATACGAGTTTACTAGCTCTAACTCTTTCTTAAGTGGAACTACTCTCTGCAGATTCCGCACATCAAAGCTTGCATGTAGGTATTCACCAAAATGATGCAATAAGTCAATCATACGATCAGTATCGATTGTACTAAGTGATGCAATTGTATTTAATGTATTAAAGAGAAAGTGCGGTTGTATTTGGGCTTGCAGCCAAGCAGTTTCTAAATGCAATTGTTGATGAATACTATATTTAAGATCAATTAATGCGCGGCTTCTAACCTTTAATTCAAGAGCATTAATAGGCTTAGTCACATAATCATTTGCCCCATGAGCGAAGCCAGTGTAAACATCTTCTGGATATTTTCGCGCTGTTAATAATAATATTGGTAATTCGAGTAAGGAATAATGCTCTCGAATCATCTCAATTAATGCATAGCCAGAGATATAAGGCAGCATAGCATCAATTATTACTAAATCCCAATCATTGTCCTTTAAGGCCGCTAAAGCCATTTCACTGCTCGTTACAGTTTTAACAGCATACTCGGATGATGCAAATAAACTACGCATTATCGTTAAATTTACTGGATCATCATCAACCATTAAGATTTTGAATTGTTTTTCTGTTATTGAGGACATCAGTTTTGCTTCCGCTGGAACTGCTGTGTCCTCATAATTGATATAGGTATACTCATCCTTTATATTTTCCATTGCTAATGGCAAAGTAAAATAGACATCAGATCCTTTGTTAAGAATAGAGTGGATTTGCAATGTACCTCCATGCAATTCAATAAGTTTTTTAGAAATCAATAAACCAAGCCCAATTCCATCATCATTTTCATTTCCCTGCTCATAAGGGGAAAATAGCCGACTTTGAATCGTAGCATCCATGCCTAAACCAGTGTCATGAATATGGATAACAGCCATATTCTTTTCTATATGTGCGCTGATATCAATAGAACCAGCATCTGTATATTTAATAGCATTGTGTAAAAGATTAAAGAGAATTTGAATTAAACGCTTTTCATCAGCTACTACATTAGGAAATGATTTAGAAATAGTAGAGTTCATGTGAATTTGTTTTCCATTTGTAATAAACCGAAGCATATCAAAAACCCCGTATACAGAGCCTTGAATGCTAATATTTTTTTTATGAAGATGTAAATCGCCTTCTTTTAAGCGAGTGTAATCCAATATGTCATTTAATGTAAAGGACATGCTTCTCCCTATATCAATGAGATACTTTAGATTTTCCTGATCTTCGGCCACCAGCTTATTGTTAGGATTATCATAAATGGACTGTCCTAAAGTAATCATCTTATTCATAGGATCCCATAGCTTCTGTGAACTACTTGATAAAAACTCATCCTTTAATTCATCTTCCTTTTGTAATGTAGCCACCAGATCTTTAATTTGTTCTGTATTTTCAAAGAAACGTTTAAACCAGTAACTCGAAAAACCGAGCATGATAAATAAATAGTCGAATGGATAAACCGGTATATCAAAAACATATATAGATTTAATTAGTCCCCAGATAATGCCATTTGTTGTACTAAGAGCTGTAAGAGCGATAAAGGCAGAACTTTGTGTTTGATTTTCAATGTACTCTCTTAACGCCAATGTAACTACAAATAAAAATGAAGCGGCATATAGAATAAAGAATAGTAGATTTGTTGTATACAGCCATTTAATAGGTAAAAGTACAATCAAAAGAGCACCTAAAGCATATAAATGAAAGAACAGCTGAAAACATTTTGCATAACGATATTTGACTAGTAAAACACGCATAAATTGGACAAAGAAAAAAGATGCCCCAAGATAAATGACCAATGATAGTTTAAATGACCAAGCATAATCTAGATGTAACCAATCAAATATGGAACGATCATAGGTTAAAAGCTCATCAGTCAACGGTAACAGAAAGCCGACAGTGAACAGTAATACAATGGGTTTTCTGTAAATAAATAAAAAAACTAGAATGCTAAAGAGTGCGAATATAATGAGCATAATTGAAATAGCAGCAAGAGATAGCATGGTTAACTTTTGATGATGTGTCATAGCTGTTGCTGAGCTAAATAAAACTCTTTTACTTATTGTAGGGTTCTCAGGTGTATCAAAATTAGATACGTGTAGTACTAAATCCATTTTAGATTGCTCATTTGTAAAATAAATCGTATAAGGAGCAGCTTGCCCCCTATGGTTTTGTGAATCGGAAGCAACTTTGCCGGACTGGCCAACCAATTTACCATTAATATATAGTGCAGAAGCAGTTGATACAGCTGGGATTCGAATAGCGTAGCGATTGTCTGTAGCTGCATTATTATTAAGTAGAATTTTTAAACGATACGTTCCATAGCTTTGTGCTGTTTTTTCTGCATCTTTTATAGGAATCGTTTGACTATTAATGCTAGAAGAGTAAGCAAGTGTGCTATCGTTGACGGTTAAGGGGTCTACTAAATGTGGATAATAGAGCCATTCACCATTGAGCTGAAGAACTTCATCGTCAGGTAATTGCAGATCACGAATATCAAATATTCCTTCATGGGCGACAGGTTGATTACTAGAAGGAAGAAAATACGATAGCCATAGCAGGCGAAGAATTGTCAGAGCAATAAATATTAAAATAATAGTAAGTACACGGGTTGCGGTATTTTTAAACAGCGACATAAGGACCTCCTGAATGGTCTTCTGAATAAGAAAAAGAACTATATTTACCATGCCATGAAATTCAGAAAATGGAAATAAGTAATTCACTTAAAGAATACTTTAAGATACAGAGATGTTCACAATGTCTTAAATATAGTTCTTTTTGAGTTTCATTATATTTCTAAAGTCTGTTAAATTTAATCATTTGTTAAGTATTTTTTAAGAACTATGTCGTATGATGATGGAATAAATATATCAATATTTTATGAGTAAAAACATAGATAAAATTTAACGAAAAAATCATCTCAATGGGAGAAATGATCTATTGTGGGTAAATACAAGTTAAAGTTATCGTTTGTTATTGTGAGTATGATAATCATCGTTGTACTTGCGACATCTGGTGTTAGTATTTGGAGCAGCTATCGAAATTTTAACGACATTCTTATGCAAAATAAAATAACGATGCAAGAGAAGTATGGAAGGGAACTTTCGGCTATGACCGAAAACTATATACAAGAAAGATTAAAAGACCCTAATCAAGCACAGCCCATAGAACCCTATATGAAGCAGCTAGTTGATAACATACATGATAAAAATACAGTTTCTTTTAGTACATTTTTAAAAAGTATGATTGTTCCCTTATTCATTTTGATTGTAATTATTTTGATGGTAGCTGTATGGATTGCTTTAAAAATTGTACGACCTCTCCAAAATCTTTCTACTAGTATAGAAAGAGCAGAAGGGGTACAAGAGCTTGAAGTTATTGATGATTGGTATGATGAGGTACGATTGTTAAAAGGTGTAGTAGAGAATATGGTAATTCTTTCAGAAAGTAAAATAGCTGACTTAACGAATCAACTAAATCTAGACCCTTTAACAGGAATTCCTAACCGTAGAAGGATGGATCAAATTTTAAATGAATTAATTTTTAATAGAGAGCCCCATGCAATAGTTTTAATAGATCTAGACGACTTTAAAAGTATAAACGATACATACGGTCATACTATGGGCGATGAAGTTTTAAAATCCTTTGCCAATCATATGCAGAACAACATTGGCAAGCAGGGGATGTGCTTTCGCTATGGTGGGGAAGAGTTTATGATCGTATTACCGTTCGCTACAGTTGATATCGCTATTGAAGTAGCTGAAAATCTACGAATAAAGCAGGCTTTGCTAGATACCGCATGTGGACGGCCAGTTACATTGTCTGCGGGTATCACGGCTTTTACAGCAAACATTAAGACTCCAAATCAGTTAATCTCCATTGCAGATCAGGCATTATATAAAGCGAAACAGTCAGGCAGAAACTGTACCTGTGTCGTTGATGAGCTGTCAGAAAAAATAATTAAATAAAAAAATCACAAAAATAAAAGTATGCTAGAAGTTTCATCTAGCATACTTTTTTGTATGAATAATAGTTATTATAATTCCTGTGATAGGGCATTAAAAAGCTCCATTGTTTCTTGATTTGGTAAAATCTCAAGATCCGTTAACAAGGTATGTCTAAATTTATTATAAGTTTTTACAGCACTTGCTCGATTATCAATATCGATATAGTGTTGCATGAGTTGTTGGATAGTTTTGTCAGAATATGGATTATGCTCTAACGCTAAGAGTAAGACATGTTCTCGTTTTTTTACATCATTTATGGCTGTATAATGGGCTACAAGATCATGCAGCATAAGCGTAAACTGGTTATTCATAAAATTGGATTTACTAATAATCCACGGATAATCTAGCGTAGCCATGTATTCCCCTTGATACTTTTGTACAAGTACCTCAGCTTTCTCAATATTGAGCTTTCCACTCTCCATTTTCTCATTTAAGATCTGCTCTAAGTCATAAGCATCGCATTGGAAATCTTCAAGCTGTAAAATATAACAGCCATTTGCATACTGAATTACATCTACATAGCCTATTGTAGAAAGTGTTGTACGTAGATATGAGACGGTTGTATGCAATTGCACCCTTGCCTTCTTATAATCTGTCTCAGTCCATAAGGCATCAATAATTGTATCACGAGGAATGAGACTATTAAGATTAGAAAAAAGAAAGGCAAATAATTCTTTTGTTTTTACCGTTCTCCAAAGTACGGTTTTTTCATCATACGAGACAACGAAACCTCCAAAACATTGAATAGTCAATAAAGATTTTTGTTGATCTAATACAGGAAGAGATTTGTTTTCTAGGTGGAGTGCTTGGATTCTATTAATAGTTGTCTCTAGGCGAGCTTTTGAAATAGGCTTTAATAAATAGTCAAGGGAGTGAATTTCAAATGCTTGAATTGCATAATCACGATATGCTGTGACGAAAACGATATAGATATTAGGGTTCCATTCCTGTAAAAGTTGTGCAACCTCTAAACCGTTCATGCCAGGCATTTCAATATCTAAAAATGCTACTTGAAAAGAAAGGTTTGGTCCCTCAGCCATCAATTCTTTTACAGTTGTAAAAGTTTTAATAACCTCTATGGAATCAAATTCCTCTAACTTTTTCTCCATGTTTATAAGAGCTAATGGCTCATCGTCCATCACTATTACTCGAATCAAAAAGGACACCAACTTTCAAATATTTTTAACCTAAATTGAAAATGACGATAGGTTAATATGAAATTTCTATCACGGTTCCTTTGTCCATTCGATTGTTAATAAGTTGTTGAGACATATTGGCAATCAATTTGACAATGATTAACATAGTCATATTTAAATGGAGTGCGTCTAGCATTGCATGTGGTTGTCTAACTTTTTGCTGCTTCAGCTCCTTAGAAGCCAATATTGAATAAGTCTCCATCCTACATTCCTCCTTTCCTCTATTATCGGATGAAAATATTGTTTTTCCAACATTTAAAAGATGTGAATCATTAACGTTTGGTTTAGTTTTATTCCATAAAATTGTGTTATTTGCTAAACATATGATCGATATTGTATATTTTTCTGTTTTTATAGTAATAATTTGTAATACCAGGTCCATTGTCCTGAGTTTATTAAATGCATTCACTAGCATCGATTGCATAGAAGAGCCTATCTCTAGCGTGTTAGCGCCAGATAGCAAAAAATAAAATACGGAGGTAATATGAAATATGAAGAAACAAGCATTAGCTTTAGCTGTAGCGTTGACCTTTGGCCTAGGTGTGTTTGTAAGTTCCTCCTCTGCTGAGGAAATAGACAGGGTTCAAATTGACAACACACTATGGGGAATCTCACAAGTTTTTAATTTATCTATAGGAGAATTACAGCAAATAAATGAATTAGATCCAACTTGGAACTATCCAGAGCAAACATTAAGCATAGTAAAGGGGGATGAGAAGCCTAAGGATCAACATCTTATTGAAAAAGGTGATACTTTATTTAATATTGCATTCACAAATAATGTAACGGTTTCAGAATTAAAGGAATGGAATAACCTTACATCTGACTTGATTTTTGTAGGGGAGCTGTTAGCCGTTAAGGCGTCAGCAGCAAAGCCAAAAACAGCTGTTAGTAAAGTGAAAAAGCCAGCAACAACTACGAAACAAGTAAGTGCTGCAACAAATGGGGCAGGTAAATCATTAACGATGCGGGCAACTGCTTATACTGCGTATTGTGAAGGCTGTTCAGGCATTACAGCAAATGGAACGGATATTCGATCTAATCCAAATTTGAAGGTAATTGCTGTAGATCCACGGGTTATTCCTCTAGGTACCAAGGTCTGGGTTGAAGGTTATGGTGAGGCGATAGCGGCTGATACTGGCGGTGCTATTAAAGGTAACAAAATTGATGTTTTTATTCCTACAGAGGGACAAGCCCGTAAGTGGGGCGTTAAGACTGTTACGGTGAAGGTTTTAAATTAATTTCAGAAAAGGGATATCTCATAGGAGATGTCTCTTTTTTTGAGGAAATCGCATAAGTATGAGGAATGTTGGGAACCATCAGAAATAGAGGAGGTATTTTTATGAAAAAAATGAGCTTGGTATTTATGTCACTATTGGTGTTTGTCGGCGGTTGTGGTTTTTTTGAAAAGAAAGAAGAGAAAGTAGCGGTTAATGCAAAATCCCCACTGACAGCAACCGCAAAAGTAATTGGTAAGGATAATGAAAGCTATGGAAATGCGTATTTTCAGGAAGAGGATAATGGGGTTATGATGACGCTGGCGTTATCGGGATTACCACAAGGAACGCATGGCATTCATATACATGCAGTTGGAAAATGCGAGCCGCCAACCTTTGAATCTGCTGGACCACATTTTAATCCAACATCTAAAGAGCACGGGAAGCTTAATCCAAAAGGCTACCATCTAGGAGATCTTCCGAATTTAGAAGTAGGTGAGGATGGCAATGTGGATTTGAACTTTTTAGCTGAAGGGCTAACATTAGATAAAAGTGCGGCTAATTCCTTGCTAAAAGGGGAAGGTACAGCCTTAGTTATCCATGAATCTGAAGACGATTATAAAACAGATCCTGCTGGTAATTCTGGCGCAAGAATTGCTTGTGGGGTCATCCAATAATAGTGAGGTACTGTATCTGAAGGCAATTACTTTAGATACAGTATTTTGCAGTGGTAAAGGGGAAGTAAAGAAATTCTAATATTTTATTTTTATTATTTTAATTCAGATCAATGAGAATTAAGTGCATTAAAAAGGGGGATTTTTCCTTTTTTATTGTCATTCATCTAATAAAGTGATTGGTTTTATATTTATTATGCATATGTAGCATTATTTGTTGATTTTTTGTAAAAAGACAATGTATAATTCTATTATCAGAAAATTCTATTAAATAGGAGTGATAAAATGAAAAAGTTGTTAAATTCAAAGTTTGAAACGTATTTAATGGATCAAGAACCTGAATTAGTGATGGAGGAAGAAAAAAATGAGGAGCAGACTATAATCGTTCACTATGATGAATACCCACAAGGTTTTTTTACAAGTTTATAATATTTATTTGATGGACTGTGTGAAAGAGAGTGAAACTTTCGGTGCAGTCCTTTTGTTGTTTGTACGATTTTTGACATTTGTATAAAGCATTTGAATACGGGTCTAATTACATATGTACTTTTCTGAAATTATTTCATGTATAATGAGTAACAAAAATGAGTATGAGGTGTAATGATGTCAGCTGCAGTAACATTAGAAGAATCAATATTTCAATGGTTTAATCATTTTCATAAATATCCTGAGGTAAGCTGGAAGGAATATGAGACAACTAAAAAAATTGCGTCCATACTAGACGAATTAAATGTAACATATCGTTTATTAGGCGATGTGCCTGGATTAATTGCTGAAATTGGAACCGGGGATGAAATTATTGCTGTTAGAGCAGATATTGATGCCTTGTGGCAAGAAGTAGATGGGAAATGGCAAGCAAATCACTCATGTGGCCATGATGCGAATATGACAATGGTTCTTGGTGCCTTATTACTACTTAAAGATCAGCCCTTGCAACATCGTGTTCGTTTTATTTTTCAACCTGCTGAAGAACTAGGAAATGGTGCCTGCGCAGCCTATGATCGAGGAGCAGTTGAAGGGGTATCGCATTTATTCGGTGTACATTTAAGACCGATTGAAGAATTACCACTTGGTAAGGTTTCTCCAGCTATCCATCATGGTGCTGCTTATTTTTTAGAGGGAACAATTCAAGGTGTAGATGCACATGGTGCCAGACCACATCAAGGTAAAAACGCCATTGATGTAATTATGGCTGTTCAACAAATGCTGAACAGTATTCATCTATCACCGTTTGAGCCACATTCTGCGAAACTAACAAAAATTATTTCGGATGGAGGCAGTACAAATATTATTCCCGGTAACGCTAGTTTTTCAATGGATATTCGCGCCCAGCAGAATCAACAGCTCGAATTACTCCGAAGTCGTATTGAGTCTGGTTTGAAATCCATCCAGCTACAGTTTGATATTGATATGGACTGGAAGTGGATTGATTACACGCCAGGCGCTGAAGTTTCACCAATAGCAGCAAGAATGGCAAAAAAGGCAATCATTGAAGCATTAGGTGAGGAGCATTTAGCGGATGAAATCACTACACCAGGTAGCGATGATTTCCATTTCTATACTGTGAAAAAACCAGAATTAAAAGCGGCGATGATAGGTATTGGGGCTAATCTGACACCAGGATTACATCATCCTAAGATGACATTTGATCGTAGTGCATTGATCGATGCTGCAAAAGTACTTGCATGTGTATTAGAAAAAAAGCCAGAATTCGAATAAAAAAATAAAGCTATATTAAAAGATTATATTTTCTTTTAATATAGCTTTTTTGTATGAACATTTTACAAAATGAATGGATATACAAGGGTTTACATTGTTTTTAATAGCTACTTGAAAGCGTTTTATTACGCTAAAATAGTAAGATTTGCTCGAGAAGCATAAAATTTTTGCGTTGACTTTTAATTTTTTGAATATTAAGCTAAAAAACGTAAAAAATTATTTGCGCCTTAAAATATCGGAGATGGAGATAGGTGCAAAAAAGGGGATGGGACCATGAAAAAAGAAATTAATGCTCTTTGGGCACTTTTAACTTTTGCAATTATGATTATTACGATGCTTATTACAGTAGTTGTATTAGAGCAAAGCCCTCACGTACCTCTTCTTGTTGGCACAACTGTAGCAGCAATTGTTGCTAAAATGCATGGATTTAAGTGGATGGAAATTGAGGAAATGATGTATAAGGGTATACGCCTAGCTTTACCAGCAATTGTCATTATTATTTTAGTAGGTTTGACAATCGGTGCATGGATCGGTGGCGGTGTCGTAGCAACAATGATCTTTTACGGCTTAAAATTAATTTCTCCAGCATGGTTCTTAGTAACAATTATGCTGTTATGTTCAATCGTTTCATTGGCGATTGGTAGCTCGTGGTCTACAATGGCAACAATCGGTGTTGCTGGTATGGGGATTGGCCTAAGTATGGGAATTCCAGCAGCAATGATTGCCGGAGCAGTTATTTCAGGTTCTTATTTTGGTGATAAGATGTCGCCTTTATCAGATACGACCAATCTTGCAGCAGGTTTAACTGGAACTAATCTTTTTGATCATATTAAGCATATGCTTTACACAACAATTCCGGCCCTTGTCATTGCACTCGTTGCCTTTGGAATTATGGGGAGAAAATTTGCAGATGTCTCTATGAAGTCAGAAGAGATTTTAACAACTCTAAAAGTAATGGAGGAAAGCTTTGTTATTTCTCCGTTACTATTACTTGTACCAGTAGGTGTTATTGTATTAGTTGCAAAAAAAGTGCCAGCAATTCCAGCTTTAATTATTGGGATTGTATCAGGTTTCTTACTACAAATTTTTGTACAGGGCGGTTCAGCTGCAAGTGCTGTACAAGCATTACAGGCTGGATTTGAAATCACTACAGGTAATCAAATGGTGGACGAGCTATTTAATCGTGGTGGTCTAGACTCAATGATGAATACGGTTTCAATGACAATTGTAGCAATGACATTTGGTGGTATTTTAGAATATTCTGGCATGTTAAAAGCGCTTATGAACGTTATTGTAAAATTTGCTAAGTCGACAGGTAGTCTAGTAGCTTCAACAATCGCAGCTTGTGTAACAACAAATGCTACATGTTCTGAGCAATATATTTCGATAGTAGTACCGTCACGTATGTTTGCAGGTGTTTATCAACAACGTGGTTTACACTCTAAGAATCTATCTCGTGCGTTAGAGGATGGAGGAACATTAACCTCTGTTTTCTTCCCTTGGAATACTTGCGGGGTGTTTATCTTAGCAACATTAGGCGTAAGTGCTATGGAATATGCACCATATGCGATTCTTAACTTCACTGTTCCTATTATTTCGATTATCTATGCTTATATCGGGTTTGCGATTGTAAAACTAACTCCTGAGGAAATTGCAGAGGCAGAGAAACGTAAAAAAGAGCAAGAAATAAACGATGCAAATATGGCAGTAGTGGACTAAGTCCAAATTACCCCATCTACTAGCTAACCTTAGTCTCGCAGATGCAAAAGTATCTGCGAGAAATTTTTAATAAATAGCAAAGTTCAGTTCATAGATTGTGCGTGGACGACCTTGCTGATGGGGCATTTCTTCACCTACGACTTTAGCATAGCAGTTGTCTACTAATTTTTTAATAATACGCTCTGTTGTACGTCTTGTAACCAGAAGGTATTCTGAGAGATTGTGAGCGGTAAATTGGGCTGATTGTCGCTCTCGGCTAAAGTTGATGATTTTTGAAATATTTAAAGGGCTTAGGCTTGTTAGCTTTGCCATTTGTAAAACGTAAGGATCATCCGTTTTTAAAGCTAGTTTTACTTCCGATTTTGGAAATGGACCTAGCAAATTTTTATGTTCATCAAGTATATATATTTCATAGGGCTTTGCAAAAGTTAATGCGTTTTTTGCATTTTGGCTCGCCTCAAGAATGGAGTGACCAAAACCAAAAGCAAGCTTAAAGGGTATTTCAATGTGTTGCATTAAACTTTGCAAATTTTCTTTTACAAGGGTATTTTGCAAATATCCTGCTGTAGTATAAAGTTCAAAAGAATTTGCAGTAATTTGTTTGTAGGTTGAATGTGTGGCTGCGGTAATCTTCGTTAAAATGTAGGTGTCTAATGAAATGTTTTCTGGAGTTTCTAATAGACCTACAACAGCTTTCACAGATTCTGACTTAGTTAAAAGTGATTGAGATTTTGTTTCTTCTAAGTATTGTACAATTGAATTTGTTGCATCTATCATACGCATAGCAGGTATTTGACGTTCTTGTAATTCATCAAAAACACTATGAATACTTGTAATGACATAATCAATGCTTTGTGTATTCCATAGAGCTATATGCTGCTCTAGTATTGCTTGAGTAGGTCTCGTAATAGCGATCTGCTGAATATAAGGCTTTGGACCAGAATACTCAATTTCTTCAAGAACATTTGCCACAAAAGCAGGATCCATCACATCGATAGAAATTCTGCTTAAAGATATTGCATGATTGGCCATTACTGAGAGCAATGTTGTGGAAATAGCAGTTTCGTCTTGTTTTATATAATTCCAAGGGATTGGAATTTCTGATAAAAACGATTGGGCATATAAATAAGGTAATGTTCCCCCAAGAAATAGCGCATCACATGGTCTAATTTGCTTTAATAATATAGGTGCCTCTTCAGGATGGCTGTAAGGATAAAATTCTAATTGAATATTCTCTATGTTTTGTGCAATACTATTAATACGTTTCATAAATGCTTTAGAGCAAATAACTGCTATTTTAGTAGACATGGGCAACATTCCTTTTCTATATTTTTTAATTAATTAACGACATATTAACGACAACTAAATTATACAGGAGATTGATAAAAATGAAAATCCAACAAGTAGAAATTTTTGCAATTCATTTACCATTAATTGAACCATTTATTATTAGTTATGCTACATATGATTCAATGCCTTCTATTATTTTAAAGGTTACGACAGATACTGGTATTATAGGCTATGGGGAAGCTGTGCCAGATGAGCATGTAACAGGGGAGACATGGGAAAGCACGTATGCTGTTTTAAAAAATCAGCTAGTACCTGCAATCATTGGAGCGAACCCAATGGAATTTGAAAAAATTCACGATAAAATGAATAAAATTGTCAAGGATGTACCTGCCGCAAAAGCTGCGATTGATATAGCTTGTTTTGATATTGCTGGGAAAGCACTGCAGGTTCCAGTATATCAGCTGTTAGGTGGTCGTTATCATGAGAAATTCCCTATCACACATGTGTTAAGCATTGGAGCACCAGAAGCGATGGCAGAAGAGGCAGCAGGTCGAGTAGAAATGGGCTATCGTTCATTTAAAATGAAGGTAGGTACAGAGGTTGTACGTGATGTTGCTCGTATTAAGGCGGTGCGCGAACGAGTAGGAGAGGACATTGCCATTCGAGTAGACGTAAACCAAGGCTGGGGGAATGCATCCACTACATTACAAGGTTTACGTGCAATGAAAGACTTAAATATTGATTGGTTAGAGCAGCCAGTAGATAGTGAGGATATTGATGGAATGGTTGAGATTAAGTCAAAATCCGATGTTACACTAATGATTGATGAAGGACTTCGTGGTGTACGTGAGATGCGTGAAATTATTGCAAAGCGTGCA
Organism: Lysinibacillus sp. GW821-FHT14F06; assembly: GCF_058803665.1. NCBI lineage: Bacteria > Bacillati > Bacillota > Bacilli > Caryophanales > Bacillaceae > Lysinibacillus > Lysinibacillus sp. GW821-FHT14F06. The sequence goes on from NZ_JBXAPF010000018.1 coordinate 95,786, forward strand.
GCAGACAAAGTAAATATAAAACTAATGAAATGTGGTGGCATTTATCCTGCTATGAAGCTAGCGGTGATGGCTGAAATGGCTGGTATCGAATGCCAGATTGGTTCAATGGTAGAATCATCTGTTGGCTCAGCAGCAGGCTTCCATGTGGCATTCTCTAAAAAAATTATGACAAGTGTAGAATTAACAGGTCCATTAAAATTCTCCAAGGATGTAGGAAACCTACATTATGATGTCCCGTTCATCTGTTTAAATGAAAAATCAGGTTTAGGTGTAGAGGTGGATGAAGAGATTCTTAAAGAATTATGTAAATTCTCAACGGTTGTAACGGCCTAAGGAGGCACAGTATGGAAAAAATCTATGAAGGAATGCTTGGAGAAACACCGTTTTATGTAACAACATTAAATCTTCAGCATTTACAAGAAATTGAGAATTTACAAGTTGAGGTTTATGAATCATTGGCTGACCAAAGTATTTTACAGCCACTTACTACTGAAGAATTCGAATATATTTTAAAAGGCAATGGCATGATGATAGGTGCTTATGTTGGACAGGACCTAATAGCCTTCCGTGCGCTCTTAAACCCTCCTGTAGATAATGAACATCTTGGCTATGATTGTGGGATTGCGGAGGATGCATTCAATCGTGTTTTATATCAAGAAATTTCGAATGTTTCCCCTAAATACCGCGGTTTTGGCTTACAAAAAACATTAGCTAATATTGTGATGAGTCAGATTGATTTAGCGAAATATGATTATGTTTGCTCTACCGTAAAGCCGTATAATATTCCTAGCTTAAAGGACAAATTCTCTCAGGGTTTAGTGGTGAAAGGATTAAAGATTAAGTACGTAGATAAGTTACGCTATATTTTCTTTAAAGATTTACAACAGGAGCTACCAATTTTTAAAGAAAAGAAAACAATATCGATGGATGATACGATTGGTCAGCAACAACTTTTAAAACAAGGTTATACTGGTACTTCGATGTATGAAGATCACAATGATTGGTTCATTGTTTATGAAAAATAAAAAAATTATAAGCCCTGTTCTTCACAGATTGCGAAGAGCAAGGGCTTTTTTTGCGAATGTTTGTTATTTTTTCATTGGGCAAAAGCCACAAGCCATTAAACCAGGAATGTCCTTGGAAAAACAACATGATTTTCGGACAGGGACATTTACTAAATTTGATGGGCTTTGACCACCTGTATATTGTGCCCACCATGACTTGTTTGAGAAACGTGCCCAAGTTTTAGGATCCTCTAATATTTCAATATCATCCATCGCTTGGTCTGCTAATCCAGGGTTTGATAACAACATATGATAGTGCCACAGTAGATAACCAAAGAAATTTTCCCAAATTGTCAAAGGCGAAACAGATGTTACTTTACGAAGCTGTTGCACAATAACATGCCCATCATATAAGATCTTCTCTATAACTGATTGACGCTCATCCTCATTCACGTAACGCCAATCATTTGGGTTGACAAACATTGCGACTGTAAAGCTATTAAATTCCTTTGCAGCATCAAAGCGAAGCTCAATTGGCTTGCCATCCCATACCTCGTCATAAGCAGCAAGCATGTAAAACTGCATGGCGAAAAACATTCCGTAGCGGCGTCCAAAATGGGAGATGGCTGCTGCCTCTGTTGCTGCGTCCGTAATACCCATCATCAGATTTAAAAAGTCAGGATGGTAAAAGTCCTTATGTATATCGGCTAATGTAAATAATGTTCGTTTCGGCTCTGTCGTATAAATGCTATAGGAATTTAATTGTCGAACTTGATCCATCGTTAATGCTGGCATTGTCATCACCTATTCTTTCAATCGTTTGCTATTTCAATTATAAATTATTCAATTTTTCTTCACAAATGGAAAGCGATATATTAAAATACATTAAACATATCTGAAAGGTAGGTTTTTGATGTCACAGCCACAAATAATTCCAAGGCCGCTTGTTCGACTCAATCAGTGGACGATTCTTTTAAGTGTCATTCTCACATGGCTAACAGGGGTTAGTTGGATTTTAGCTATTCCTTTAGCAGCAAATTTACTAGGTGTTTTAGTTAATTTTAATCCCATTATTCGATGTGGAAGGCTATTTTTAAAAAAAGCACCTTCTTCCTATATACCAGAGGATGCCCAGCAGCAAAAATTAAATGCAAGCATTGCAAGTTTTTGTTTAGCAGGTGGATTCATTACTTTTCTGTTAAAGTGGCAGGTGATTGGCTATGTCTTTACAGGAATGGTAGCTATAGCTTCATCGATAGCAATTGCAGGCTTTTGTATAGGTTGTTTCCTACATTTTCAGCTAAAACAATGGCAATATCGCCGCTCGTTAAAGAAGGCATTGTAGTTATAAAAAATTTTAATAATTAATTTTCAGATTACTGTTGACATTTTAATTGATAATGATTATCATTATCGTATAAAGATTATTCCTCCTCTACAATACAGTGTAGAGAGGATGAACTTTAGCTACTTTTCTCCAGAAGTTTGCTAGTTCATGATAACGCTCCTAAAACCCCCCTCATTTTTTGGGAACGTAAAATCTCAGAGCGACTTATGCCTATATGGATAAGTCACTCTTTTTTTGATTAGAGATGGGAGTATTCTGTACCTAACGCTTTGCTTTCGGTACAAAAACAGTTGTTGTTGTTGTCGCTATCGCTATCGCTTCGCTTTCGCACAGAAAAAATTTGCTGAATCAAGATTAAAGAGATTGTTTTTCGATATAGGCTTTAAATGTCCTTACTATATTGGATATTTAACTAAATAAAGGGGGTATTAGAGTATGTTTTATATTAAAAAATTCCAAAACAATAAAAAAGACTTAGAGTTTCTTCGAGATATGTTATATGAATCAATACACATTCCTGAAAATAAACCATCAAAAGAGACATTGCTAATTACGACTTATATAAGAAAGTATCATGAGTGGTGGGGGATAGAGGGAGATAAAGCTTTAATTGCCTTCAACAAAGAAAATCAAACGATTGGAGCTGTCTGATATAGATTATACACTTCTCTTAGCGTAGATTTTGAAAATTGTTCTGCTATTAATATTTACAACAAATTAGGCTTTAAAGATTTAGGGACATCTAAAACGATGATTTACAATATATATCGTAATTTTAATTTAAAAATGAAAATGTACATCACTAAAGTAAATTTAATGATATACACATGTTGTTGAAATACTATTATGTCAATGAAATCAAGGTGACAAATTAATAAGTATAGCCCTTTTTCAAAACGAGGGGTTGATCTCCGTTCCGACTGAGTGCTTTGCCGCTGACGCTTCGCTTTCGC
>NZ_JBXAPF010000019.1:0-98083 GCF_058803665.1 Lysinibacillus sp. GW821-FHT14F06
TATGAAGCAACAAGACGTTCGCAATTTTATGTGAAAAGAGTTTTGCGTTATGAATGGAAGGTTAGGGAAATCCAAAAAAGAGCAAGCAACGTAACAGGAGAGCGTGAGATATTCGTGCTCAATTGTATCTTAGATGGATTTTCATTGCGTAAAATAGGGAAAACGATGGGGCTATCAGAAACAACAATTAGACGACTGAAAGAAAATGTATTAGAAATGATGTCGGAAGTGGAATGTCGCATATGACGCAAAAAACGCATATGACGAATTGTTGAAAGACTATTATTTCATAAATTAAACTTGGAGGTAGGACGGTGCGGTAAAGGTTTCCTCTCTTGGTATTTTCCAAAACCTAAATATTAGGGAAAGACAGACCGACGACCGACCAGCGCCTCATAAACTTGTTCGGAGCGTGACATACATGGCCGGCCCATATTTTTTAAGGGAATAGGTATCTTAATTAATATAAAAGGCTAAAAATCAGGAAAAAGGAGTGGTTTTTATGTGAACTTCGTCCACTTTCCATAATTCAGTCTAACTAACTAACTACAGTAACAAAGTGCACGGAAATGCACTATAAATCTAAAACACTTTTCTGCCTACACAATAAACACGTCCAGCTCAACGTGTGTGAGAAATGAGCTAACTCGACAATTAAATATTTTACCGCAGTAGACGAGCCTTATCCCTAGCACGGTAAGGCTTTTTATTATGTCTAGTATATGATGTACCAGACTGTAAACGATAGTTCAATGTGAACCATTGACATTTTATTTTGAAAAGTGAGTATCGAACAGAGTTTCCTCCTCCCTGACTATTCGGTACTTGCTTTTGAGAGTGAAATACATAAATAGGTCAGGTTCATCGTGAACCAGACATGATTCTGGAGGTGGTGTTTATGAGATATGGCTAATTGGGATGAAATTAAAAATGAGTGGGAAACCACAAAGATTACACTTGCTGATCTTGCTGAAAAGCATGGGATAAAGCTTGGTACATTAAAGAGCCGAAAGAGCCGTGAGAAATGGTCGAGGGATGCAACTGAAAAGGATGCAACCAAAATAGCGAAGGTTGCAACCATGAAAGAGGATGCACCCAAGGATGAAAATCCAGATGATATTATTTATTTCGATGCAGAGGGTGAGGACGGTTTAACCGATAGGCAAAGGCTTTTCTGCATGTATTACATCAAGACATATAATCAGACAATGGCAGCTATTAAAGCTGGATATGCGAGAGACAGTGCTCATGTAGAGGGAAGTCGTTTGCTAAGGAATGCTAAGGTCGTGACAGAAGTTAAGCGCCTAAAAGGTGAGCTTCGAAAAGGACTATTTATAGATGCAACGGACGTACTAGAAAAGTATGTACAGATTGCATTTGCTGATGTTACTGATTATGTTGAATTCGGTAGAGAGCGCGTACAACTCATTGGTGCGTTTGGTCCTGTTACTGATAAAGATGATAAACCGGTTATGGTTGATCAAGATTTTGTCAGATTCAAAGAACATGACGAAGTGGATGGCACTATTGTTACTGAAATTAAAATGGGTAAAGATGGCGCCTCAATTAAATTAGCAGACAAAATGAGAGCTTTGGATTTCCTAGCAAAACATTTCGACTTACTGAATGAGCGTGAACGCAAACAGCTTGAAATAGAAAAAGCCAAGGCATCACTAGAACTATCAAAAATAGCTATTCGTAAAGAAAATGGTGATGACGATGATGAATATGAGGACGATGGCTTCTTAGAGGCGATAGAAGGTAAGGAAGTGAATTGGAATGAGTAAACGAAAGAAACCAGCTCTATTCACGTTTAAACCTTTTAGTCAGAAACAACTCAAGGTACTCAAGTGGTGGCAATCAAATTCCCCTCATAAGGACAAGGACGGTCTTATTTGCGATGGTTCTGTTCGTGCTGGTAAAACTGTTGTTATGTCTCTATCGTTCGTTATGTGGGCAACGGAGACGTTTGAGGACGAGAACCTGGGAATGGCTGGTAAAACTATCGGCTCATTCCGCCGTAACGTATTCAAACCATTAAAACGAATGCTTATGTCCAGAGGCTACAAAGTAAAAGAATATCGTTCCGAAAACATGTTCACTGTCACTCGAAATGGCAAGGTGAACTATTTTTATATATTCGGTGGAAAAGACGAAGCTTCACAAGACCTTATCCAAGGTATTACACTCGCTGGTATGTTCTTCGATGAAGTGGCACTTATGCCTCAATCATTCGTTAACCAAGCAACGGCTCGATGTTCTGTAGATGGTGCCAAGTTTTGGTTTAACTGTAACCCTGCTGGTCCTTATCATTGGTTCAAACTCGAGTATTTAGATCAACTAGAAGATAAGAACATGCTGCATCTACACTTTACGATGGATGACAATTTATCACTGTCAGAGCGTATCAAAGAACGTTATAAACGCATGTATAAAGGCGTGTTCTATCAACGCTTTATCCTTGGTTTATGGGTACTGGCAGAAGGTATTATCTACGATATGTTTGATAAGAAATTACATTCAGTTGAGACGATACCACGCAACTACACAAAGTACTATGTCAGTGTCGATTACGGCACTCAGAACCCTACGACATTCGGTCTGTGGGGTTTTTGTGATGGTGTTTGGTACAAGGTTAAGGAATACCATTATGATGGTCGCAAAGCCAGTAAACAGAAAACAGATGAAGAATATTGCCAAGACATGAAGGAGTTTGTTGGTGACTTAAATATCTCAAAGATAATCGTTGACCCTTCGGCAGCTTCTTTCATTACAGCGCTTGAAAGATATAAGTTTCCTGTTAAAGAAGCCAATAATGCAGTGCTTGATGGCATCAGGAATGTAGCGAATGCATTAGTAAATGGCTTAATTAAATACAACGATTGCTGTGTAGAAACATTCCGTGAATATAGTTCATACATTTGGGATGAAAAAGCAGCTAATCGTGGTGAAGATGTTCCAATTAAGCAAAACGACCATCAGCTTGATGCTGATCGTTATTTTGTAAATACAGTAATTATGCAACAACCGTTATTCAGTTTTGAATAGGAAGAGGTGAGAATATGGAGTTTTTCCCGTTCCAAGGTGCCATTACAGATACCGATATCATCAATGAAAATATAACAGCTGGCGCAAAGGATGTTATAACGGACATCAAATGGCTTGAAAATGAGGTTAATAAATTTAAAAAGTCCGAGAAGCGAAAGTGGATGCTTATAGGCGAGGCTTATTATAAAGGTGAGCAAGATATCTTAAAGCGAAAACGTTGGGTTATTGGTAAAGGTGGGAATTTAGAGGTAAATGATAACCTTCCAAACAACAAAATACTCGATAACCAGTATGCGAAGCTTGTTGACCAAAAAGTAAACTATCAACTTGGTAAGCCAATAACAATTGAAACTGAAAGTGAAGAGTACTCAAAGAAATTACAAGATATTTTCAACAAACGATTCCATCGGACAATACGAAGTGTTGGTCAAGACGCCTTGAATGGTGGAATTGGTTGGTTGTATCCGTATTATGATGAAAATGGTCAATTTTCTATCAAACGCTTTCCACCACATGAAATTATTCCGTTTTGGAAGGATTCAGACCAAACTATTCTTGATTTTGCAATTCGTATATATTTTGTAAAGGAATATGAAGGTGATAGAGATGTTGTAGTTGAAAAGGTAGAGGTTTATAGCGCTAATGGAGTGGAACATTATGAGTGGTTCTCAGGACATCTTGTACAAGGCGTAACAAAGGAACCAACATCCTATATCACTATAAATGATTATGAAAATGAATTAAATTTGAATTGGCAAAGAACTCCTTTAATACCATTTAAATTCAATAATAAAGAAGTGCCACTTATTAAACGCGTGAAGTCACTACAAGATGGAATCAATATCATGTTAAGTGATTTTGAAAACAACATGCAGGAAGATGCTCGGAATACTATTTTAGTGTTAAAAAATTACGATGGTACTGATCCAGGGGAATTCAGGCGTAACTTATCGATTTACGGAGTTGTAAAAACGCGTTCTGAACAGGGTGTTGAAGGTGGCGTTGAAACATTAACCATTGAAGTAAATGCTGACAACTACAAGTCTATCTTATCGCTGTTTAAAAAGGCGCTGATTGAAAATGGGCGTGGCTATGATGCAAAAGACGAACGCATGGCTAATAATCCAAACCAATTAAATATTAGAGCTATGTACAGCGAGATTGATCTTGATGCAGATGGTATCGAAACGGAGTTCCAAGCTTCATTTGAGGAATTGTTGTGGTTTATCAATGTTCATATAGCTAATACAGGACAAGGCGATTATGAAGGGGAATATGTAAATATCATTTTTAATCGTGACATCCTTATCAATGAGATGGAAGTAGTTGAGGTATTAAATAAATCACCTTACTTGTCTGAAGAAACGAAGATAGCACAGCATCCTTATGTAAAAGATGTATCGTTAGAGCTAGAACGAAACAAGAAAGAACGTCAGGAACGTATGAATGAGTTTGATAATTACGATGAAACATTTAAACAGAAGCAAACTGATAATGGTACAATTTAGGTAACAATATTAGGGGGTGCGCAAGATTGAAAGTTTATATTATGGCTACAAAAGAAATAGAATATGATGAAATAAGCGATGCAGTAGTACTAGCAGAAAGCGAAGCTCAAGCACTTGAAATAATGAAAAAAACGCGTGAAGTAGTTTGGGAGGTAATTGAGGTTAAGGATTTGAAAGAACCTAAGTTATTGTTCTCTATGATCCATAGTTATTGTTCTTTTTAATAAATTAAGTTTATTAAGTCACTTAGATGAGTGGCTTTTTATTATGCCTTAAAGTAGGTGATCAAATGAAATCTAAAATTAATAAACTTTATCGAACGTGGACAGGCGATCAAATGGTTGTATTCACTATTAATGATTTAATAAACGAACAAGTAAAGTTACCCAGTTGTTCCAGTAAAGAAATGAGAGCTATTGCAATATCTATCGATGGTGAGCTGATTTTTGAAAAGGATATTGTAGAGGGAACTGTAATGAATGTTTTGGGTAACAGATTTAAAGTACGCGGTGTAATAGTTTATTGTCATAATAATGGTGGTTATGGTGTGTTGCCTTTGAATTTAAGTGACCCTAATAAAAGTTACCCTTTGTTATCACATCAATTAAAAGTCGTTAGTAATATTTATGAGTTTAAGAATTCAGGTGATATGTTATGGCAAACAAACAAAGAGACTACTGGCGTAAACGATTCGAAATGCTTGAGCAAGCACAGCATGAGAAGAATGCGAGTTATTATAAGGGTCTTGAGAAGGCATATATCCAGACTATGCAAGAAATCGAAAAAGATATTGCTAGATGGTATCAGCGCTTTGCTAAAAACAATGAAATCACATTAGATGAAGCGAAGCAGCTCCTTAAAAGTGATGAATTACGAGAGTTCCGTTGGACTGTTGATGAATACATTGAATACGGGAAAAAGAATGCTATCAATCAAAAATGGATGAAACAACTCGAAAATGCCTCCTCTCGTGTCCATATAAGCCGTTTGGAGAGTTTGCAGTTACAATTACAGCAACATGTAGAAAAGCTGTATGGCGGGCAAATTGATGGCTTTGAGCGATTGATGAAAGAGGCATATCAAACTCAGTACTATCACACAGCATTCGAGGTACAAAAAGCTTTTGAAATAGGGTTTACATTACAAGCATTAGATGAAACGAAGTTAACAAAGGTGATTAGTAAGCCTTGGACTGCCGATAATCAAACATTCTCGTCAAAGATATGGCGTGACCGAAACTTATTGCTAGATACACTGCATACTGAACTAATTCAATCAATGGCTCGTGGTGAGGCACCTGACAGAACGATTACTGTTGTTGCTAAAAAAATGAAAACTTCACGAGATAATGCTGCTCGTTTAGTCATGACGGAATCTGCATTCTTTTCGGCTGCTGCTCAAAAAGATGCTTTTAATGAGTTAGATGTTGAGCGATACGAGATCATTGCAACGCTTGATGGTAAGACGAGTGATATTTGTAAATCGATGGATGGGAAAATATTTAAAATGACTGACTTTGAACCAGGTGTTACCGCTAATCCATTTCATCCATGGTGCAGGTCCACGACGGCACCGTACTTCGAAGATGATTACAGCCAACGTATTGCTCGTGGTAAGGACGGTAAAGTGTATTACATTGATTCGAAAATCAAATATCCAGAGTGGGAAGCGAGGTTTGTGGCCTAAAAGTGATATAATTTAGTTATATAAAATACACGGAGGTCCTAGAATGAAAATTTATGTACTAGAAGTAAATTATGAACGTTTTTTCGAGGTTGATGAAGTAAACGATGTAGTAGTACTTGCAGAAAATTTAGATGAAGCTATTCGTATAGCTAAGGGCGTACGTGATGTAGAATAGGAACTTGAAGAAGAACATGATATCAAGGAAAGTAAACTTATTAAATCAATAATTCATCATGGATGAAAAACAAACAAAAGTCACTCAATGAGTGGCTTTTTATTATGAAAATAGGTTTGTGACGTGAAAATAATTGGTGTTATCAGCATATTATTACTTTTTTTATTGCTATATCTAGTGGTTGCTAAAAAAGAAAAATTAAGTGAATTTACTATTGTCTGTCTCTTGATCACGCTTATAAATTATACTTTTTGGTTTTTGCGTTACTGGTGAATAGCTATTCGTAGAAATAAAGAAGAAAAAAGAGGAGGTTTGTTGGGTAATGAATTTTGATGAATTTAAAGAACAATACCGAAAAATAGCTAACATTAATGGAATTGCTGTAACTGATGATGAATTATCTAAATTATTCATTGCTTAATTTGTTGTAGCTAATTATCAACAAAAGGCAATGGAAAAGAAGAAAACACGGAGGTCTGTAAAATGAAGAATTTGAAAGTAAAACTCGTTTTATTATTCCTAGCTATATGGTCCGTAAATCTTTTAACTCAATGGATATTAGGTACTATCAACGATTGGATTTATGTAGATTTAATTCTTTGTGTGTTAACAGCAAATTATTTGTTTTGGTTTTATAAATGCATTTCTTCGGAGGTGAATTGATTGATTTCGAAATATCGAAAAAAGCCTGTAGTGATTGAAGCAACGCAAGTAGTATTTGGAAAAACAGAAGTTCAAGAGATTATTGATTTTGTAGGTGTAAATAATTTAAAGGATGCTCAGACAAATGAACCAAAAATAATTACGCTAGAAGGTGATATGGCTATTTCTGATGGTGACTATATCATTAAAGGTGTTCAAGGTGAATTTTACCCATGCAAGCCAGAGATTTTCGAAGCAACTTACGAAAAAGCAGAAGGGCTTTCAACAACTGTAGTCACATTAAATGTAGATGAAGTAGTAAAAAGATTATCTGAAAAGTTAGAAGAGGGTGTAAAGGAATTATCTCAATAATATTCAGGTATCCCCGTCTTTTTAGCACTTTATGACGTTAATCAAAAAGGGGCATATCCTAACAGGTCGTTACCTGTCAAAACGAATTAGGAGGAAATACAAATGAAAAAAGAAGATTTAATTGCAATGGGATTAAGTGAGGAACAAGCTGATGCTGTTGTTGGTAAATATGGAACAATGATTCCAAAAGAACGCTTTGACGAGGTCAACAAGGCAAAGAAAACGCTTGAAGAACAAGTAAAAAATCACGAAACTCAGTTGAAGGATTTACAAGACAAGGCCAAAGGTAATGAGGAGCTACAAAAGACGATAACTGATTTGCAGCAGGCTAATGAAACGGCCAAAACGGAGTATGAGCAGCAATTGAAAGATGAACGTATGAATGCAGCACTTAAATTATCATTACACAAAAAAGTACACGATATTGATTTAGTAACAGGCCTCATTGACAAATCTACAATTGAATTAAGTGAGGATGGTAAAGTCACTAAAGGACTTGATGAGCAACTTAAATCGTTGCAAGAATCAAAGTCCTTTTTATTTGTGCCAGAAAAGCAACAACCCACATTTAGAGGGTGGAATCCTGCTGGAGGTGCAGACAATGGTGCAGGCACAAGTGATGTAGGTACTAACTTCGCAAAAATAGCGAATGAAAAAGGCTCAAGTGGTTCAGATAACACCCCTTGGGGCTAATTAAAAGGAGGGCTATACATGCCATATGTAAAACCAATTGAAAAATTCCGACAAGTAAATTTTTTAGCATCATCAAAAGTACAGGCATTTACGTATTTAGTGAGTGATGTAGGTGTAACAGCCGATGCTAATGGAAAGAAAATCGTAAAAGCAGGTACTATCTTACCTAAAAATGACGCTACCGCAGAAGGTATCTTATATACCGATGTCGATGTAACAAACGGGCCACAACCAGGTTCTTTGATTGTAGAGGCTTATATCTTAGAAGATCGTCTACCTGTAGCACCAGATGCAGCTGCAAAAACAGCGTTAAAAGAAATTAAATTCCGATAATTGGAGGGAAATCAATATGCCAGACATTTTAGAGTTATTTAGTCAAAAAACAGTATTAGATTACATGAAAGAGCGAAAGTACCAAACATATGGTATTGGTGAAGCTCTTTTCCCAGAAGTTAAACATGATACGCTTGAATTTGAGTATCTTGTAGGTGCGAATGAATTACCTGTTATTGCAAAGGTACACTCTTTCGATACAGAAGCAGAAATTGGTTCGGTTGAGGCTGCTAAACAAGCACTTGAAGCTGCATATGTAAAAAAGAGATATCAAATTAAAGAAAAGGATTTAATCGCTCTTAAATTCCCTCGTACAGCACAAGAACAACAATATTTAACGCAACGTGTATTTAATTTAATCGACAAGGCTGTTAATGATGTGCGTGCAACATTTGAATTAATGCGTATGCAAGTGTTATCTACAGGGAAGTTGTCTTTAGATTTAAACGAAGCAAAGAGCACGCCATCAAAGTTAACGCTTGATTATCATGTGCCAAATGATCACAAAGAAGCATTATCAGGTACAGACATTTGGGGCACAGGAACAGAGAATATTTTGGGTGATATTGAACGTTGGTCTGATGCATTAGATATTACGCCAACTCGTGTGTTAACATCTAAAAAGATTGCTGCTCTTATCCTACGTAATCCAAAGATTATCGGTTATTTATATGGGGCAAATTCGGCACGTGTAGCAAATTTAGCTGATTTAAATGCATTCTTCACACAACAAGGATTACCGACGATTGCTGTTTACGAATCAACAGCTAATACGAAATACCGTGAACAAAGTGCTGATGGTACTTATACAACTAAAACATACTTCCCGGATAACAAATTTATTATGTTTGGTGATGGTCCATTAGGTGAAACACTATACGGCCCAACACCAGAAGAAAGTCGTATGGTTTTAGGTAATGAGGATGTTACAAGTGTGGGTAATATCATTGCTATGATCTATGAAGAAGGTTTAGATCCTATTTCAACATGGGCAAAAGCAGCAGCAACAGCAATTCCTTCGTTCCCTGAAGCTCAAAACGTATTCCAAGCACAACCGATTGCCTAAGGAGGTTGAGGGTAGTGGCAAACATTAAAGTAAAAGTTAAAGACGGCGCTTTCCCTATACGTTATAAGGGTGAGCGCTTTTTAGTTGGTGACGAATTGACGATTGATGAAAAACATCTCAATGAATCCATAATGGAACGTTTAGAGGAACCAAAAAAGGCTCCTAGGTCAAAAACGTCTGAAAGCGAGTGATTCGCATGTATCAAGATGTAATAATGCGATTATCTGCACTTGGAGTAACTTTATCTAATGCTCCAAGTAGTTCAGATGATATGTTGCTAAAATATGCTATTGATAAAGTGACCAATCATATTAACAATCAAACGAATTTAACAGCTATTCCGACAGGATTAAAAGAAATTGCTATTGATATGGTAGTAGGAGAATTTTTGCTTAATAAAAAGGCTATGGGATTGTTAGATGTAGAAAGCCTTAACTTCGAAGTTGTTGCTAAACAGGTGCAGGATGGAGACACCAATGTAGTATTTGCTATTGAAGCGAATAGGACTCCAGAAGCTCAATTTGATGCATTTATCTTGTATCTACAACATGGCAATGCAGACTTTATAAAGTATAGGGTACTCACATGGTAAGCGCGCGCAGAAAGGCGTTAGAAATGCTTTGGAGAGGTAATTGTACAGTGAAGGCATGGCAAGAAGTAGAAGACCCTATTACGCATGTTTCAACCCCAAAGGAAATGACGCTATACCAGAGTTTAAAATGTAAATTATCTCATGAAAAGTTAACAAGCGCTTCTTCAACTGGTGGTCCAACTAAAATCGCTGAACAAATCAAATTATCTTTAGGTAATGAATACCAAATACCTGCTGGATGTAAAATTATCGTCACTCAAGATAATGTAACTGAAGAATACACTCGATCAGGCAAACCTGGTATCTTTATGGATCACCAAGAAATTGTCTTAGAGTTATTTAAGGAGTATGCATAATGGGAGTTAATTTTCAGCAATTGAAAGCATTCGAACGAAAGTTAGCTAAATTAGCAAATGCTGATTTTGATAAGTTTTGTGAAGCAGCAGCCAAGGAGTTAGCAGCTAGAATGTTAGGTAAGGTAATTAGACGCACTCCAGTAGCGAAAGTAAACGGAGGAACTTTACGACGTGGGTGGACTATTGGGCAAGTAAAAAAGAGTGGTGCTACCTATGAAGTAGAGGTTATCAATAGTGTAGATTATGCCCAGTACGTTGAATTCGGGCATCGTACTTCCAATCATCAAGGATGGGTAAATGGTCGATTCATGATGACTATAAGTGCTGATCAAGTGGAACAACAGGCGCCAGCAATACTGGAGAGAAAACTATACACACTTTTAAGGGAGGCTTTCGATGGAGATTAATGATATTCAAAATGCTATATCCGTTAAGCTTCATCAGGCTTTCGGAGACGACTACAAAAAGTATATTGATGAAGTACCGCAGGGGTTTAAAACTCCTGCTTTTTTAATTCAATTTTTGAACCTAGAACACATTCGACAAATCGGTAAACGTTGGAAGGTAACTACATTTTTTGATGTACAGTATTTCCCTAAATACGGCTTGTCTGAGGCGTCTAATATGACTTTGAAGGTACAACAAGCACTGAAAGAAATAACGCTGTTAAACGGCTCGCTGATGCTTGTAACAGGAGCGAATAGTGAGGTAGTAGATGGCATAGGTCATAATTTCATTCATTTTAATTTCTTCTTACAAGAGATTGAAGAGAAAGTTTTTATGGGGTCTTTAGAACAATACATCAATAAGCAAAGGGTGATTCCTAATGACAGCAACTAAAATACAGGAAAAAGTTGATCCAGTGAAAAGTGGAGATGTAAAAAAGGCTGTAGAAGCTTCTTTGCAAACATTCACAAAAGATCAATTAATCAAAAGTAAAAAGTATGTTCATCGTCGCGATGCTTTAAATGCATTGTTAGAGGACAACAAAACATACTCATTCGCTAATGTGGATGGGATTCTAAAGAAATTCGATAAAGGAGGTAAATAACGTGGCATTAGGTGGAGGACCGTTTTTAACACAAAATAAGACGTTACCGGGTACGTATCATAACTTTATCAGCAAACTTCGTGCATTTGTAAATCTAAGTGATCGTGGTTATGTTGGTCTACCAATTGCACTTGATTGGGGTGTAGATGGCGATGTATTTGCTGTCACACAAGAGGATTTACAAAAAGATTCTCGTAAAATCTTTGGCTATGAATATACGGACCCTAAATTAAAAGGCATCCGGGATGTATTCAAAAATGCAATCACGGTTTATTTTTACAAACTTGCTGTAGATGCAGTGGCAGCAACAAATGACTATGCTACAGCCAAATACAAAGGTGTCCGAGGTAATGACATCACGATTGTGATTCAAACAAATGTGGATGAACCAACAAAATTTGATGTTCAAACACTTTTGAAGAATGTATTAGTTGATGAACAAATAGCTGTTGCTACTGCTGCAGATTTAGTAGCAAATGATTATGTGGTATTTAAAACAAATGCAACATTATCCGTTACCGCTGGTACACCATTAGCTGGAGGCTCGAATGGTTCGGCTATCACAGGAGGGGCTCATCAAGAAGCATTGGATGCTTTGGAGGCATACGGTTTTAATACATTAGGATGCTTATCATCTGAAAGCTCAATTAAATCGCTATATGTAGAGTATACGAAGCGCATTCGAGATCAAGTAGGTGGTAAGTTCCAATTGGTTGGGCACAAGCTTGGAGCTGCTGACCACGAGGGTGTTATTGATGTTCAAAACGATGCAAATGGAATTGATGAAGAAGTATTTGGGGCAATTTATTGGGCAACAGGTGCACAAGCTGGTGTAGCAGTAAATAAATCGAATACCAATAAAAAATATGATGGTGAATTTACATTAGATATGTCTGAAACAAAGACACAAACGCAATTATCAACGCTTTTAAAAAATGGCAAATATGTATTCCATCGTGTTGGTGATGATATACGTGTTCTTGAAGATGTGAATACATTTACATCCTTCACAGGTGAAAAGAATGATGATTTCAGTTTGAATCAAGTTATACGTGTTCTAGATCAAATTGCAATCGATACAGCACAATTGTTTAACACTCGTTATCTTGGACAAGTACCAAATGACCAAGATGGCCGTATCTCGTTGTGGAATGATATTGGTACTCACCGAACAGAAATGCAACGTATTCGAGCAATACAAAATTACAATAAAGATGAACTAACAGTTGCACAAGGTGAAACAAAGAAAGCTGTTGTGGTAAATGAAGTCGTGACTCCTACGGTAGCTATGTCACAACTTTATATCACAACGACAGTAGCGTAGGGAGGAAATCAATTTGAAACCAAACAAATTATTAATGCCATTGGATCTTCAATATTTTGGTGAAACTACTATGCATGCTCGAGATGCTATTCATGGGGCACAGGGTGTAGCATGGGTGACAATTGAAGGTGAACGACTAAAATTCGCTCAACTAATAAACCTTGAAGCTCGTATGGATAAAACCAAAACACAGGTACCTATTATGGGCAGAACAGGTAAAGGTAATAAAGCAACTGGTTGGGAAGGTACTGGATCGGCAACATTCCACTATAATACCTCAGTTTTCCGAAAGCTTTTGAAGCGATACAAAGATACTGGTGAAGATATATACTTTGAGATTCAAATTACAAATGAAGATGGTTCTGCTAAAGTCGGCCGTCAAACAACAATCCTACAAGACTGTAACTTAGATGGGGGCATCATTGCATCATTAGACGCAGACGCAGATTACTTAGAGGATTCTGTAGACTTTACTTTCGAAGATTGGGATATGCCAGAAGAGTTCACTGTATTACCAGAAATGCAATAAGAGTTTGCTATGGCAGACTCTTTTTTATATCAATTACAACTACAAAAAGGATAAGGTGAAAATAAATGTCAAACTTAACTGCATTTTTTGCACACAACAAAAAGCAAAACGAAAATATTAAACGTCCTATTTCAAAAAGTTTCGTAGATGAACAGGGTAATCCTATTGAATGGGAGTTTGCGTCAGTGTCACCAGAGCGTGATACTGAATTAAAGTCTGAATGTACAAAGCGATCTATGATTACACAAGGAAAGCGTAAAGGACAATTTAACACAGATTTTGATCACTTTAAATATCAACGATTATTAACGGTTGAATCAATTGTATTTCCTAACTTAAATAATAAAGAACTACAGGATTCATACAAAGCATTAGGCGCAGATTCATTACTTGGCAAGATGCTAACAATTGGTGAAATTGCAGATGCTTCAGCAGCAGCACAAGAAGTTAACGGTTATGAAGCCGAGCTTGAGGATATGGTTGAAGAAGTAAAAAACTAATTGAGGACGGTGATGGTGACGCTAATATAATGCATTGGTGGGTGCAAAAGCAGCGTCGCCTACCGTCTGAGTATATGACATTATCTCTTTTTGATAAAGCGTGTATCATCGCATCTATCCAAGTCAAGATTGATGAAGATAAAAAAGCAGATCGTGAGGCAAAACGAGGAGCAAAAGGCAGAAGTAAAGGGAAGCGATGATGGTTATGTAAAGGTATGAAAATAGTATTAGAATTCCCTCTATTATCCATGTATAGTGTTATTAGTACATAAGGAGGGGATAAGGTGGCTAAAAATAAAGTTATTGCAGGCGATTATTTAAATTGTTCAGTATTAAAAATTTCAGAATTAATTAGTATTAATTCAGGGTTTAAAAAGATTTTAGAATTAAATCAAACTACAGTGGAAAATTATGAGTTGATTACGGAGGAACATAGGAAGAGTGCTATATCAGGAGTTTCTCGTGGATTAGTAGGTGGAGTGTTGTTGGGTCCTGTTGGTTTACTTGCTGGACTGAGTGCTAAAAACAAAGGCACACACTTTGTCGCTATTGAATTTAAAGATGGTAAAAAAAGCTTACTAGAAATCGATGACAAGATATATAAAACATTAATTCAAAAAATGTTTAAAACATCGAATAATACTACTACAGAGCAAGGAATTAGTAGTCCGACAGATATCAATACAAGCAAGAATAATAATGATTATAATAATTACAATGCCCAACCTAAAAAGAAAGGGTGTTTACCTATTGGTTGTTTGACAGTTATTATACTTTCTATCATTGTTACTATAATAATAGGTACTAATCAAAATTCAGAAAAAAAAGACGCGAAAAGTTCAGTTGAAGTGATCACGGATGCTACAAAATTCAGTAAAATTAGTAGTACACAATTGATCGAAATTATGGGTGAACCAGAAAGTGTTGAAGATTTTGAGTGGTCAATGCCAAAAAACAATCAAAGCATTGTAGGTAAATTATATATATATGAAAAGAACAAATATGAATTTATATTATTTGATGATGTAGTAGTAAGATTAAACGTCTATTCTGGTCAATATATGGGATATGACAATTCTACAATGAATTTTGATAAAGAGGAAGATATCTTCCCTATGTTCGGAATTGTACCACAGTCAACAATGCAGGAGGAAGCTGATACTAACTATGCTTTAAGATATGAAAAAGTATCTGATAAAGTGGAGGGTGTATGGATTTTAGAAATTAAAAATAATACATTTGGAATAGCAAGATTCACGTATGATTCGAAATATTTTTAATATGTGTAAATAAGTTATTCAGTAAAGTCACTAATTTTTTTGTAGTGGCTTTTTATTATGCTTAAAAAGAGGTGAGGTCATGGCAACTATTCGAACAGCAATTCAAATCCAAGATCGTTTAACTCAACCAATGAAAGCTATGCATAATGCTGTTTCAATGATGGTTAACCAAATGGAAGCGATGAATGCTGCATCTGGTCATATGATGGATACATCAAGCATCGAAATCGCTAGACGAGAGTTAGCAAGAGCTGCTGATCAATTTAATCGAATTGAAAATGAAGTTCGTGATGCTGACAATGCCCAACAAGGATTCACAAATCATATAAGGGATGGTACAAATGCTGCTGACAAGCTGTTAGGCAAAATTATGGGCATTGTCGCGGCATACTTAACTCTACAATCGATAAGTGATGTAGTTAAATTATCGGATGAAATGACTAATATTGACGCCCGATTAAATCTAGCTGTCGAAAGTATGCCGAAAGTAGACCCTATTTCCACAAACCTAGAATTTGATGCAAGTGGTTTAACTGAAGTGCAACAATTACAACAACAAATTTTTGATGCTGCACAACGTTCATTTGCTCCATATACTCAAACCGCAGATTTAGTTGGTAAGTTGAGTATGAATGCTAAAGATGCCTTTGGTAATACCACAGAGGTAGTTGCGTTTGCCGAATTACTTAACAAACAATTTGGTATTGCTGGAACAAATGCAGAAGGGGTAGCATCTGCTACATTACAATTAACCCAAGCACTAGGTTCTGGAGTGCTACGTGGTGAAGAGTTAAATTCTGTATTTGAATCAGCACCAACCATTATTCAAAACATTGCTGACCATTTAGGTGTTTCCATTGGTGCAATTCGTAAAATGGCGGCAGATGGGGAATTGACAGCTAGTGTTGTTAAAAATGCGATGTTTGCAGCAGCAGATGACATCAATCAAAAATTTAATTCAATGCCTCTTACTTTTGAGCAAATATGGACTGCATTCAAAAATGAAGCGCTATGGGCGTTTAAAGATGTGTTACAAAGTATTAACAATATATTTAACAGTGATCGATTTGCAGCATTTAGAGAAAGTGCAGGTCAATCATTGCAATTAGTTGCTACACTCGCTAGTTATGCGCTTAATACTATCGCATCTGTAGGTGCCTTTGTTTATGATAATTGGTCATTTATTGCTCCAGTCGTTGGAGGGGTTACAGCAGCACTTATTATTAATGCAGCAGCATGGGCATGGACTAACAGGCAAATTGCGATTAATGCATTCATGACTGCAACTGCATCATTACGCAATTTGTGGTATGTTGCAACAACTGTTTTGTCAACTTGGGCAACGTATGGTTTTACTGCTGCAATGGCCGCCTTGAGCATCGCAATAGCTGCAAACCCTATTGGTTGGTTAATTGGTGCAATAGTGGTTTTGATCAGTTTGTTTTATCTTGGCGTGGCTGCATTAAATCACTTTGCAGGTACTTCTATTAGTGCCACTGGAATTATTGCTGGTGCATTTATGGTGTTGGGTTCAGCGATTTACAATGTAGTGGCATATTTATGGAATATGTGGGCTTCTTATGTCGAATTTTTTGTAAATGTGTGGAAACACCCGATGTATTCAGTAAAAAGATTGTTTTATAACTTAGCTACCAACGTGATAGATGTAATTATTTCGATGACAAGTGGATGGGATAGTTTTGCTACAAACTTTGTTAATGCCATTGTTGATGCGGTAAACTTGGCTATCCAAGCTTGGAATTGGTTTATAAATTTATTGCCAGAAAGCGTTGCTTCTAATATAGGTTTAAAAGTAGGTACAGAATTCGGTCATAGTAAGTCTATTACCAGTGATCTAAAAGGTCTCAAAGGTACATTAGGTGATTGGGTAGGTGAGGCTCCTACTGACTACTGGGAAGCTCCTAAAATGGAAATGAAATCTTTAGGTGCTGCTTGGGATACAGGCTACAATTGGGGTGCTAACCTATTCAAAAAGGATGAAAATAAAAATAATACTGATGATCTAATAAATAAAGCTATTGATGATGCCCTAGCAATAGGTGACAAACTTGATAAGGGTAACGATGCTGGAAAGAAAACTGCCGATAATACAAAAAAAGCAGCAGACGGTATAAAAATGTTAAATGAGGACTTAAAATATCTTCGAGATATTGCTGATCGTGAAGCCATTAATCGTTATACTACAGCAGAAATCAATATAGATGCTCGAAGTAAAAATACAATTAATAACGAAATGGACATTGATGGTGTTATTGATCGTTTCACTGAGAAAGCAGAAGAAGCCGCAGAAATGTTAGCAGAAGGAGGGCCAACGGAAGATGTATAACTTTTTTATGGATGGTGTACAGTTTCCTGTTGCGCCTCCTGAGTTAAGTACACGAATCAACGGAAGAAATGAAACTATCATCTTAATGAACGATGGAGAAGTAAATGTAATTAAAAAGCCAGGGCTAACGGATATTGAGTTTGAGGTATTACTTCCAAACGTCAAATATCCGTTTGCTGTTTATACGAACGGTTTTCAGCCAGCTACTTTTTATCTTGAAAAGCTTGAGAAATTAAAGGTTGATGACAAGCCTTTTCAATTCATTGTAAATCGTATGATGCCGAACGGTAATCTACTTTTTGACACCAATATGACAGTAGCAATAGAAGATTACGAGATAATGGAATCAGCTGAGAATGGTTTTGATGTAACGGTTAGAATTTCATTGAAACAGTATAAGGCTTATGGTAACAAACGAATTGTAACAAAGCCTGCTACAGCATCTAGCAATACGTCAAACACGTCCAATGCAACAACTACCCAAAAGGCTGTCGTAGAACAAAAACGCCCAACAACAGGCAAGGAGACACCTAAAACACATACAGTAGTGTCAGGTGATACTCTTTGGGCTATCGCTAAAAAATATTTAGGGGATGGTTCCAAATACACCGAACTAGCAAAATTAAATAAAATCAGTAATCCAAATGTTATAAAGGTTGGGCAGGTGATTAAACTTGGCTAAATCACAACTTTTTATCATAAGTAAGGGGCGTATTTTTGAGTGCGCTGTTGAGGAAGGAATAGAGTGGGAAACCCATCGTAAGGGTACACCAGGAAAACTTACATTCAATATCATAAAAGACGAGTTGCTTGGCTTTCACGAAGGGGATGCAGTTCGCTTTGATTATGATGGTCATAAAATATTTTTTGGTTTTGTCTTTACCAAAAAACGTACAAATAACCGCATGATTACTGTTACTTGTTACGATCAACTACGCTACTTTAAAAATAAAGACACTTATGTTTATGCCAACAAAACGGCTGCTCAAGTGCTTCAGATGATTGCTAAGGACTTTAAACTAAATACAGGTGTAGTAGCCAATACAAAACATGTCATAGCCTCTAGGGTTGAGGATAATCAAGAGTTATTTACCATTATGGACAATGCCTTATCAGATACAACTCTCAACACAGGAAATTTATATGTGTTATACGATGATTACGGCTCATTGAATCTACGTGACATTAAGATGCTTAAATCAGACTTGTTAATAGACGAAGAATCAGGAGAATCGTTTGAATATACGACATCCATCGATGAAAATACGTATAACAAAATAAAATTAGTTCGCGAGAATAAGGAGACAGGAAAACGCGAAATTTTTATAGCTCAAGATAGTTCTAAGATGAATGACTGGGGCGTCTTACAAATGACAGATAAGCTCAACGAGAAAGAAAATGGTAAGGCAAAAGCTGATGGAATGCTAAAGCTTTATAATCGTAAATCGAGAAAGCTTCACATCAATAAAGTCTTTGGTGATCCAAAGATTCGTGGGGGTAGCCAAGTTGGTGTCCAAATGTATTTAGGAGACTTAACAGTTGCGAATTTTATGATGGTGGAAACGGTCAAACATACATTTTATGATTCAGACCATCGAATGGATTTAAAGTTGATTGGTGGTGATTTCATTGCGTAGTATGGGTGATTTTTTAACTGAGATACAACGCATTGTCCTAGGAGTACTCAATGCTCAGAAGCTTTCTACAGTCGTTTATGGTACCGTGACAAGTATAAGCCCTTTAAAAGTACAAGTTGACCAAAAACTTTTGTTAGAACAAGAACAATTGAAATTGACTCGAGCTGTCATGGATTATGAGGTTGAAATGACAGTGGATCATAAAACTGAAAATCGAGCTGGTGGTTCTGGTGATGCTGAATTTGCTTCACACAATCACGATTATAAAGGGCGTAAGAAATTCTTAGTCCATAATGGTCTTGTTGTAGGTGATAAAGTCACGATGATTCGTGCTCATGGTGGCCAACAATATTTAATTATAGATAAAGAGGTGACGTGATGTTACCACAAGTAGTAGATATAGAGAATGATGGTCTAGTTCCTGATTTTGAAGAGGTAGTTGAACCATCTAAAGCTCATAAATTATATATTGATAAAAATCGCTGCGTTGGCTTTGTAGATGAACTAGAAGCCATGAAACAAGCGATTTTTTTAATGCTCTCAATTGAGCGTTATGACCATATTATTTACAGCTGGAATAATTTCGTTGAGTTAAAAGACTTATTCGGGATGCCTACATCATATGTAGCTAGTGAAGTTCCTCGACGTATCCGTGAATGTTTATTACAAGATGACCGAATTAATGAAGTGGATTCATTTGTTGTGACAACTCACAAAAATAAAGTACATGTCCAGTACACAGCTCACACAATCTTTGGTGATATTACTGGTGAGAAAGAGGTGATATATATATGACAACACCATTTAGCTTAAATGCTACATTCGAGGATTTACAAGCAATGAAACGTGCAAACGTGGCATCCTTGGACCCGAATTTAGATATGCGAGAGACATCACCACTCTTTAACGCTACTGTTGTAAATTCGTTAGAAACTGTTCAAATGCTAATGACTATGAAATATCTCATTGATTTAGTGTATGCTGACACGGCCCCGCGAGAATATTTAATCCGTCGTGCTGCAGAGCGTGGTTTGAAACCTTATTTAGCGACTAAAGCAAAGCTAAAGGGCGAATTTAACATTGATGTACCAATCGGCAGTAGATTTAGTTTGGATGAATTGAATTATGTTGTAATTGAAAAAATTACAATTGGTCAATTTATTTTGGAGTGTGAAACTCCTGGTGCTTTAGGAAATATGTTTCTGGGACCAATTGTGCCTATCGAATATATTAATAATTTACAATGGGCTAGATTAACAGCTGTGCTTATTCCAGGGGAAGATGAGGAAGGAACAGAGGCGTTCCGCCAACGTTATTTCAACTCCTTTGAATCACAAGAGTTTGGTGGTAACAGGGCTGACTACAAAGAAAAAGTAGGGAAGATGGAAGGTGTAGGCGGTGTACGAGTTTATCGCGCTAAATATGGTCCTGGTACTGTCGGGCTAACTATCATCGATGCACAATATCGAAAGCCTACTCAATTATTGATTGATAAAGTTCAAGAGTTAGTGGATCCATTGGACTTACAAGGCGAAGGGGTTGGTACTGCTCCGATTGATCATGTTGTCACTGTGTCTGGAGTAAATGAAACAACTATTAACGTCACCTTGAATATCACCTATCAAAGTGGCTATTCATGGCCTGATATCGAAACAGATGTATTAATGATCATAGATACCTATTTTAAAGAACTGGCTGAACAATGGGCGAAGTCAGTGACATATGAAGAAGATCATAGTGGTGTTATTGTACGTATTTCTCAAATTGAAACGCGATTACTTGCATTGCCAGGCATCGTAGATATTGTCGATACACAACTAAATGGTGATACATCGAATATTGAATTGAATATGGAAGCTATTCCGAAACGTGGTGTTGTGAGTGGTTAAACAAGTTGATGTCATGAGTTATTTGCCACCTATACTGCAGGATTATAAAGAATTAAAAGAAATAGCAGCTATGGAAAATCCAATATTAAGCTACTTGTGGCAAATCATTGAGGATGAAACAAACAATCAATTCATTGCTACGATCAATCGAAATGGCGCTGATAGATATGAACGTATGTTGAAAATCGCAAGTTCATCCTTGGACACTATTGAAACGCGCCGTTTTAGAATTTTAGCGAAATATAATGACCAAGCACCATATACACGCATCACTCTTAAACGCATTCTGGATAGCGTGTTAGGTGAAGATGAATACGAACTTACTGTTAGTCCATCTGAAAAGTATATAAAAATCCGTATTGCATTAACGCTTTCGAGTATGGTCAAGGCAGTAACAGACTTGCTAGAACGTATCACGCCGCAAAACATGGTACTAGATATATCTCCTATGTATTATCTGTACAAGGATATAGAGCATGTACCATACAAAGCGTTGAAAAAGTATCGATATCACGAATTATTAACAATACCAGTTACATTCACAGGAACAAAATACAGTGATTTAACAACGCATACACATCAACAACTAAGTGCCTATAAACATATCACAATAGACGAGGAGGGAGTTTAATGGCAGAGCAAACACCTAACTACAATTTAACTAAGCCGGATTTAGAAGAATTTTATGATGTAGAAGTGCAAAACAATAACATGGATATTATTGATACTGCACTTAAAGATTCGGAACAAAAACTTACTGAACATTTGGGTCAAAAAACATCTTTTCTAGTGTCTGTTTCTCGTGATTTGTCAATATCAGGTGAACAAATAATAGAACTATTACCCGAAAGGACACCTAAATTTATTGTAATAAACGCAGGTGTTTATGGGACACCTGCAATGTCATTTGGAATGTGTGACAGCGCAAAAATGTTTGCTATGGCTCAACAACATACAGGATTTACTACTTATACAAGTAGAATTGTTTATTTAGTAGTAGCAAATTCAACAATATCAGAAGCAACTATAGTGTTTGAAAAAGGGCGAATAATATTGAATTGGGCAATTACAGGAAATCCAACAGGAATATGCAATTTGCATATTAAAGCTGATTATCATGGGGAGGTTTAAAAATGAGATACTGTGTAGTAAAAGGAACAACGATAGTTATCGATGGTTCTTTGAATGATGATAAGAATATGCTACAAAATGTTAAAAATGCTGGATATACAGAATTAGAAGTTGAAATATTAACAGAGGCAGAATTTGAATCACGAAAAACATTAGAACCTCAACCACCTGTCCTACCATCACAAGAAGAACGGTTAAAATCACTTGAAGATGCATTATTAGAATTAACATTAGGAGGAAAATTTAATGTGTAATTTTATTTTAAATATGTGGATTATGAATCGTTTAACTAAAGAGCAAGTGCAAGAGTATGTACTTAAAGGGTATATTAATCAAAAAGATGCAAACGCAATTCTTACAACCCAACAAATGACACTCTAATAAAAAAATAATACTAGAACTCTTTTATTAGGTATAATACCTAGAAAGAGGGGTGTGTTTTTGTGATAAGAAATGAGAACATTGATGTAGCTAAGTTTTTTGCAATATTCTTGGTTGTATACATTCATTCACAACCATTGAATATTGTTTATAACAATATAGACTTTACTAACATAAATTTTATTATATTAACTATTGCTAGATTTGCAGTGCCACTTTTCTTTATAATATCTGGATATTTATTAGCAGAAAAAATAAAAGCTACTCAATTAACTACACGAACATTTAAAAAACAAATCATTAAAAATATAAAATTATATATTAGTTGGTTTTTGTTCTATCTATTATATGACACAATAATTACTATTCTTAATGTGTATATCTATGGTGGAAATGTGTTGGAAGCTCTTGAAAATCGACTAAACTTCTACACAATATTTAGGTTTATTTACTATGGAACAGAAACTACGGCCTATCATTTATGGTTTCTGCAAGCGTTAATATGGTCAATGATTATATTATTTATTTTTCATAAATTTAATAAAATAGGTATGTTATTGGTAATTAGTTTATTGCTAAATATTATTGGACAATTTGGACAAGCATATTATGAGATATTTCCTTTATTAGGAGAATTTAGAACAAGAGATGCTATATTTTTTGGGTTATTTTATACAACTGTTGGATTTTATATATCTTCAAATTGTAACCTAGTAGAAACTAAAATTAGTGTATTTAGGAAATATTTTTCTGTGTTTTTTGTTTTCTTTTTAATTGTACAATTAATAGAAAGTTCATTATTAACGTATTTCGTTGGTAGTGGAAATGCAAATTACTATATTTCAACAATACCATTAACTATTAGTTTATTTTTATTTATTCTAAGTTTAAATAACAAAGGTCGTAACAAAGTATTAGTTAATGTTGGATCACATGCTGTAGGAATATACGTTGCACATACATTTATTATGAGCTTTATTAATTGGGTTTTTAATGTCTATGATATCCAATATATAAATGAAAATTTATATTGGAGAATATTATATGTGCCTATGATATTTGTAATATCTTATGAATTTTATAAATTTATTCAGTTATTAAAATCAAAACTAAAATCACCGAAAATACATTAGTTCCATATTGTTCGTAACGTCACTCGAAAATGAGTGGCGTATTTTTATTAAAAGGAAGTGAAAATATGCCAACACCAAATTTAAATTTACCACTGATTGACCGCAACATGTTTGCGGATGTACCAAGAGACATGAATGCACTGGCTAATGCAATAGATAACGCGGTAGGACCAGATGGAACTATTGCTTTAAGACAAGATGTACAATCATTACAACAAGTTTTAAATAACCATATTAATGATAATGCAAAGCATCCAACACCAGTAGAACGTGCTGGTTGGAATAAAGCTGTGGTAGACATCGGCAACAAAGATGTACTACTAACCCAAAATAAATTAAATTTAGTATTAGCGATAAATGAGGTTTTTCAATCTGGCAGTGATTTTAAAACGAAAATTGCGTCGGCAATCACTGACCAAAACGTACCAACAAGTCCGACAGCTACTGGTGACCAAATGGCTGCAAACATAAGAGCTATTGAAACAGGGGTGCCATATTGGTCAGGAACAGCAACCCCATCAACAACAGGAATACCTTTTACTTTTGTTAATGGGACAATTGAGAATAGTATATATATACAATTTACTTTGCCGTTCGATCCTAAAGTAGTTACTGCTATGGGTAATATAGGTAATAACTATTCTACTAATAGCATATACGACACAACGTTTGACGGAAGCTACACTGGAACTATTAAAATGTCCTCTTTTAATACTGGTAAAAAAATTGAGGATATAGAAACTCGTAATGTCAGAGGTCGTATTGATAATAACGGTAATGGAACATACACAATGTACATGCCAGTGTTGAATTCCGGGATTGTTTATACTATTCGAGCATTTGGTTAAATAATGTATTGAAAAATACAATTCGTAAACGCAGTCAAAGACTAGCGTTATTTTTTATGCAATTTTAGCGCTATGAGAGCAACCGAGATGGGCAATGGTACATGTTACTGAACCTCGATGCTTCTCATAGCTTTTTATTTTAGGGCAAAGGATTGGTGATGTTATTGGAACACGTAGCAACTGTAGAGCACCGCCTAGCGGACCACGAAAAAAGACTCCAGCACTTGGAGAAGCAAGACATCAAGAAAGACAAACGACTAGAAAACATTGAACAAAGCTTTACGAAATTAGAAAATACAATACTTAAAGAAAATCAAGAAACACGAAATCTATTTAAAGAAATAACAGATCGCCAATGGCAGTTAATAGAAGGTCGTGAGAAGGCAGAAGAAGCGAAAGAAATACGTGAATATGAATTAAATGCTTCTGAAAGAAAGGATGCCATTGAATTTAAGAAACAAAGATTTAACGCTACAGTCGAGTTATTTATTAAATTACTAACTGCTGGTGGATTAATTTACTTACTTATTGAGTCATTATTTAAAAACTAAAATTGGAGGGGTTTTATATGGATTTAACAAACATTTTTATGATTGCAATGGTGATGGTAGCGATTGTCTTAGCAGTTGCGGAGGTACTTAAAAAGACTTTTAATCTTAATACGCAATACATGCCAATTACATCTGTTGTGATTGGTATTTTTATTGGTTTGGTATTGTGGCCGTTATCTGAGTATCCAGTGTATGTCATGTTGATGGCTGGATTTATTGCAGGACTAACAGCTTCTGGAACGTTTGATTTGCTAAAAGCAGCTAAAAAAGAGGGTGAGCAGTAATGGCTTACACATTCAAACAAACCTTGTTACCAGCAAGTAAGTATCCAATCAAGGCGCCGTACATAATGGTGCCTCAATACATCACAGTACACAACACAACCAACGATGCATCTGCAGCCAATGAAATTAAATATATGACAACTAACGATAATCAAGTATCATATCACATTGCTGTAGACGATATAGAGGTTATCCAAGCCATTCCTTTTAACCGTAACGCATGGCATTGTGGTGATGGAAAAGGTAACGGCAATATGAAATCAATTGGTGTAGAAATTTGTTATAGCAAGAATGGTGGAGCTCGTTATGCTGCAGCTGAAGAGAATGCAGTACAGTACATTGCTAAGTTATTAAAAGAGTATGGTTGGGGCATTGATCGAGTGAAAAAACATCAGGATTGGAACGGAAAATACTGTCCACATCGAATTTTGAGTGAAGGGCGATGGAACAGCTTCCTAAAACGAATTGAACAGGCTATGAAACCAATAGCAACTATTAAACAGAAGGAGGAACCACAAGTGACAAACACACTAACATCAACAGCTAAACAGGATTTAAAGGATTTGTTAAAAGAAACGAAGAAACGCGGAATTTTGAAGGTTGACCATAGTGATCGAGTGGATTGTATGTCGGACGGTGAAGCATTAGGATTACTTATTTCTGTTGTGAAACGAACGTTATAAAACATTTAATGACCAGGTAATCACAAAAAAATGTGAGCCTGGTCATTTTTTATTACGATTTTTTAATTCCTCAATGTAAGGTTGGTGGTATTTATCTTCTAATTCTTTACGTTTTTTTATAGCTTTTTCTAAATTCGTAAATCTACCACCATAGTAACTTTTACCTTTAACCCGTATTCTAACAACATAAACTTCCTCGCCTTTTCTGTTATAATCGACAGTTATTCCTTTTGCTCCGGATTTTCCAATCTTAGATTTTCTCGTTAACAAAGGTACTTTTACGCCATCAATAGACAATTCATCTTTTAGAGTTTTACGCATATTCGCACTAAATTTTTCATAATCGGCATTACAACCACAAGATGTTGTATTTCCTTTTTTTAAATTATCCCCAAGAACTTCTGTTTCTCTACCACAGTCGCATACACACAAATAAACTAAACCTTGATGATGACCAGTAGAGCTTCTTTTTGCTCCTCTTTTTTCTTTTACAACTAATTTTTCAAAACGATCATCAATTTCTATCTTCGTCCTTTTTTGCATATATTCACCTACTTTCGTATAAGGAAAGGGTAAAGATTATCTACACCTAATCCTCTATATAATTGATTTCATTTCCGTTTTTATCACACTCAACTAAATCATTATAAAAGTGCCCACGCTGTTCAGCCCGCTTTAAATATTCTTGAACATTTTTAAAATCCTCTTGAAGTGACTCATCCTCATTATATATCTCTGTAAATTCACTAACTACAATTTCTGTCCATTCAGCCATTGTTTTAACTGCACCAGTGTCTACATGTTTTAAATACATCTTTTTATCCTCCAGTCCTTCTAAGCGATATTTTTTCGGATTTGGTTGAGTAGCATCAATTGCCCAGCTGTTGCCTATTTTTTTAGCTATTACTTCACCAGACTTACACATGCGTTTGATGTGATCTTGTGAAAGGTCCCATAACTCAGATGCCTCTTTTGTATCTATTATATTGTCTAAAATGTTCATCACAATTATCCTCCTATACTACATATTTAGTGATGATTTCATTTCTGTGTGCTTCAACAATTTTTGCTACTTTATCGCCAAGACCTTGAAAAGTAGCGTTGCGTCCTTGTGAACCAACCTTGCCGTCCTTTAGAGAGATGAATATAGTATTTAGAGAACGCCCTTTATTCGTTTCAATATTGATATATAAACGATGTAAGTTAGTATTACGTTTCCATTCCTTAAATGTGATTTGTAAAAGGTCTACTTCATACCCGAATGCATAAACATCTTTCATTTGCTCAACGTATGTTTTAGTGGCTTCTTTCGTTTCAGCCCAAGCTATTTTTAAAGAAGTCGAGAAGTAAGATTTTACTGATCCACCGAATTTAGCTGCACCTTCTTTAGCAATTTTCCAAGCTCTTTTCATAACATTCATCATACTTCCTCCTCTTTAAATGTCCGTTGTCGGTTATTTGTTAATATAAATATATCACACCTTAAAAAGTCCGTCAACGGATAATATGGAAGTTATCAAAAAAAGAAATGACCAGATAATCGTAAAAACTTATGAGCGTTATCATTTTTTTATTGCTAATTACAGAACATTTGTTCTATAATATAAACAAACAAATGTTCTGTTTAAAGGAGGAGTGATGAAAATGGCCAAAAAGGAATCTAAGGCAAAAAGAAAAGAACCAAAGCATCTAGACAGGGATGAATTGGACCTTGAAGAAATCGCTTATGCTTTAACTGAAGCATTAGAGGAATCTATGTACAAAGCTTTTACAATCTATAAAAAGGACGCGCCACTTCTAGGTATAGTCAGCAAAATGGATGCAAACACTAGATTAATTCACATTAAAGATAAGTACAGAATTGTCCATAAAGTACATTTCTTAGATATATTAAGTGTTTCTAATGTTGAGGATTAATGGAGAGTGATTGTGATGTTAAGAGATCGTGGAAATATTAAATGGTCTGGAATGCTACTATCTGAGCATCTTGTCAAAATAAGAGAATGGAAACAAGAACAATATTATGATCAAAAACGCGATTTAACCGAGTGGGAACTAGAAGAGATAGAACTAACAATTCAACGTGCTTTTAAGATGCGACAACTTGTTACACTCACTCTATGGGACGACAATAAGTTACGCAATGAAACTGGACAGATTACTGGAACAGATACGATTAAAAAGGAATTGCTACTGGATACAGATATGGCGATTAAACGTATATCATTTGAGGAAATCCAAGATGCAAAGCTGGTAGATGCTGATGATTAATCATGAAGATCGTAGCTTGTTGTACGAGTATATAAAATTAGACATGGCAATAAAGTCATTGCAGCAAGACTATTCATCACTCGAAAAATTAAAAATGTCAAAGGTCTACATTAATATTGTAGAGGACTTATTAAAAAGTATTAGAAACGATTTTTACAATAAAAAGAGGGTCCTGGCTAAGAAAAATATTGCTGTTGTGAAGTGGATTCAAATTGATGAATATTTCAGTGATGTGACTGTTAAAACAGCTGGAGAAGATGAAGTACTGCGTTATGCCAAGCAAGCATTAAAAACTCAGGTGGAAGAATTGATAAGTAAATACCTGAATAATTAATCCGACATATAGTCACTCATTTTATATTAGTGAGTGGCTTATTTTTATAGTTAGACAAGATTAGATTCAATAAAATACACGAATACTAAAGCATGGACATCGAGACATTACACATTATAGCGATTCGTTGTTTTGAACGTATTCGAACGAAATGTATATTTTTAAGAATTTACACTTATGGAGAAGAGGATGGCAATTTAGCATTTTATGGTTTGTACAAATGCAAGCGTAGATTTGTGGTAAGAAAAGTAATTTTAACATTTAATGGCGAATTTATTGCCATTATCACACTATAAATAAGAGAATTTTGTCGTATTTTGACGAAAAGTAACATTTATTTTTAGAATGGGTGTGAAACCCATTTAAAAATAATGTTGACAATGCTACCATAAAAGTAACAGGAAATAAGGGGAACCTTTGTTCTGAAATCTGTAATGGAGATGATTGAAATAAAATGTGAAAAAACAAAAAAACACACCTCAAGTTGCACCTTGAGATGTGGAAAAATTCGAGTGACATCCACTCAATAAACCAATACTAATTATAACCGATAATGGTTATTAATCAATATTATAGCCAAAAACGATTGTAATTAAAAGTAAATAAAAGTGGATGTCCTTCAAAAATGAGGGGGATAAATCATGCAAAATCAAACTATTGTCCAACAAGCATTCATTAAAATCATGGAAGAACGAATTTTCCAAGTAGCATGGGAGAAAGCTAAAAAAGATGAAAAATATATTGAATCAGAGAATAAAAGAATTATTGCATTTGATTTATTAAGTAAATCTTTAAACACTGATAAACAAAAACGCCTCTTACTTGAATTAGAAGCTATTTGGGAGTTAACGGAACGTTTTATGCAAGAGTATGTATATCGTCAAGGGATACAGGATAGCCAAATGATTCATAAAGAGTTGCACTCTTTTGGCATTGATGTTACGAAAGAAAGTTTAAATGTTTAAAAAAGAAAAGTTACTCATATAAACTAAATGAGTAACTTTTTTATTTGTAAGTATAGTGAAAATGACTTTCTTCTATTATATAGCTAAAAATGCGGTTAAATGTCGAATCATAATAATGATAGACGGTTGACGCCCCCTGATTTGCCCCCTATACTAAATCTACTTATAAACCTTTAAGTATTATAGTTTAGTATATTGGTTGATTCGAAAAGCTCAAACACATTAAAAAATACATAAAAATTCTACACTAATAAACGTGTAATTATAGGGTAATAAAAGAGCTTCAGCATTTTTATCATAAACTGAGTATACGTTAAATCAGGTTTTAACGTGTATTCAGGTTTCTTTCAACTAGGCAAAGACAATAGGAAAAACCTTTTTCGTTAAAATGTCGAAAAATTTAAAATTATTTATCCCGAATGTAATATCATTGAAATGGGCATTATTTACAAGGTGGAGATGTTCTTCAGTTAAGAATTTAGCACTAAGAATTTTTGGATTATTTGTGCTACGATTACTAAGAGGTAAATAACAGCTGTGAATTTCCTGTTTGACGCTAACTATGTATACTTTTGAAGAGCTAAAAAATTTGGGGAATTTAAGAATTCTTTAAGAACAGAAAAACGCTAATCCTATTTTTGATTTTATAGGATTAGCGTTTTCAATTATATGGAATGGATTGACGCAAAGTACGGGGCTTGTCCATGACGGAAATATGTGAATAGATACCCGTTTTTTTGTACAATTTTGCCTTTTGTGAAATTTTGGAAATCTATATAGTGTGGAACAACAAGTGTATGCTTAAACAATTCTTTTTCAGATAAATTGAAACTAGCAAATGCTTCTCCCGCTATTGAAGGGTTTTCACGTAAAGCATTGTAAATTGCTTTTAGCTGTTCTTCTGTAGGACGTTCCTTCCACCATAGTTTGCGAGGTTGGAATTGCTGTACCATTAAATAATCTAGCTGCATTAAGCTTTTAACAATATTTATATTAACACCCTCAATTGTTTCTAAAAACATTAATAAACGAAGGAATAAATCCTCAAGTTGATGGCCAATTCTGGACCACCCCTTTGTTTCCCAATAAGTTCCGAAATTTTGGAAGAAATCAAAAGGTGTTTCAAAAACTTCTGTCACCAGATATTCAACTGTATGATCCATACGGTGATCATTCCAATATTTTTCAAGTACATCCTCTGCGTGTTTGATACGGACAATATCATCGAAATTTAAGACATTATTAGAGAAAATCTCATAGGGGGCTAAATCCACATAAGTATAGCCGAATTTTTCAGCTTCAAGGCGAAGCCCAGTCCCGCGCAACAACTTAAGGAATCCAAGCTGTAATTCCTCAGGTCTCATTGCAAAAACATCATTAAAAGTTTGTCTGAAGCTGCCATAATCCTCTTCGGGTAAGCCAGCAATTAAATCTAAATGCTGATCAATTTTCCCCCCATCTTTAACCATCGTCACTGTACGCTTTAGCTTCTCAAAATTTTGACGACGCTGAACGAGTGTATTTGTTAGATCGTTTGTGGATTGTACGCCTATCTCAAACCGGAATAAACCTTTTGGTGCGTTATCATTTAAAAATTGGATGACCTCAGGACGCATAATATCTGCGGTAATCTCAAATTGAAATACAACACCTGACTTATGCTCATCAATTAAAAATTGAAACATTTCCATAGCATAGCTACGACTAATATTAAAAGTACGGTCAACAAATTTTATCGTACGTGCACCATTATTCATAAGGAATCGAATGTCTTCTTTTATTTTTTCTCGGTTAAAGTAACGGACCCCTACTTCAATAGAAGATAAGCAAAATTGACAGCTAAACGGACATCCTCTGCTTGTTTCAATATACTGAATTCGTTTGCTTAGGTGTGGAATATCCTCCTCAAAACGAAATGGGCTAGGTAATTCTCGTAAGTCTATTTTTGGAGGTTGAGCATGAATTCTTACTTTACCGTCCTCTAGATAACATATCCCTGGCACATCCTCTAACGAAATTTCTCCATGTAAATAGTGCAATAATTGTTTGAAAGATGTCTCGCCTTCGCCCATAATAATAAAATCAATTTCCTCAACTCTACGTAACCAATAGTGGGAATCATAAGAAACTTCAGGCCCTCCGAGCAAAATTTTAACATCGGGACAGACAGTTTTTAACATTTTAATAACGTGAATAGTTTCTTCAATATTCCAGATGTAGCAACTAAATCCTACAATATCAGGTTTTTTTTGAAATAAATCTGATACAATATTAAAAGCGGGATCTTTAATTGTGTATTCTGCAATAATTGGATTAAACTCTGGTAAAGCAGCTCCTTTTAAATAACGCAATGCTAAATTTGTGTGAATATACTTTGCGTTTAAAGTAGTTAAAATAGTATTCATACAATAATCTTCCTTTCAACATCTAATTGTAACAGTCAAGTTGCTATCATACAATATAATCCTTTTTACCTATTTATTTTGTGAACGGTTCGTGAAATAATTTTAAATACTTAAATTTACTAAATTTTGTAATAATAGAATCGTACAGTCATAAAGTATAGTAAAGGCTCAAAATTCAATTTAGAGGTTTTTTACTCTTTTGAAAGGTTCGGTGAGAAAGTTGAAGCAAAATGATATTAATCAATGTTTTGGAAATCTTATGAAAAGTACTTCGTCACCAACACTTATTCTGAATAAAGCAGGAAAAATTTTGAACGTTAATGAAGCTGCTATAAAACTTTTTAACCTGAATTTAACGTATATTGGCTATTTAGCAATGGACGAGCCATCCAATCTAAAATGGGCGAAGTTTGTCAAACAATTGCAAAACGACCTGCGATCCGAAGAAATCTTTAATATTCGTATTGTTGGTAACGAATTTGAGATGATGTCCTTCAAATGTTTTTATGATTCAAATACGGAGGAAATCGTTGCCAAAATTTCAACATTAAATAATGATATTGCTCATAAGTTATATGTTAGTCAGGAGCAGGAAAGATCACAGTCTTTCAATGCGTACGATCACTTACCATATGCTGTCATAGTAAGTGATGCTAGCGGGATAATTCTTGGGCTCAATAAGTATGCAGAAATGTATTTAAAAATAGAAAAAACGCAGCTTCTTCATAAAGCACATCAGCATATTTTTGACTCATTTACAATGAAAAAAGGACAAATTACATCCTATCTTTCAAAATTGATGGGTGAGAAACATGCAAGTATTCATGTAGTTGATGAAACGCAGGTAAGCAGAACTTGTTATTATGAAATCTCTAGCGTTTTTGATGAATACAACAATATTATTATCACAGTTATTAATGATGAAACAGAAAAGAAACAGCTACAACATAAAGTTGAGCATCAGCAGGCATTAAATGTTGTTGGTCAAATGGCAGCAAGTATTGCCCATGAAATTCGTAATCCATTAACTTCACTCAAGGGCTTTACGGAATTATTAAAGCTGAATGCTGATGAAGAATCGCGAATGTATTTATCTGTCATTGATAGTGAGCTACAACGTATGGAGCAAATTTTATCTGAGCTTTTAGTATTGTCCAAGCCAACGAGTATGAAGGTAGAATTATTAGATTTAGACAATATTGTAAAGCAAGTGATTGAATCTATGCTTCCAGATGCATTGATGAAAAATATTATGATTCAATATATTTCTTCTTCTAATCAAGCATTTATTGGAGGCAATGAAAATCGTTTAAAGCAAGTTTTTATGAATCTCATCAAAAATGCGATGGAGTCCATGAATAATGGTGGAACAATCACAATAGAAATGAATGTCATTGACTGTACGATTGAACTAATGATTAAAGATGAAGGCGTTGGTATGGATAATAGTACCCTTCAAAGCTTATTCCAGCCTTTTTACACGACCAAATCAACAGGGACAGGACTAGGCCTTGCTTTCGTGAAAAAAGTGATAGAAGAGCATGAAGGGCTAATAGGTGTGAATAGTGAATTACAGAAGGGGACATGCTTCCACCTGCAATTCCCAGTTTACACATTTAATCAAATGGATGCAGTGGATGTATCGGTGAAGGACTCTGCTTATTTAGTAACATAGGGAAAGTAAAAATGGTTGCATAAATGTTTTAAATGCACGAATATAGATATTGCTTTTGACAATGCTTTTCTAAAATCGCTATAATGGCATGTATAAAGAGCGAATTGAGAGGAAAAGGATATGACGTCAGAAGATTTAAAGCAATCTTTAAAATTATATATTGTATTATCACGTGCACATAAAGCGATAAATGAGACAACCCATTCATTTTTTCAAGAGAATGGATTAAATCCTACTGAATTTGCTGTATTAGAGCTTCTTTATCATAAAGGAAGACAACCTTTACAGCAAATTGGCAATAAAATTTTGCTAGCCAGTGGGTCTATTACGTATGTCATTGACAAACTTGAAAAAAGAGGATATTTATTGCGTGTCTCTTGTCCAGCAGATCGCCGTGTTACCTATGCAGAAATTACTGAGAAGGGTGAGGCGTTTATGAGTGAGTTATTTCCAAAGCATGAGCGTCATTTGCATGAGCTAGTGAGTGTGTTATCTGCAGAGGAAAAAGATCAAGCCATCAATTTGTTGAAAAAGTTAGGGTTGTCCATTAAAGATTTGTCTTATTAAAAAGAGAAACAAGCTGCACCCCCTAAAGTTAGAGTCAATAATCTAACTTTAGGGGTGTTTTTTATAGACAAAAAAGACTGTAGGCAAACTTTTTAGTTCGACTACAGTCTTTTTTGTTAGTATTTATTGTTTTGAAATTGTTGCTGCCATATTAAGCATAGCATCTGTTAAGTCTAATTCATCATTATCATGGATTATTAGTTTTGTAATTAAGCCATCTTTTTCAAAAACAACCCCAACTACTTTTTCTGTATCGAAATCAACCACATAGCCTTCGATGTTTGTTACATTCTTAAATGCAGCAAGCTCCTCAGACGTTAATGCTACTGGTTCTCCAACAGCATTCATATGATCTTGCAGAGAAGTTTTAACATCAGTATAGTTTGCTTGAGAAGCATCTACTGTTTCAATACGCATAAATACTTCATCATTTTCATTTGAGACTAACATGTCTTTACCTGGTTCTTCTTGAGTAAGTGTGAATCCAGATAGCTGTTGCATTTTATAGCCCTGTTCAGCACTTTTAGATTCACTTGCCTTTTCGGTTTTATCTTCACCTTTTTGAACGTATTTAACCTCTTGCTGTGGACTAGTAGAAGTATCTGTGTTTGAATCATTTGATGGCGTTTCTTGCACTTCACCTGCAGTGTTATCCTCAGATGGTTTTTGTTCATTGGAAGTATTTGATGGCTCATTATTTTGAGCATCCGAACTCTCTGATTTGTCAGTAGTATTACATCCTACAACTAAAACGGCTGTTAGTAATAATGCAAGTAATGAAAATAATTTTTTTTGCATGAAAAGCCCTCCTTTTCTAAATTAAACGTTGGTAAAGATAAAATGTTTCCAATTTTTAATGTTATGATGTTAAAGGTAACACTAAAAATAATAATAGTACAAAAACTACATGGGCTACAATAACAAGTGGCATACTTTTACGCCATTCATATAAAAAGCCCCAAATCAGGCTCGCTATGAGTGCAGCAACCATACCAAGCATAAAGCCGCTTAATGCAATGGAGATGGCGCATAAAATAGCTGTTACAATAACAGCAACAGCAGGGCGCATAAAGCGTTTTAACTGTTGTTGAATATATCCACGCCAAAATAGTTCTTCACCAATAGCTATAATGAATACAAGTAAAATATAGTGCCAAATATTTTGTGGTCCATAGTTTGTTAAAAATTTTTGAACAGATTGTACTAACGAATCACTAACGTATGGTGCAAGCCAATAGCCAAAGCGAATGATACCATATGTTATTGTACCGTATCCAATACCAAAGAGTAGAAATTGCCATGTAGGTAATTGATCTTCGATTTTACCAGCCAAGATAGAGATAGCAATACATACAAGCAAAATAAATGCATACAAGTACCAAAATACAGCTTGATTAGCAAAGGTAAAAGCTAGCATGCCATAAACGAATAATAAAGAAAGGAGAAATAATATTGTTTGTTTCGAATTTGTAAGCATAATTCGACCTCCATGCTTTAATTTTATCAAAAAAAAAGTCCCGTATCATCTATAAAGACAAATAGGGACTATTCAGACTATTAAGCTTCATTAGTATATAAAATTTTGTATCGTTTATGATTGACAACTGTTTTCTCTTCAATCTCTAAAGTATCGAAGTTCTCCATGTATGTTAAATCTACAATTACCGAATTTTCATTAACCTTTTCAACAATACCTTGCAGACCATTTTTAAACTCGATAATATTTCCAACTTCAGCTATTTTCACAGACAGTCAGCTCCTTCATCGACTAATAATATACAGTTTGCAATAAAAAAAGGGAAACGTAAAGCTTTTTTTGAATAATTCATAATTTAATACACAAAATGATTAAGAAGAAAGGAATGTAATAAATGGAAAAATACGAAAATATGCTTAAACAATTACAAAATGGGGAAATTAACAGTATAGAAATTGATAAGGAACAATTTTATGAATTTAGAGAAGTACTGGTAAAACATCCTTTATTTAAACACTTTCGTGGTGAGGCCAAACAAAATGGGCTAGTGATTTACACTTATCAGGAAATTCCTAGAAGTTAATTTGTCGAACATTGTCGGAAGTTAATGCTGTAAGAAATGAAATATAAATGTATAATAATGGTATGATTATTTGTATGTGGAGGGTTGTATGAATGGTCAATCTACTCTTGAAACAAATGGAACAAACTCGTGAGATGATGATTCGCTCAGGTGTAGAAAACGGGTTACAAAATGCAAAAACCATTCAACTGAGTCGCAGATTAGATCAGTTAATGAACACTTATTATAGACAGACAGTATTTGAGGAAGAAGAAGATCAAGAAGAATAAAAGAATGTTCCAGTATTCAGAGTATAAACTTTAAAAATGATGTTTAAAAAACATTTAATGGGGAATACTTAAATTGAACACAGCAACATTCTCATTTCCCCCTTTAGAGCAGTGATACCCCAATCACTTGCTCTCTTTTTTATCTTCATTCAGCAGAAGACTTTCACCTCTATAGGTGGTGAGATGAATGAGGTTTTGGTTCCTTTTCAGTCAAACACCTACTGAATGAAGATAAAGCCTCGCCAAGGCGAAATTGATTTATTCGTATATATGCTCAACCATGATTTTTTAGAACAAGTCATATAAGAAGAGTTTGAATTATTGCACTTATTCCACTACACTGAAAACATAATAATAAGTGCTAATCATTGGTTTTCAATTGGTGGCTAGCATAGATAATGAAGGAGTCGCTACATATGGGAAAAGAACGTATTGCATTTATTGGTACAGGCGTTATGGGCGCTAGTATTGTTAAGCATTTATTACACAATGGTCATGAAGTAACGGTTTACACTAGAACTAAAGAAAAAGCTGAACCACTTGTGGCATTAGGTGCAACTTGGGCTAGCTCACCAGCAGAGGCATTTAAAAATAAGGATATAGCTTTCACAATGGTTGGATATCCTTCAGATGTAGAGGAAGTATATTTTGGAGACAATGGATTATTTCAATCTGCTGAAACAGGCAATATTTTGATTGATATGACTACTTCAGAGCCGACATTAGCAAAGAAAATTTTTAACCATGCTCAAGAGCTTGAGGTAGAAGCGTTAGATGCACCTGTTTCTGGAGGAGATATTGGTGCTCAAAATGGTACATTATCCATTATGGTTGGTGGTAGCAAGGCTACATTCGATAAAGTATTAGTAGTCATGAAGCATTTTGGTGAGAATATTGTTTATCAAGGTGAAGCCGGTGCAGGACAGCATGCTAAAATGTGTAATCAGATCGTTATTGCTTCTGGGATGATTGGTGTATGTGAATCATTGGCTTACGGTTTAAAGGCCGGACTTGATTTATCAACAGTATTACAATCGATTGTGTCTGGTGCTGCTGGATCCTGGTCTTTAAGTAATTTAGCACCTCGTATGATTAAAGATGACTACGCACCTGGTTTTTATATTAAACATTTTGTCAAGGACATGAAAATTGCTTTAGATGAATCTAAAAAAATGGGGATATCGTTACCAGGTTTAACACTTGCCTATGAAATGTATGAGAAGCTTATTGAAGAGGGCTATGGCGAGAATGGTACGCAGGCGCTTTTAAAAGCTTATCTATAATATAATACTGAACCCGAAGTATAACCTTATAGTAAGGGATACTTCGGGTTTTCTTCTTATAATGCTGCTCACTACCACACAGAAAATAGAAAGCTGCGGATAACATTACTCTTTTTCAAAAAGCTTTGCATCTAAAGAGAAGCTAGAAGCCCCAGCAAGCGCAAAGTATAAAGCAATGGCACCTAAAGCTAGGTCTAATTCATAGCCTGCCAATCCATTCTCTCCGATAAAACCAACACTAAGCTTCGCTGTAAAAATAGCCACTACCATTGTTGCAGTTAATAAAGCACCAAAAAGTCTTGTACCTAGGCCTAAAATAATCGCAGCTCCACCCACTAATTCGATGATAGCTACAACATAAGCCATAAAGCCAGGAATTCCTAGGGAACTAAAATAATCAGCTGTAAAGCT
This sequence comes from Lysinibacillus sp. GW821-FHT14F06, assembly GCF_058803665.1. Taxonomy (NCBI): domain Bacteria; kingdom Bacillati; phylum Bacillota; class Bacilli; order Caryophanales; family Bacillaceae; genus Lysinibacillus; species Lysinibacillus sp. GW821-FHT14F06. The sequence continues at coordinate 38,280 of NZ_JBXAPF010000019.1, forward strand.
AATACCACCCTGAAATTTTTGATATCCATGAACTGCAAAAATAATGCCGAGTACGACACGTAAAATAGTTGATCCAATATTTTGCATTTTTTAACTATCTCCTTTCACTTACATTTCGTAACTTAGTTTATTTTTAAAAACAACTTTTGTCAAGTAACTAAGTTTTATTTTTTAAAACTGATTTTTGAAAAAATGATATACTGTTAAATAAGAAAAGATGACGATGGAGGCAAGTAGATTGGAGCAAAAAAAAATTTGTCCACGCTTTGAAAAGGCGCTAACCATATTGAATCATCGCTGGAACACCCTGCTTATTTATCAGTTATTAGAAGGACCTAAAAGGTACTCAGCTATCAAAAATCAGCTAGGAATTAGCAGCAGGGTGTTAACGGAACGATTAAAAGAATTAGAGATTGAGCAAATTGTGACACGGACAGTTATTCCTTCAACACCAGTAGTGATTGAATATGAGCTAACAGAAAAAGGACATGCACTTGCGCCTGTTCTTCAGGCAATTGAGCAATGGTCTTCCATGTGGGTAAATATCGAAGAATAGTGGAATGAATATCCAAGCGAGGGGCTTGGGTATTCTTTTTGCTAGCAGATAGGGTTTTGCATGTGTCACGGATTTTTAAAGGAATGAATAAAAGGATGTTAGCCTAAAACCTTCGCATCCTGCGAAAATGGCTAACTGACCTGCCTCGTGCAGGCCTGGGCACAATTCAAAATCCGGACGCAATTACGCCAAGGCGAAATTGATGGAATGTTAACCTACTTCATTTATGGATGACCCTTATTAGAATCGCAATGCCACGGTGACCAAATATGCTAGAATTGGTATATACGCATAGTGCAAGTGTTATAGCTAACCTTATCATAGCATGGCTTTTTAGTGTTTTTTGGCATCACACATGGCGCTTAAATATAGTTTGTGTTATCGTGAACTTAGCGTTTATTATCATTTACAGTGTCGTAATTTTGAATATATATTATAGTTAAAAAAGTCACTTGGATGGGAATTGCACCGAGTTTCGACTCCCAACCCTTATGGAAGTCCTTACAGATGTTGTGCTGCTTTCTAGCTTTACATGAAAAGAAGTCATCTCAAAAAGCTTATGAGGTGACTTCTTTTTTGTAAATAGCATGTAAAGACGTGTTATTTTTCTTTAAATAAAAGGTATTTTTTATCGCAAAGGGGAATTAATTTACTAATATAAGAGAGAAGAGGAGGGGTTTTATGAGACAAAGCCAACATGGTGAAACACAGCATCGAAATCAATTGGCATTGTACCTATCACTACCCATTTTATCTTGGGCATTTTATGACTTTGCTAATACGATTTTTTCCTCCAATATAAACACTGTATTTTTTCCATTCTACATGGATGAAGTCTTAGGAACCAATGAAGTGAGGCAGCAAGTGGCGAGTACTTTTATTTCATATGCCAATGCCGTCGCCAGTTTTTTCCTTGTTGTCTTTTCGCCATTATTCGGTGTATGGATTGATCAAACAGGATATAAAAAACGATTTATCGTTTGGTTTGCATCTATATCAATTTTCTTTACTTTTATGATGGGCATTTTTGCGGATTTGCAAACAACAACCACATTTTCAGGTGTACCTTTGAGCTTGTTCTTAGTGGTGGTCAGCTTTGTTATAGCTAAATTCTTCTTTAATTCAAGTCTTGTATTTTATGATTCTATGATGGGTGATTTAGGGACAAAAGAGGAAATGCCCCTTATTTCTGGATATGGTGTAGCGATTGGCTATTTAGGTACCATTTTTGGCTTACTGGTTTATTTATATGTTGGAAATTCAGATTTTCATCGCGCATTTATACCAACAGCTATTTTATACTTACTGTTTTCATTGCCATTATTTTTTATTAATAAAGATACACCAATTCCTAAGGCGCAGCGTAAATCAATAAAATTCTTAGATGGCTATAAAGAAATTGCTCAAACATTTAAGGATATGAAGCAATACAAAGCCATTTTTACTTTTATGATTGCGTATTTCTTTTTAAATGATGCTATTGCTACAACTATTGCGATGATGGCGGTTTATGCCAAAACAATTGTAGGATTTACATCAGGTCAATTTATTGTCCTTTATTTAGTATCTACTGTGTCGACAATTATTGGCTCACTTGCATTTGGCTACATTACAAAAGCAGTTGGTGCTAAGCGAGCAATTACATTAGTGGCATTATTAATGATTATTGCTCTAACATTCGCTGTATTTGCGACAGAGCAGTGGATGTTCTGGATTGCAGGAAGCATGTTTGGCATTTCACTAGGGTCGATGTGGGTAACTTCAAGAACCTATATTATTGAACTTTCACCAGATGAAAAACGTGGGCAATTTTTTGGGTTGTTTGCATTTTCAGGTAAAGTATCCTCCATCATTGGACCAGTAGTCTATGGGACAGTTACATTATGGATGAAAGATTATGGCACTCTAGCAAGTAGAGTAGCACTCTCCACATTAATTGTAATGACGGTGATCGGTCTATTTGTACATTTAAAAGTTCATGATAAAAATGGAAATAGCAAGTAGGAGAAATGTATTGCCTATGATACAATTGAATTATAAAAAGAAGTTGAACAGAAAGGAGCGGGGTTGCTTTGGAACAAAAAGGTATATTATTAGAAAGTGGCACAAATGAGCTAGAAATCGTTGAATTTGAAGTGGCTACCAATAAATTCGGTATAAACGTTATTAAAGTAAAAGAAATTATTCAACCGATTCCAGTAACATTTATTCCACACGCGCACCCGCATGTAGAGGGGATTATTCAATTACGAGGTGAGGTATTACCAGTAGTTGATATGCTTCGTGTTTTAGGTATTCAACATTCAGAGCGCAATCCTCAACAAAAATATATTGTTGCAGAATTTAATAAACAACGTGTTGTATTCCATGTCGATAATGTTACACAGATTCATCGAATTTCATGGAATCAAATTGAGAAGCCATCAGATATGTATCAAGGTGGTACCTCACAAGTAATTGGTGTTATTAAACAAAATGAGCAAATGATTCTGCTGCTAGATTTCGAAAAAATTATGGTGGACATTAATCCAGATTCAGGTATTAGTGTAGAATCTGTTAAAAAGCTTGGTCAACGTGAGCGCTCTGAAAAACGTATTTTGATTGCTGAAGACTCACCGTTATTACGTAAATTATTATTTGATACGATGAACGAAGCAGGCTATGTTAATGTCGAATTTTTCGAAAATGGCCGTGATGCCTATGAGTACTTAGAATCCATTGTTAAAGGTGGAGGCGATGTATCCGAGCATGTTCAATTAGTGGTGACTGATATTGAAATGCCACAAATGGATGGGCATCATTTAACAAGAAAAATCAAGGAACATCCAGATCTTCAAAAGCTCCCTGTCATTATCTTCTCAAGCTTAATTACAGACGATCTTCGCCATAAAGGTGATAAAGTAGGAGCAGAGGATCAAATCAGTAAACCAGAAATTGCTGAGCTTATTTTACGCGTAGACCAGCTGATTTTATAGATTTACTGTCAATATTGGATAGAGTTGAAAAGGTACTTCACAATATTAATAATGGGTATCCTGAACGTATCATTAATAACTGAAAGAAAGTCGGATGCCTAGCAAGGGAGTCCGACTTTTTTGTATAGATAAATGTGCCAAGAACAAAATAAGACTGTGCATTTGCATGTAGGCATTAAGGAAGTGATTATTTGAATGAGTTAAAAACGGCGATTATCGATATTGGTTCTAACACCATTCGATTAGTATTGTATCTATACGATAAAGAAGAGGGACTTCGTGAACTTGGAAATATTAAAACAGTTGCACGTTTACGTACATTCTTACAACCCTCTGGAGAAATGTCTGAGGAAGGCATACAAGTATTGACTGAAACATTACTAACATTTAAAGCAATGCTAGACGATTTTGAAGTGACTGATGTTAAAGCTGCCGCAACAGCGGCCATACGTCAAGCAACTAACAGAGCTGAAATTATTGATCGAATGAAGGCAGTCACAGGCATACAAATAGACCTTTTATCTGAGGAAGAAGAGGCTTACTTTGGCTTTGTTGCAGTAGCTCATTCAATGGGGACTAAATCTGCTGTAACCATTGACATTGGCGGTGGGAGTACTGAAATTACACTATTTGAAAACAAAGAACTTCAGAAGTCTTTCAGTTTTCCATTCGGTACAGTGTCTTTAAAGCAGCGCTTTGTTAAAGGTGACATCATTAATAGCAGTGAAAAAAAAGAGCTCATTGCATTTATCAAAGGGCAATTTAAAACACTTTCATGGATTCAAAACGTCGGATTACCGATTATCGCTATTGGTGGAAGTGCACGAAATATTGCTCAAATTCATCAACAAAAGTGCGACTATCCGATTGCAAGTGTCCATGGCTATGAAATGTCGAAGGGAAATTTAGATGACCTTAGTGTATTTTTAGGAGATTTGAGTTTTAATGATCTGAAACAATTAGACGGACTTTCTGCAGATCGAGCCGATATCATTGTCCCTGCTTTAGAAGTTTTTCGCGTTCTAATGGAGGTTGTTGGAAGTGATGTGTTCCAACTAACGAAAAAGGGCTTACGTGAGGGGCTTATTATCCAACGCATATTACAGACGGATCCGAGTGCCTACGATAAATACAATGTATTTGAGGGAAACGCTAGAAGATTAGCACGTCAGTATGGTCGAACTGAAGACGAGGTCGACTATTTAATGCATTTAGGTGATCAATTATATCGTGAGTGCTGTCATTTGAAATATTTACAATATAATCCAAATGATTTGCAATTATTGACGAAAGCGGCGAAAGTATTCAATATTGGCGAATATATTGAGTTAAGCTCTGCAAGTCAGCATACTTTTTATTTACTAGCAAACCAATCTATAGATGGATTAAATCACAAGGAACGCGTGAAATTAGCACTGCTGGCTTCTTATAAAAATCGAGATTATTACCAGCGATTTGCAGCTCCATTTGAAGACTGGCTAGGGCGTGAAGAATACCGGAAAATACGAGACTTCGGAGCACTATTAAAATTTATTTATGCTTTAAATGTCTCTAAAAGAAAAATAGTACATGCTATTGAAATGCACAATGAAGAGGATTATGTACAGCTCGGTATATACGTGAAAAATCATGCTGCTGCTGAAAAATATCAAGCAAATCGGCATAAGAAGCATCTTGAACGTGCATTAAAGATACCGATAAAAATAAACTTTATTGAAGAAGGGTTGATTAATGATGACAACTGAATTGACGAATAATCAGCTAGACGAGGAAGTTTCAGAAACACAAAGTCGATTATTAGAGGAAATTGCCAAGCCTCAATATTATAATAATCGTGAATTAAGCTGGCTTGCCTTCAATGAACGAGTTTTAGAAGAAGCAGAGGATGTTAATAATCCTCTGCTAGAACGTCTAAAGTTTTTAGCAATTTTTAGCTCGAATTTAGATGAGTTTTTCATGGTTCGCGTAGCAGGTTTACAGGATCAGGTACGTGCAGGTTTCCATAAGGCAGAAAATAAGTCTGGTTTAACACCAAAAGAGCAGCTTGCCAAAATTGCAGAGCGTACTCAGGCATTAGTGCGTCGCCAAACAGAAGTATACAGACATTTAATCTATGATTTATTACCCCAACATAATGTACATATAGCAGACATCAAAGATTTAAATAGTACACAAAAAGCATTTATCAATGAAATGTTTACAGAAACAATCTTCCCTGTGCTGACACCTGTTGCAGTAGATGCCTATCGTCCTTTCCCGACATTGCTCGGTAAAACATTAAATTTACTTGTATTATTAGAGCAGGATGAGACAGACCTAGAAAGTCGTGAAAGAGTAGCGATTGTACAGGTACCATCTGTATTAGATCGTTATATTAAAGTTCCTTCTGCAGAAGGAGAATCAGTCGTTGTCCTTCTAGAAGACGTGATAGTAGCCCATATAGAAAAGCTCTTTTATGGCTATAGTGTTAAATCAGCACAAGCTTTCCGATTAACACGTAATGCCGATTTAACCATTCATGAAGAAGGAGCAAGGGATTTACTGGTTGAAATTGAGAAAGAGCTGAAAAAGCGTAAATGGGGCGTTGGAAGTCGTCTTGAAGTACGTGAAGGTGAAATGAATGAGGAAGTTCTCAATTATCTACTAGATGAATTTGAAATTGAGGAATCAGATGTCTTTCATATTGACGGACCATTAGATTTAACATTTATGTTCTCTTTTGTAAAGGGCATATCAGTTGGTAGAGAGCATTTAGAATATGAGAGCTTTATTCCGCAGCCTCCTTTAGATTTACAATCTGATGAAAATATTTTTGAAAAGGCACTGCAGCAGGATATCTTTTTCCACCATCCATATGAGTCCTTTGCTCCTATTGTCGATTTTATCTCAGAAGCGGCACTAAATCCGAATGTATTGGCTATTAAACAAACATTGTATCGAGTAAGTGGGAATTCCCCGATTATACAGGCATTAAAGCTGGCAGCTGAAAATGGCAAGCAAGTAACGGTTTTAGTTGAATTAAAGGCTCGCTTTGATGAGGAAAATAATGTGCATTGGGCAAAGCAACTTGAACAGGCTGGTTGTCTTGTTATATATGGTATGAACAATTTAAAAACACACTCTAAAATAACGCTTGTTGTAAGTCGGAGTAACGGAAAAATTGAACGCTTCGTACATCTAGGTACAGGAAATTATAATGATGCCACTGCAAAAATCTATACAGATATGGGCATAATAACGTCAGATAAGGAATTTGGTATTGACGCCACTAACTTCTTTAACTATTTAAGCGGTTATACAGAGAAGCCTACTTTTAATCATTTAGTTGTGGCACCGTTCGATATTCGAGATGAATTTATTCGTTTGATGGACGAGGAAATAGCGTGTCATAAGAAGTATGGGAATGGTTTTATTCGTGCAAAAATGAATTCACTAACAGATAAAGATTTAATGATGAAGCTATATGAGGCATCCATTGCAGGTGTCAAAGTAGAGCTGATTATTCGTGGCATTTGTTGTATTAGACCAGGTATTCCTGGCATTAGTGACAATATCACTGTAACTAGTATTGTTGGCCGTTTCCTTGAACATTCTCGTATTTATTGGTTCCATCATAATGGGGAAAACAAAGTCTATTTATCTTCAGCGGACATGATGACACGCAATATGATTAAACGTGTAGAAATTTTATTCCCTGTATATGCAAGTGAAGCAAAAGCTCGTATTATTAACATCATGAATGCACAACTTGAAGATACAGCCAAAGCTCGTATTCAAGATTCTAATGGCAAATATCATTACAAAGAGTTTGATCGAAGTGAAGATCCTATTAATAGTCAAGAAATGTTCTTAAAGGATGCACTAAAGCCTACGCTAGACGAAGAATAAAGCAAACACGCTACTTAGTGAGGGATATAATGGAAAAATATAAAGAGAGTGTAGCGCCATTTGCAGACTATCAACAAGTCATACAGCTTAATCCTTTTGATGCAGTTGTATGTTTGAGAAAAGTTGATACAAAAGCGTTTGAAGTCGTTAATTTTAACGATAAACTACCATCATTTATTGAGCTACAGGATGTGAATGCCACCAATGCCGAGCAATTTTTTCCAGAGCAATGCTGGCTGCAAATATCGGAAATATTACAGCAGGAACTAAACATGGATCTAAAACTAGAGATTTGTACAGGGAGCAAAGTAAAAACATTTATTGTCAATGTACAGCATCTAGAAAAATCAGTTGTGGCAGTTATTTTACGTGAGACACATAATGATGTGGCGCCTTATTTGCAATTTGTGGAACAATATGTGAGTCCTGTGTTAACAACTGATGTTCAAGGTCGTATTGTACATCAGAACTTTGCTGCCACTACTCTCTTATCAAGTGGACATCACAACCTGGTAGGACGAAATATTTTTTCATTATTAGAAAGTAAGTATATCGATGAATTCAAATTATTATTTGCAAAAACTGTTGAGGGTTCTGCTTTTGGTATGCCTAAATGCTTGCTTAAAGACCAATTGCTAAGTAATGAACCTTTTTATTTAAAGACTCATCCAACCTACTTTAATGGTGAAATTATTGGTGTACATTTATTTGTAAAAGATGCCAATAGCTTTATGAATGATCAAGAATCTTTTTATTACCTAGCATTAATGGATGAGTTAACGGGTATTTGGAACCGTAAAGCATTTAAAGAGCATTGGCTGCATCATTTAAATGATAAAAAGCATGAAAATAAACAAGCTGCACTTATTTTAGTAGATATTGATCGCTTTAAAAAATTTAATGAATCCCTTGGTGAAAGTAAGGGAGATGAGCTGATGCGTATGTTTAGTCATAGACTTCGTGAACTGTGCTACTCAAAGTGCTCTCTTTATCGCTATAACAGTGATGAATTTATTTTTGTTCTAAAAGATGCAACCATCAATAAAATAGAAAAAACAGCAAATGCTATATTAGATGCTCTTAAACAGCCGTTTATGATTGATGGACAGGAATATTTTATTAGTGTATCCATCGGTATTTCCCTTAGCCCAGCGGATGGCAAGGATTTAGAGACTCTAGTCCGTAAAGCAGATAAAGCCTTATTTTCTGTAAAAGAGCATGGACGTTCACACTATCGTTACTACCGAGAAGATATGATAACTGTTTTTCCTAACGAGGCATTAATGGAAGCGCACTTAAGACGTGCTATCGAATTTAATGAGCTAAGTATTCATTTACAGCCACAAATGGATTTAACGAATAATAGTATCAATAGTTTTGAGGCATTGTTACGGTGGAATAATCGTAAATTTGGCTTTGTATCACCTGCACAATTTATACCCATTGCAGAGGCATCAGGCTTAATCATTGAGATTGGCGATTGGATAATTGATGAGGTATGCCGCTATCAAAAGGAGTGGCAAATGAAAGGCTATCGTCCGGTACGAATTGCTGTGAATATCTCACCAAAGCAATTTAGAAAAGAAAATTTTGCTCGAAAGATTGAGGAAGCCTTAAAAAAATACAATGTCCCGCCTAAATTACTCGAAGTAGAAATTACGGAAAGCTCCATGACCAATGTTCATGAAACATTTTCTATTTTAACGGAATTGAAGCAATTAGGTGTCTATGTATCAGTTGATGATTTTGGTACTGGCTATTCCTCTTTAAGTTATTTAAAGCGCTATCCGATTGATATTATAAAAATTGACCAATCATTTATTGCAGACATTGCCAAAGATGATAAGAACGAGGCCATTATCAAGGCCATTATTTCAATGTCTCATAATTTAGGCTTAGAGGTCGTTGCAGAAGGAATCGAGGAACCCTCCCAAGTTGATTTCCTCAAACGCCATCGATGCCAAAAAGGGCAAGGCTACTTATATAACAAGCCTTTACCTGTAGAAACCATAGTTGAACAATATTTTGTAAGTTAATAATGATCATTAAGTAGCACTTCATGAATTGTGAAGTGCTACTATTTTTTTCTAGGATTATGGAAGAAGAGAATTGAATGAAAAAGAATGGGGGTGAGCAGAAAAGCGGGTGAGCTGAGCGAAAAAGAGTGGAGGCGGAGCAGAAAAGTGGGCGAGCCGAGCGAAAAAGAGTGTGGCGGAGCAGAAAAGTGGGTGAGCCGAGCGAAAAAGAGTGTGGCGGAGCAGAAAAGTGGGCGAGCCGAGCGAAAAAGAGTGGAGGCTGAGCAGAAGAGTGGGTGAGCTGAGCGAAAAAAAGAGTGGAGGCGGAGCAGAAAAGAGGGGGAGCCGAGCGAAAAAGAGTGGAGGCTGAGCAGAAAAGTGGGTGAGCCGAGCGAAAAAGTGGGAAGCCCGAGCGAAACTGAAGTCCAGAGACACTCGAACATTAATAAGACAGCTATAGATGATTATTTGTTTTTTAATTTCATTCCATCCAATACGATAGCTGTGAATAGTGCCATCTGGGTAGCTAAATCAAAATCTTCATTATGAATTAACCAATCATAGACATTTGCCCGCATACAGCGCTGAATAATTGTCTGCATTTGTGTTACTTGTAAATCTTGTCGGAATTCCCCTTGCTGAACTCCTTCCACAATATATGAATTGATAATTTGAAAAATTTTTCGTTGTGGACTGATTAAATAATGGTCTTGTTCCACTTGATTTGTCATCGCAGCAGTATATACCGTCCGTAGCAAATCTTTACCTACAACATTTGTTAAATAGTTCATTTGTTCTTGATACAATATTAATATTTTTTCACTTGCTGGTAAGGAGTGGTTAATGGTCTTCTCTACAGTACTATAAAAACTATCGAGTTCTTTAAATTTTTCTAAAATCACATCGTATTTAGAGGGGAAATGCGTGTAAAATGTTCCTTTTGATACATGACATGCCTTTGTTATTTGATCAATGGAGACGTGCTCAAACCCATGTTTATTAAAGAGCTCTAAAGAAGTTTTTAATAGCCTCTCTCTTGTTTCCAATGCTTTTTTTTTTCTATTAGTTAGTGTTTCCATAGCTTCTTGCACATCCTCCGAAAAAAAAATTTCCGTCTAAAATATCAGAAATATTAAATTTATAATTGACGGAATGGGATTTATTTGATTATGATTTAATTGACCGCAGTCAATGACTTTGGTCATCTAATATATCTTGTTATTCATGTTACGATAAATCGCTAGAATTGACTAGTGCCTAGTATATGAACAATAAAATATATTGCAGAAAGAGTGATTATTGTTATGAAAAGTATCCAATTGTGTAGATAGTCTTTCAATCTGCGAATTACTTTTAACTCACAATAGTAGGCGAAAAAAATTTACTTTAAGAAGCAATAGCTATTAAATTTTCAAAATAGTCGGAAAGCATCTGACGAAAAGACCGCTACGAAATAATTGGATAATATCTTGCTATTGAAGCATGTAAAATTAAACGATTTAAAGGAGGACAACAATATGACAACAGTACAAGAGGTTAAAACATTAACGCATTTTATTGGTGGGGAGCTAGTTGATGGGAAAAGTGGTCGTTTTGGTTCAGTATTCAATCCAACAACTGGTGATGTAATTGCTAAGGTACCACTAGCGACAGCTGAGGAAACACGAGGGGCTATTGAAAAGGCACAAGCAGCATTTCCGCAATGGCGAGATATGTCAGTGTCTAAACGTGCTGAGATTGTGCTAAAGTTCCGCAACCTTATTACTGAAAATATTGAGGAGCTGTTGCAAATTATTTGTACAGAGAGCGGTAAAACTTTGGAAGATGCCAAGGGGGAAATTACACGTGGTTTGGAGTCCATTGATTTAGCCATCGGTGCGCCACACCTAATGAAGGGGGAGTATTCCGTAAATGTTGGTGGCGAAATTAATGCTTATTCAGCAAAGTACCCTTTAGGTGTAGTGGCAGCTATTTCACCTTTTAATTTTCCAATTATGGTGCCTTTAGCACAAACAAGTATGGCTGTTGCTGTTGGAAATGCTGTTGTGTTAAAAGCATCTGAACGTGTTCCAATGACTTCCTTATATGTAAGTAAACTGTGGAAAAAAGCTGGATTACCTGACGGGATATGGACTGTGGTAAATGGCGATAAAGATGCGGTTAATGAACTATTAGAAAATCCGGCTGTACAGGCAATCTCTTTTGTTGGATCAACACCAGTTGCTAAGTACATCTATGAAATGGGTGCCAAATACGGAAAAAGAGTGACCGCACTAGGTGGTGGTAAAAATAATATGGTTGTTATGCCAGATGCTGATCTTGAGCAGGTTGCTAACGCCTTTATTGGCGCAGCATATGGAGCGGCTTCTCAACGTTGTATGGCTATCTCAACGATTATGCCTGTTGGAAAGGATACGGCAGATAAACTTGTCGGAATTTTAAAGGAAAAAATCGCCAACTTAAAAGTTGGATCCTATACAAACGCAGAAACAGATTTCGGTCCAGTTATTTCACAGCAATCGAAAGAAGCAATAATTGCTGCGATTAATCGAGGAGAAGCTGAGGGTGCGACAGTTGTTTGTGATGGCCGAGATCTTGATATTGTAAAAGAATCGAAAGGTTTTTTTGTTGGCCCAACATTGTTCGATAATGTAAAACCAGGGATGGAAATTTATGAACAAGAAATATTCGGCCCAGCTCGTAATGTTGTACGTGTTGATTCTTTAGAGGAAGCTATCCAACTTATTAATCAACATGAGCTTGGGAACGGTGTAACAATTTTTACCAATGATGGACTTGCAGCACGTAAGTTTACAACAGAAATAGATGTTGGAATGGTTGGTGTAAATGTACCTATTCCAATCCCAGTTGGATATCATAATTTTGCTGGATTTAAAGGTTCTCGTTTTGGTGAAGGACATATGTTTGGACCAGATCAGGCACGCTTCTTTACAAAAACAAAAACAATTTCAGAGCGTTGGATGACTGGTCATACTACATCAGCTTCTACATTTGCGTTTCCAAGCAATAATGACTAGTACAAGAATGGGAGGGGCTATGTTTGAAAGAAAAAACTGTATTTATTACAGGTGCAGCTCGTGGCATTGGTCTTGCCATTGCTCAAGCATTTGCTGTACAAGGTGCGCATGTGGTCATTACTGATAAGAATAAAGATCTTTTACAAGAGGCAATCCAACAAAATCCTCAACTAACAGCCTACACATGTGATGTAACAGATGAACAGGCAATTTGCGATGCGATTGCTTTTACTGTTAAGAAATTTGAGACTATAGATATTTTAGTAAATAATGCTGGGTTTCAACATGTTTCTCTAATTGAGGATTTCGCAACAGAAATCTTCGAATCCATGCAGAAGGTAATGCTAGTTGCACCTTTTGTAGCCATGAAGTACGCATTACCACATATGAAAAAGAATAATTATGGACGTATTATTAATATGGCCTCTATTAATGGTGTTATTGGTTTTGCAGGTAAGGCTGGATATAATGCAGCAAAGCATGGTGTTATTGGTCTAACAAAAGTGGCAGCGCTAGAGGTTGCCACTAACGGAATAACAGTGAATGCGATTTGCCCAGGATATGTGGATACAGATTTAGTACGTCAACAATTTTCAGATTTAGCTAAAACGAGGGGGATAGAAGTAGCCGAAGTATTGGAGCAAGTGCTTTATCCCCTCGTTCCTCAAAAACGTCTGCTCGATGTAACTGAAATTACGGGTCTTGCCCTTTATTTAGCGAGTGATATGGCAAAGGGTGTCACTGGGCAAGCACTAATTTTAGATGGTGGATATACAGCACAATAGCTTAGGAGGGAGCACCATGATTCAAACAAAAACAATCTTTACCGTTCATTCGCCAGCAACTATTGTCTATGGCAGAGACGCATTTGAGGAAGTTGGGGTGTATGCAAAAAAGTTGGGGAACAAGGCACTTATAATAAGCGATCCAATTATGGACAGTTTAGGCTTTGTCAACCAATGCCGAACTTATTTAAAGGCACAAGGATTGGAAGCGGTATCATTCATTGGTGTAACAACAGAGCCAGTGGATACGTATGTTGCTGAAGGACTGGATGTTTTACAAGCTGAAGGCTGTGATGTCATCATTTCGGTTGGTGGTGGGAGCTGTATCGACACAGGGAAAGCGATTGCTGTGGTGGCAACAAATGGTGGCTATATAGGGGATTATATGAAAATGCTAAAAATCGCAGAGCAGGCACCTATTCCTCATATTGCAATTCCGACAACAGCAGGCACTGGCTCTGAGGCGACAGATGCAACAGTTATAACTAACACACAGAATGATGTGAAAATGATGATTAAGCAACCTGCTTTTATGCCAACCATTGCTATTGTTGATCCCGTATTAACGGTTACCTCTCCTCCTGCTATTACAGCAGCGACAGGTATTGATGCATTGAGCCATGCGATTGAGAGCTATTTATCTCGCTTAGCTCATCCCTATTCGAATGTCCTGGCATTATCAGCTATGGAATTAATCGTCAATAATATACTCAAGGTTTATGAACATGGTGATGATCTTGATGCACGAGAAGCCATGTCACTCGGTTCCCTGCAGGCGGGCCTGTCATTCTCTAATGCATCCGTTGCTTTAGTGCATGGTATGTCCCGTCCAATTGGGGCTTTATTCCATGTGCCACACGGAATATCAAATGCTATGCTTTTACCAGTAGTTTTGGAGTTTTCTAAGGATGCCTGCATTAATCAGCTCGCAGACCTCGGTGAATTTTTTAATAAAGATAAGAAATTACTAACGAAGGAAGAGCTCGCTGATTTAGCGATTATTTCTATTAAAGAGATGTGTAAAAAAATGAATATTGGTAATTTAAAACATTGGGGAATTGAGGAAGATGCCTTTTATGCGGCTATCCCCAAAATGACCATTGATGCAATTGCTAGTGGAAGCCCAGGAAATAATCCTAAAATACCTACAGAAGAAGAGCTAAGAGAGCTTTATAAAAAGGCCTATTATTATAAGTTTTAGTTAATCAAGTGATTGAGGGAGCTTTAAATAGATAAATGGTAAATTTTGAACTGCCGAAAGAACTATTCAAGAGTCTTGAATGGTTCTTTTTTATGTAGAAGATAAAAAAGGTATATTGATTTTTTGAATCTTTGCAGAATTAATATGACATATACGAGCAAATATAGTAATATTAATATGAATCATCATTCATTTTTGTGAAGGGGGAAATGGTATGTTGCAGGGGAAAACAATTATTATTACGGGTGGATCAAGTGGAATGGGACTTTATATGGCTAAGACCTTTGTAGCCGAAGGAGCGAATGTTGTTATTACAGGACGGAATGAAGAACGCTTAGCAGAGGCAAAGAACTTTATTTTAGAGGCTGGCACTTCAATTGAGACCTTCCAAATGGATGTACGAGTGCCAGAGCATGCAGAGGCGATGCTAGCATTTGCTATTGAAAAATTTGGACAGGTTGATGGACTTGTGAATAATGCTGCTGGCAATTTTATCGTACGCGCGGAAGACTTATCACCGAATGGCTGGAGGGCTGTTGTTGATATTGTGTTAAATGGTACATTCTTCTGTTCTTCTGTTGTTGGTAAGTATTGGATTCAACATAATATTAAAGGAGCCATTTTGAATATGGTTGCAACTTATGCGTGGAATGCTGGTGCTGGCGTTATTCATTCAGCAGCTGCTAAAGCGGGTGTATTATCATTAACGAGAACACTAGCTGTTGAATGGGGGAAACAGTACGGGATTCGAGTGAATGCAATTGCGCCAGGTCCAATTGAGCGTACAGGGGGTGCAGAAAGGCTTTGGGAATCTGAGGCAGCAGCTTCTCGTACATTAGATTCTGTACCATTAGGGCGTACAGGAACCCCTGAGGAAATTGCTGACTTGGCAACATTCATGCTTTCTGATAAAGCTAGCTATATGAATGGTGAATGTGTGACGCTTGATGGTGGACAATGGCTTAATCAATATCCATTCTAAACAAAATAAGTTGCATAATGAAGAGTCGGATTGACGCATACTAAGGGTAAAGAAAGGAGTTTTGCCAATGGGTATGTGGTTAATACCGGCTCTTATTGCCATTACAATCATTTCCGTTATTTCTTTTGTGTCAACACTAAAGATTGCGAAAATGACCTCTGAACGGAAGTCTGAAAACGATACACCGATTTCAGAAACGGTTGAAGAGTATGCAACAATGCTAAACCCCATTGTATGGGTCTATATCATTTTTTTACTTTTCTTAGGGATCATGATTTTTTATTACTGGAGTCAGGCCGGCTATTAAAACTGTTATCTTCATTCAGATGTATGTCTGAATGAAGGTCCTTTTTATGATTTTTTCTTTTCAACTTACGTCTTAGTTTAGTTCAAAGCAATAAAATCATTCGTGGTTCTTTAAAAACTCTTCTCTACCTTGTCGTGGTCATATAAGGAAAAGTTATGATATGATAAAAAGGAAGCACCCTGTTCTGCATAGTAAGGACAGAAAAGGAGAAGAAGTTCATGATTTCAACTAACAGCAAAGACTTATTAGCAATGCCAATTAGTGATTTTATTATTTCATCTGAAAAGGTTGCACATGTACAAAGTGGGAATAGTGCGGAGCATGCACTCCTTGTACTTACACGTACAGGGTATTCGTCAATACCTGTTTTAGATTTGAAATACCGGCTTCAAGGGTTACTAAGCATGAAGATGATTACAGAATCCATACTTGGACTCGAACATATTGAATATGAGAAGCTGCCTGATATTAAAGTGGATACAATTATGGACAAAGATATTGCTGTATTAAAGTTAACAGATACTTTTCAGCGAGCTCTCGATTTAGTGATTAATCATGCCTTTTTATGTGTTGTGGATGAAGAAGGTACATTTGCAGGGATTTTAACGAGACGTGTGATTTTAAAGCAATTGAAAAAATATATTTATCTAAAAGAGTAGTAGGTTAAGAGGGGGACTCAGATGAAAATCATGAGACCCTCTTTGCTTGTATTGGAGGTTTACTGATTGATGGCGACAGAAGCTGAAATCTTAAAAGTATTAGCTGAGGAACGCAATATGCGAAAGGCAGCAGAACGTCTATTTTTATCCCAACCAGCGCTTTCTCAACGCTTGCAAACGATTGAAAAGGATTGGGGGGCGCAGCTATTTATTCGTTCACAAAAAGGATTAACGGCAACACCTGCTGGAGAAATGGTGATTGGCTATGCTACAGAAATGCTAAGTAAAAAAGAAGAGATTTTAGAAACAATCCAATCATTGACAACAAAAGTTAATGGGACATTGAAAATTGCCTGTGCTTCGATTGTAGGCCAAAACTGGCTCCCTAAAATATTGAAGGATTTTGTAGAGAAATATCCTGAGGCCAAAATCTCGCTTATGACTGGTTGGAGCTCTGAAATTGTGAAAGCACTCTATGAAGGAGAAGCTCATGTAGGGATTGTTCGTGGACAGGTTGATTGGAGGGGGGAAAAAATTCATCTTTTTCGAGACACCCTTTATTTAGTTGATAAGGAATTAAAAACAATTGAAGATGTACTGTCTACAGAGCGACCTTTTATTCAATTTAAAAGTGATTCCAATTATTATCAGGAAATTCAACAATGGTGGCAGCAGCATTTTGCTTCAAATCCAAGAAGACAGATTTTGGTTGATCAAATCGAAATCTGTAAACAAATGGCATTAGATGGAATAGGATATGCCATCTTACCTTCCATTACTTTAAATGATCATGATGGTATTAATAAAATAGCCCTTACAAATAATGAAAAAGAGTTCGGCTTAACGCGCGATACATGGTTAATAGGGTATGAATCCTCATTCGAATTAAGGCAAGTAGAGGCTTTCGTCGAAGTGATACAGGATCATGCACGATGCTTGTTTGATTACTTGAAATAGAAAATATGGAGGCAGTCCAGAGTAATAGCGGAATTACTTCTGGACTGCCTTTTAATTCTTAAGAGTTTATGAATATTCATGAAGATGTCATAAGAAATGGAACAAAATTCAATTTTAAACGTATAATTATGTAACCATTGATATTTACAGACAAAAAAGGGGTTGAGCTTTTGAAAAAAACGAATATCACGGCACTCATATTTATATTTATGCTTGTTATCAGCTTTCTCCTACCTATGGAGCAGGCAAGAGCAGCTGCAACTTTAGAGGTACAAGCTAAGGTAGGAATTACAGGGAAAGCAAAATATCAATCACTAGTGCCACTTCAAGTAACAGTAAAAAATAATGGTGCAGATTTTTCGGGAGATATGGTCATTAATGCCTCTAGCTCGTATGTAACTGCATCCGCACTAGTACTGCCGATTGATATTGCAGCAGGAGAAGAAAAAACATTTGATTTTAATTTAGATGGTTTAGGGGATTATTCTGATGCAGAATTATTTGCCTTTTATGAGGGAAGCATTGAAAAGGGTAAAAAGGTTGCTTATAAAGGAACAAAACGACTACAAGGTAACTTTTTAGATCCCTCTTCTGTATTTATCTATACGCTAACAGATAAAAGTGATCGCCTATCCGCATTTTTACGTCTTTCTCAATTTTCTGCTCAAAACAATGTTGAGGTTTTTAATTTAAAGCAAATAAAAGATTTTACATTGCCTGAAGATGCGCAAGGCTTAGCGATGGCGAACATCATTGTCATTGATGAGATTGCCATAGCCGATTTATCGGAAAAACAACAACAGGCTTTATTTAAATGGGTACAGGATGGCGGTACATTGTTAGTGGGAGCTGGTGATCAAGTAAATGCAACAGCTGGCATTTTTAAGGATGATTTACCGCTTACATTATCACAGCAATTGACAACTGTTTCCGCAGATAGCTTATCAAAAATATCAGGTGGGGGTATTTTTTCACAACCGATATCTGTTTTTGAAGCAACTGGAAGTAAAGGGAGTATACCTGTATTAACAGACAATAATACCCTTCTAGCATCCAAGAAAAAGGTTGGCAGTGGAGAAATTATTCAAACCGCCTTTTCATTAGGAGATCAGCCGCTTGCATCTATGGATGGCTATGCAACATTAGCAGCAAAATTATTGGATATTCAAAGCCTTTCTCAGCAAGGTATGATGGGGCGCGGGCAGTCAACAATGGATCAACTGTCTTATGAACTGCGTGATGTAAATGAATTATTCCCATCCTTTGAAGTATCAGTTAGCTATATGTTAATCGTTATCATATTATATATTTTAATTATTGGACCAATCTTATATTTTATCCTAAAGAAAATAGACAAGCGTGAACAGGCATGGTGGATAATTCCGATTATGTCAGTTGTATTATCGATTGTTTTGTTCATTTTCGGTGCGAAGGATCGAATTGTACAGCCTCAAATCCAGCAATCCGCCTTTTTTAAAGTGAATGAAGATAGTAGTTTAAATGGCTATTATGTGGAATCCCTACTGACAAACCGTAGTGGTGATTTTGTTGTGAATGCAGATAAGGATACTAGTGCATTTTCGCTTCGTCGAAATAATAATTTCACTGGAACAAGTGGAAATTTACATGAAACATCTTATATTAAAGAAAATGCAAATGGCTCCACATTAACTTTACGCGATTTAAGCTATTGGTCTGTACAGTCCTTCGCAGGAAAAACAGCAGCGCAAAATATTGGCAAAATGGATATCGATATAACGTTAAAAAATGAAAAATTAACAGGGACAATTAAGAATAATTTCCCGTTTGCTTTAAAGGATGTTACCTTAATCTCTGGTGTTAAAGAAGTTAAGCTTGGCGATATAGAAGCGAATGGAACTCTTCAAGTAGATAAAGAGATAACGGCGACTGTTCTTCAAAAGCCGTCTACATTTACGAACTACAATTATAATTATCCATCGAAGAAGGAAGAAGTAAATCCACTTCGAATTGAGCGGATGCAATCTTTAGCACTTCCGCTTGTAGAAAATGATAAGAAACCTGTTATAACTGCATGGGCTGAACAAGTTATTGCTGGTGTGGAACTTGAAACAAGTGCCAAAATGTCACCTATTTCTTATTTTATTCAGCCATTTGATGGCAAAGTAGAGCTATCAGGGCCATTTACGATGAAACGCAACAACTTTTCGTATTCAGTAAATCCCCAGTCCGCTAATGCATATTACGATAAAATAGATGAGCAGTTAAATAATTGGTATATGTCAGATGGATTATATGAGGTATCCATCGCAATGCCAGATAACTTTATGAGTTCAGTTCAAACATTAAATGAACTAACTGTCTCAAATAAGGATGTTAAGCGTATGCAATTATCGATTTGGAATAATGAAACGAAAAATTATGAGTCATTAGTAGATACAAAACAAGTGTTCACAGACAACATATCGAAGTATTTCAATGAAAATGGCGAGTTGCTTATGGAGATTAAATTTGGACCAGATCAAACAGGTGAGCAAACAAAATTACCAGATGTAGAGCTGAAGGGAGTGGCGAAATAATGATTGAAATTCGTGATTTGACGAAAAGATATGGCTCCTTTACAGCTTTAGATCATCTAAATCTAACCTTAGAGGAAGGCGTTGTATTTGGATTTGTAGGTGCTAATGGAGCAGGGAAATCCACTACTTTCTCGATATTAGCAACCCTGTTGTCTCCAACTTCCGGTGATGCACTTATTAATGGAAAAAGTGTTATTAAAGAGTCAAAAGAGGTACGAAAGCAAATTGGCTATATGCCAGATTTCTTTGGTGTGTATGATCAATTAAAGGTGGATGAATACTTAGATTTTTATGGTGCTAGCTATGGGATAGGTGTAGCTGAACGGAAAGTTCTTATTCCACAGCTACTTGAGCTTGTGAATTTAACAAGTAAACGTTTTGAATATGTAGATTTATTGTCGCGTGGAATGAAGCAACGTCTATGCCTAGCACGAGCTCTTATCCATGACCCAAAGGTATTAATATTGGATGAGCCTGCCTCAGGGTTAGATCCACGTGCTCGAGTAGAAATGCGAGATATTTTACGAAATCTAAAATCAATGGGCAAAACGATATTAATCTCCTCACATATTTTGCCTGAGCTTGCAGAAATGTGTGATGAAATTGGCGTTATTGACAATGGTAAGCTTATTGCTCATGGCAATGTCTCTTCCATCCAAGCTCAGCTACAAGGTGAGAAACGTATTGTTATAAAGGTTACAGATCGAGTAAATGAGGTACGTGCTTTCCTAGAGGAGGACCCTCTAGTCTCCTCGATAGATGTAATAGATAATCGCCTAGAAATAGCCTTTAACTATCGGGGAACGGATGCAGATCAAGTAGCACTCTTGAAAAAGGCAATGCTAACGAATTTACCTATATATGCATTAAGTGAAGAGGAAAAAGATTTAGAGGATGTCTTTATGGCGATTACGAAGGGAGCGGACAATCAATGATGGAACGATTTTATAATCCTGTGCTCGTAAAAGAATTGAAGTTACGCTTCCGTTCTTTTAAAAGCTTTTCAGGATTGATGTTTTATTTAGCGGTACTATGTATTTTTATAGCGGGATTCCTTCTATTAACAACTGGATTTACCGGTAGAGGATTCTTTAGACCAGATACAAGCTTTATGATGTTTGCTGTATTAACTATTTTACAGATGGCTCTTGTTCTATTTATTACACCGAGCTTGACTGCTGGTGCCATTAGTAGTGAGAGGGAAAAGCAAACATTAAATATTTTACTAACGACAACACAAAGTTCTACACAAATCATTATTGGCAAACTACTCTCTTCGGTAGCATTTTTAGTATTAATGCTAATCGCAGGGCTGCCATTATATAGTTTAGTATTTTTATTCGGCGGGGTATCACCATCTCAGTTAATTTCAATATTTTTATTTTACCTAGTAACAGTAGTTGCGATAGGTAGTATTGGGGTAATGTTTTCAACCATTACAAAAAGAACAATCGTTGCCATGATTGCAACATACGGCTCAATCATCTTTTTAGGTGGCATTACGGCATTTTTCTTCTTTTTAACAATGGCCTTCCATCAAATGGGGAACAACATTGGCACAAATACATCCTATATGACTTATTTCTGGGCGTCCATTAACCCAGGCGCATTGATGTTAACACTTATTTCACCAGAAATGGGAGATGCGCTTAGCGAACTTTCAGGCGTGAAATTACCTGTTTGGATTACCTATTTAATAGCGTATATCTTGATTATCGTTGTATGCCTAACAATCGCTATTAAAAAATTACGTGCCAACATGAAAAGTAACCGATGAGGAGGAAACCTTATGGAGCGTCGTAAGCAATTACGAAAATATATTCAACGTGCAAAGACGAGTTTAACAGTAGAAAGAAGTTTTCCCATTGCACAGTACGGTCTGTTTTTTGCTTTGCTTTCGAGTGCTTCTCTTATCCTCGTCTCCAGATTATTTGTATGGCCATTTTACAGACAAACAGCACTAATTGTCTTTATAGTTATTGTACTAACAGCAGGAATATTTATATGGTGGAAGCGCGCGAAAGAAAAAGACGCATTGCATAGATTGGATGATTATTTTTTACACAATGAATTAGTGACAGCCTTATCTTTCCAGGATGATAAGGACCCACTTATACAATCATTGCTGACAAAAGCGGTACAAAATGCTGAAACATCCTTTACAAATTTTAAAGCGAGAAAGAAACATTTATTCCGTCCAAAGGCACTAAGTGGAATATTTGTGTCGACAGTTGTACTGGCCGTTCTGTATTTGTTTCCATCAGCCACACAAATGGAAGCCATTGAGGTAGAACAAGAAAAGGCTGTTATCGAGGACGTTAAGAAGGAAGTTGCCAAGATAGAGAAAAAGGCTCAAACAAAAGACGTGAAAGAGCAGTTAAAGGATTTACAAAATACGTTAAAAGAGGCAGAAACGGCTGAGGAAGCATTACGGGAAGTCGTGAAAAAACAAAAGGAGCTTGCTTTAAAGGAGCAGCAATTAAAGGACAAGCAAACGACTAGCCAGGATGGTGCCACGGAAGGCAATGGTTTATCGAAGGAAGATGTGGAGCAGCTGAAGGAGCTTGCCCAAATGCAGCAAGAACTAACACAAAATGCTAATGCTACTCAAACAGCGATGAGCAAGCTTGGGAAACCAGCAAGTAATACATTGCAAAATGCTATTGCAAGTGCCAATAATGCTAGTAACAGTCAGCAAAGTAATTCCAATTCGAGCCAAAATCCATCGGGGAATTCACAGTCAAGCAATCAACAAGGGCAAGCAGGCCAGCAAAACCAAAGTAATTCTCAAAACAATTCCCAACAGTCTTCAAATAAAAATCAGGGACAAGGTCAGGGTCAAGGTCAAGGTCAGGGGCAAGGTCAGGGACAAGGGCAAGGTCAGGGACAAGGAAATGGTTCTGGTCAAGGTGGTTCTGGTTCAGGTGGTCAAGGGGCAGGAAAGGGCCAGGGCAGTCGCTCTTTATTAACGACACCGAAACGAATCGGAGGCTCAAGTGAGACATCAGTGGACGGTGGTGCGCTAGGAGATGGTTCACATGTATCAGAGCAGCAAGGAAATGTTCCAATAACTAAGGGAACCATTCGCCCATATGACGAAGTAATAGGGTCCTATAAGGATAGCTATATTGAAAGCTCAGAACGACTACAATTACCAAAAGATTTACAAAATGTCGTGCAATCTTATTTCACGTCAATAGAGTCGCAGTAGGAGGAAAAGAAATGGCATTTACAGAGCAACAGTATGTTGAAATGAGTATGAAATTGCAGCAGGTGAAGGAAGAAATTCATCGCTTTATTGTCGGTCAAGAGGAAGCAATCGATTATACATTGTACGCGGTGCTCGCTGATGGTCACGCATTGTTAGAGGGGTTACCAGGTTTAGGAAAAACGATGTTAATTCGTACGATTTCTGAGGTACTTGATTTATCGTTTTCGCGTATTCAATTTACACCTGATCTTATGCCAGCAGATATTACTGGAACAAGTATGATTGAGCGTACAGCAGACGGTAAACAGCAGTTTACATTCCAGCCAGGTCCGATTTTTAGTCAGATGGTGTTAGCGGATGAAATAAACCGTGCAACACCTAAAACACAAAGTGCATTGCTTGAGGCTATGGGAGAAAAGACGGTTACGATTTTAGGGGATACAAAAAGGATGGCTAAGCCCTTTTTTGTGTTAGCTACGCAAAACCCGATTGAGATGGAGGGAACCTATCCATTGCCTGAGGCGCAAATGGACCGTTTTCTATGTAAAATACTTGTCCCATATCCTAAGAAAAGTGAGCTAATGGAAATTATGAAGCGTACAACAGGCGCTCAGGAAATAGGCTTGCAAAAAATAATGGATACAGAGGTACTTATCGAGGCACAGCAAATGGTAAAGGAAATACTGGTTGCAGATGAAATGCTTGAATTTGCAACGGACCTAGTTGTTGCTACACATCCTGAAAGAGTGGATGCCATAGACGAGGTCAAGCAATATGCAATGTATGGTAGTGGTCCGCGTGGTTTGCAAAGCTTAATAAAGCTAGCGAAGGCTAGAGCACTCATGAATGGGCGTTTTCATGTTTCTGTAGCAGACATTAAATCTGTAGCGAAGCCAGTATTACGTCATCGTATGCTGTTGAATTATGAAGGGGAGGCTTCAGGAAAAACAGCGGATGATGTGATAGATGTTATTTTAGAAAAAGTACAGCAAGGTGTTAGCAAGTGACACAAAAAATAATATTACCCGAAGATTGGTTAGCGAAAATTAGTCGCTTCCAATTGGCAACGGCCTCCAAATTGCGAGGGCAGCATAAAGGCTCGCACCGTTCGCAGCGCTTCGGGGCATCACTCGATTTCTCAGATTTTCGTGAATATCATTTAGGTGATGATGTACGGCAGGTCGATTGGAACGTATTTGCAAGAACGGATAAATACTTTATAAAAAGATTTTTAGATGAACAAGAGATGCGTGTTCACATTTTGCTAGATACCACTAAATCCATGGGGGATGACACTAAATGGATATTTGCTCGTCAAATTGTTGCTTCTCTTGGTTTAATGGTGCTTGGTCGTGACGATCGTTTATCCTTTTCTTTTGTACAAGATGAGATGAAGCCGCCATTTCGCCGTAAAGGCGCTATGTATCGACGCGCTTTTTTACAAGTCATAGCGGAAATAGAAGAAGCTGATTACACAGGAAGCTTTGCACAGGGAGCTTTAAGAGCATTACCCAAAGATAGTACAGTGCTATTTATTGTTACAGATGGACTAGAGTCGATTGAGGAATGGGAGCAACTGTTAAGAAGATTGCCGCGCTATGCAGGGGATGTCCGTCTATTACAAATTGTCACGGAGGAGGAGCTCTCTCCTAATTACACTGGTGATGTCCGCCTATTAGATCGTGAGACTGGCAAAGATGTCAACGTTACAATGTCCTCTAAAGTTTTAGACGCATATATGGCACGACGTTTATTACATGAAGAAGAATTCGAAGCTATTTGTCGACGCTTTGGTGTTCGAAAATTACAGCTTAAAGTGGAGGATGGATTACAGCATGCCATCTTTCAGCAATTATTAAAAGCACATTGGATTAGGTGAGGTGAGCCGTATTGGGCTTTAGTCAAATACTTTTTAGCTGGACGGCCATCATCCCGGTCATTGTCCTACTATATTATTTCTTTCGAAAAAAATATATCGATCAAACCGTATCTTCTACACTTTTTTGGTCGGAAATTATGCAGGAAACGCGTGTATCACCATACTTAAAGCAACTACAAAAAAATGCTTTGCTCTTTTTGCAACTTCTAGCACTTCTTTTATTGGTACTAGCCCTAATGAACCCTTATGTTAAAAAATCAACGATTGTAGGTGCACAGACAATTTTTATTGTGGACACGTCTGCAACAATGCTTGCGGGGAAAGAGCAGTCAACATTTGATGCACATAAAAAAGAAATGTTATCTTTGATGGGGCAACTAAATGGTAGACCTGTGACGCTCATTACAACAGGCAATACACCGAAAGCTGTACTACAGCAGGTGACAAACACTAAAGATATTGAAAAGGCGATTCAAGAGCTGGAAGTAACCTATGAAACAGCACAAATGAATAAGGCTCTTGATGTGGCACAGGCTTTTGTTGGTAATATACCAACATCCATTTATGTATTTACAGATGTGTTGGATAAAAAGCACTTACCAATGGAAAAAGATACAGTGAAATGGATTGTAAAAGGCTCTGCTAAAGATTTAGAGAATGTTGCGATTACACGTTTTGCAGCAACTACAGACGGTCAATCGACAATGGCATTGGTGCAGCTACAAAATGATACTGATTTGGAGCAAAAGATCACTCTTTTGTTACAAAATGCAGAGAATAATAAGGTAGTGTCAGAAGATATTACATTGCCTCCTAAAGAAGCTGTGACCAAAACCTTTAAAGATTTACCATTAGAGGATACAATGACGGCTACCATTGCTGCAGATGATGATTATACAGTCGATAATTCGCAAACTGTTTTACTACAAACGACTACCTCAAAAATAGTGGTCGATCAAAGTATGCATCAACTCATTCAAAAAGGTTTTCAAACAATTAATAGCAGTGTCAAGATTGTTCCGTCTTTACAGATAGCTGATAATCAAGAAGCGACTGTAGTAACTAACCAAACAGCACTGCTCGAAAAGATGGATAAACCTATAGTATTATTTGGTCGTGATGATGCCGAAAAAATTGAAGCAAAGGGCGAAGTAAATACAACAAGTGATGCATTGTTTGCATTTAGTGAGCTAAAAGATATTTATGTTAGCGCTGTATATCCTGGGTTTGATGGCTATAAAACAATTGCATCGGTTGGAGATCATCCCTTTATACAACGTACTCCGAAAGGTGATCTTGTCATATTAGCTGATATTGCAGATACAGATTGGCCCCTACACCCTTCATTTCCATTATTTTTGTGGAGTGTGGAACAGCAGCTTTCAGAATCGATTGGTTCACTTGGTATTTTTACGCCGAATGAGCAGCGTGCAGTTGCTTTGGCTCAGGGCGATTGGAGTGTATATTCGCAGGATGATCAGTTTTTATCGTCCATTTCGAATGGCTTATTAACAGCTCCAATGAAGCCAGGAATCTATACAGCACGCTCAGAAAATGAAGAAAAGCGCTTCATTGTCCAGCTTCAAGCACAGGAGCGTATCATCTCAAAAGGAACAAGCTATACACTAGGTGAGCTCCAAGAAAATGGCAAAGAAGAAATAGCGAAAGCTTCACTTGTACCTTGGCTTATTCTTCTTATTTTATTTGTACTAGTTACAGAGTGGGAGGTGCAACGACGACGTGGATTTACGAATTGATATGCCATTAGCATTGTTGCTTTTACTCCCATTATTTATGTATTTTAGCTGGACCTATTGGCGAGAGCGTCAGCGCTTGAAAAAGAGCCATATAACAGTGCTAGGGATTCGTATTCTAGCAGTCAGCTGCTTAGTTTTTGCGCTTGCAGGTCCTTATATTTTATTACCTATAAAGGAAGAACAAATATTATTTATGGTAGACCGTTCTGCTTCTATGAATGGCACAGACGGTGAGATGGTTAAATTTATAGAGGAAAGTTTACAGTCGAAAAAGGATGAACAGCTTGCAGGGATTTATTCTTTTTCATCAACACTGCAAACAGAAGCGATTTTATCGAAGTCATTAAAGGAAGTGCCGAAGTTTACAAACATAGGAGCAACAGATCAAACAAATATTGAACAAAGTCTACAGCTTGCTTCAGGGATTGTTAATTCAAAAAAGGCAACACGGTTGGTCCTTTTAACAGATGGCAATGAAACAAAAGGCAATGCCTTAGAGTTTGCTTCGAAATTTAAAGGGTCCAATATAAGCGTTGATGTTGTTCCATTTCATCAAGCAGTTTCTACAGATGTATCACTGAACAGCTTTGTAACCCCACAGGTTGCATATGTGGGTGAACAGCAGCAATTAGTTACTGAAGTTCATGCAACAGCGGCTAGCAAAGGAGAGCTACTATTATATGAAAACGACAAACTTGTTCACCGTGAGACTGTAGAGCTTGCACAAGGCTCCAATGTATTTACCTATAAACATACAGCTACAGCAGAGGGTCTAGTAAAGTATGAAGCTGTTGTACAGGTAGAGCAGGATGCCATATTTGAAAATAATAAACTAACAAGCGTTACAATGGTACAGAGTGAACCACATTTATTAATTGTTAACGGTTATGATAGCGCATCACCTGTAGCAGCCGCTCTTGGGAGAAAATCCATCTCCTTTGATGTTATAGATGCTCAAAGTTTGCCAAATGAGCTTTCTAGTTATCTACAGTACAATGCTATTATTTTTGATAATGTGCCAGGACATCTAGTGGGCGAGGCCAAAATGAATGTGATAGAGCAGGCAGTAAAAAACTTTGGCGTAGGCTTTACGATGGTTGGTGGCGAAAATAGCTTTGGCTTGGGCGGCTATTTTAAAACACCAATCGAAACTTTACTACCTGTTGAAATGGAGATTAAAGGGAAGGAACAATTGCCTTCATTAGGGCTGGTTATCGTGCTTGACCGCTCTGGTAGTATGTCAGGAGCGAAGCTGGAGCTCGCTAAGGAGGCGGCAGCTCGTTCTGTTGAAATGTTGCGAGATGAAGATACGCTCGGCTTCATTGCCTTTGATGATCAACCTTGGGAAATTATCGAAACAGGACCACTTGAAAATAAGGAAGAAGCTGTGGATACGATTTTGTCTGTAACGCCAGGCGGTGGGACAGAGATTTATGGGTCACTTGCTAAGGCCTATGAGAACTTAACAGATTTAAAGCTACAGCGAAAGCATATTATTTTATTAACGGATGGACAGTCACAGCCAGGAAATTATGAAGACTTAATCGCTGAAGGAAAAGAGAGTGGCGTAACATTGTCTACTGTAGCAATTGGACAGGATGCAGATGCCAATTTACTTGAAGCACTTAGTGAAATGGGCAGCGGACGATTTTATGACGTTGTTGATGAGCAGACCATCCCTTCTATTTTATCCCGTGAAACGGCAATGATTTCACGCACATATATTGAGGATAACCCTTTCTATCCAACCATCTATAACGCATCTGGTTGGAACACGTTATTTGCAAATGGTGTACCTCAAATGAATGCTTATATCGGAACAACAGCGAAGCAGGGGGCCTCTGTAATTGCGGAAAGCGAGAAAGAGGATCCGGTGCTAGCACAGTGGCAATATGGACTTGGCAAGACATTTGCCTTTACTTCCGATTCGACAGGGAAATGGACAGGTGATTGGGCAAGATGGCAGGATTGGGGAACGTTTTGGCAAACGCTTATTTCTCAAATGCTCCCAAGCTATAATGATGTTGCCTACGATGTACGTTTAGAATCGGATGGTTCATTTATTATTACAGATCCAACTAATGAAGCAGCATTTTTAGATATAGTTGCTGTCAATGAAGCAGGAGAAGAACTTGAAACACAGCTTGAGGCCATTTCAGCCTCTCAGGTTCGGGCAGTTGTGCAAGCAGAGCCAGGACTCATTTTCTTCCGTATTGCTGATGAAGATCAAGCTATTTATCAGGCAGGAATAAGTGTACCTTATAGTGCTGAATATGAGTTACGACCAGTAAATGATAAGCTGGTGGAAGAACTGACAAAGCAAACAAGCGGCTCAGTTTTGAAAGAACCGAAGGAGGTATTTCGTGAATTTACGAAGAAAGGCGCAGACCGTCAAAATATAGCAACATGGCTTATATTAGCAGGTATGTTACTTTTCTTCATCGATATTACAATCCGACGCTTTGGCTGGGGCTTCTTTGCTAAGTCTAAGAGAAAAGAGCAGCCTGTAGAGAATAAAACCATACAGGCAGAGGATACGAATGTTGCTCAGTTATTAAAGGGCATGAAGAAACGATAATTTAGATTAAATGACAGTGCAAAATGATTAATTATTTTGCACTGTTTTTTTGTTTTGTACTCGCTATGGGGGTGGTTCACTGAAAAATGATCTTCGAAAATGGAGAGGAAAGAAATCCCTACTCTAAAAATTTAATGAAAATTTTTAATAAGTATAGTATTTCGTAGACTACTAGCAACGGCCATACCTAAAAAAGCACCAATAATACTAGAGGTTAAAAAGGCAGGCATGAAAAACATTGCTACGACGGACGTCCCCATTAAGATATATGCATATGGTACTGCAATGAGAGAAGCAATGATCCCAGTCCCTACAATTTCACCAATCCCTGCTAGCAAAGGTTTACTACTGTATTTATAAGCCAACGCTGCACAAAAAGCACCAATAACACTGCCAGGAATGGCTAATAGGGAGCCTGTCCCTGTTAGAATTCGAATAATCGCCGTAATAAGGGCAATGATGACGGCTGGTACTGGGCCGAGTAGAATGGCACCGATGACATTGATGGCATGTTGTATTGGAT
This sequence comes from Lysinibacillus sp. GW821-FHT14F06, assembly GCF_058803665.1. Classification (NCBI taxonomy): domain Bacteria; kingdom Bacillati; phylum Bacillota; class Bacilli; order Caryophanales; family Bacillaceae; genus Lysinibacillus; species Lysinibacillus sp. GW821-FHT14F06. Next base: position 68,149 of record NZ_JBXAPF010000019.1, read on the forward strand.
AAGCTCGCGCAATCCCTGTTGGAATTGAAACGAAGGTAGAGCCTGCTACGGCAATGGCCACTAATAAAGCCATGATTGTTAATTTTCGAACTGACATAAATTACACTCCTTTGAAATATTATCGCGCTAAACTGGCGAACACAAAAAGACCGCTTCCTGAAAACAATAGGAAGCGGCCTTGCATTTACATATTAAAAAGCAAGATGTCGCCACTTCCCTCCGCTAGTATGAACTAGATCAGGTTCAAAGGGTCCATATATGATAATATACGTCTCAGTCTTTTAAAGACTCCCCTAGTGGTAATAATTATTTAATTTTTGTTTAGCATCGTAACAAGATAAATGTAACATACTACTAATAATAGTCAATAACTTTTCAGATTATTTAGAATCAGGCTGCATAAGATGTGGTGCCTTTTTCATTGTCCAAATAAGGGCAAGGAAGAAGCAAGTCATCAAAATTATAGCACCAAATATATAAGGGCTATTCATATTCCAATCGAATAAAATACCTGCCAATGCTGGACCAATCATATTCCCAAGACTCATATAGGCATTATTTAGACCTGCAGCAAATCCTTGCTCATTTTCAGCAAGCTTAGAGATCAATGTGTTAACAGCAGGACGAATTAATGTTGTGGCTGTCGAGAAGATTGTCGCAACAACTAAAATAAGGGCAAACCCAGATACGAATAATATTAAGTAGATAGATACGGCAGCAATAAATAAATTGACTAATACGACCTTCATTTCACCGTAGCGATTAAAGAGTGGTGTAATGACAAACATTTGTACAACTACACCAAAAGCACCACCCACTACTAAAATAATAGCAATATCTCCAGGTGTATAATGAAACTTATCTGTAACAAATAATGATAAAGTCGTTTGGAAATTAGCAATTCCGAACGAGAATACCATCATAATAATAAGCATAACAAAGTAAGGCATATGTACTGAACGTACCATTTGTTTTGCAAGATTGTCTTGCTTATGCATTTTTTGTGCTGCGTTTGGTTTAGTAGATGGTAATAAAAAGAACGATAAAATAGCAGCTAAAATAGCAGCCGCTCCAGCTGTATAGAATGGAAAATGTAAGCTGACTTGTGATAAGAATCCACCAATACCTGGCCCAATCATAAAGCCAAGAGACATGGCAGCACCGAGCATCCCCATCCCTTTTCCTCGTTCTTCATATGTTGTAACATCTGCTACAAATGCCATAATAGGAGGTGCAACAAAGGCTGATCCAAGACCACCTAAAAAGCGTGCTAAGAAGAGCATCCACACTTCTGTAGAGAGCCCAAAACCGATTTGTGCAAGTCCTGTTAGTATCAGTCCGAAAATTATTAGATTTTTTCGACCATACTGATCCGAAAGATTCCCAGCAATTGGAGAAAAAACGAATTGAGCAAAGGCGAACGTTGCAATAAGCATGCCTAGAACTTGTCCTGCAGCACCAAATATTCTTAAATACTCAGGCATGACAGGAATAATAATCCCAATACTCCCCATTGCGATAAACATATTAAACATTAAAATATACAAAGCCGCCTTATTAGACTTCTGCTGGGTCATCGAATACCCCCTTTTCTAATCAAATATAGTACAGTCTATCACAAAGAAAAATGGTTTGCTATTAGTTAGGATTACACTAAATAGTGGACCAATTGTTTATTCTTAAACTAATAAATGATAAATATTTTGCAATAATAATTAAGTATTCAATTAGTAAATTCCACAAGTTTATTTGTGGAATTTACTTTTTATCTTGTAGTGAATTAGGGGTTACATCATTTGTTCTTATGTTAATCTTTTTATGTCAACTGTATGACAAAAATTGTAATAATTAGCGCCTTATATATGGTTGATATTTCCCTAATAATTCCTGTAATAACGGCTAATTACTGATCTACAAGAAGCGATCATAAGCCGAAAATCCGAGAGAAATTGATATTAAAAAGGAGAGGAAATGAAATGGTAACTATTCAAGCAGCGATGGAAAATTTAAAAGAATTAGGTATTAACCCAGTAACAGCAGTTATTGGGTCAACCCAACAGCTATTTCAATGGGATGAAAAAAAAGTCAATGATTTAAAGGGGTATTTAATCTCCCAAAATTTTAAACATCATTATGAAAACAATAGCTTTTATCGAATGTTATGCGAGGATAGCGGCGTTACACCTGCCGATATACAAAGTCTAGATGATATACAAAAAATTCCACTTATTCCGGTAACAAGTTTTAAAAGACCTGACTCTCATTTATTATTATCAACATCTTTAGAGAACATTGAATTTGAAATGCGAAGTACAGGAACAAGTGGTATACCAAGTATATCGAGAAGGGATGCTGAAACATTAAACAATTGCGTGTTTAGTATTTACGCAATGTATAGAGAGATGTTTGCCTTCTCTCGTGGAGCTGGTCTCTTCTTATTCCCATCTCCAGAAGAAATGCCAGAGATGGGAATGGTAAAAGTATTAAATATGCTCTCAGGTTTGTTTGATGCAACTAGATGTCTTGTTAAGAGAGCATCCTTCAAGCCTAAAGAGGCAATAGAAACTTTAGAAAAATGGCAAAACATTCATACACGCCACATCGTAGGACCTCCATTTTTAATTTATAAACTGGTCAATTATTTAAAAACAAATAATATTCATTTGAAGTTAGATCAAAAGACGATGATTATCAATCTAGGAGGCTGGAAACGCTTTTCTGGTATGGAGATACCTAGGGAACAATACAATAAAGAATGTGCTGAATTTTTAGGTATTCCTGAAGAAAATATAAGGGATATGTATGGATTAGTTGAATCTAATATTTTAGCTATCGAATGTGAGAAACAGTCTAAGCATGTACCACCTTGGGTTCATTTTTCATTAAGAAATCCAAAAAATTTAGCGGAAGAGGTACCACAAGGAAAAAGAGGAGTTTTAGCAATATTTGACCCTACGTCCTTGTCATATCCAGGATTTATTCAAACTGAGGATTTAGTGTATTTAAAGAAAGAAAATACATGTGAATGCGGAAGAAATGGTCAGAAGGTGGTATATCTTTCTAGAGTAGCAGGTGCAGAAATAGGTTGTTGTGCCATTAATTTAGAGAAGCATATGGATGCCGCAGAAGAAAAAAATGAAATGGCAGAAGTATAAGAGAGGATTCTAAACATGTACAATTCTATCATTGTTGATTATTTTAGCAACCCTCGACATTCAGGTGAATTGACTGATGCAAATATGGAATTAAAAATTGGTAACTCTGTTTGTGGAGATACAATTTTAATGAGCGTTAAGGTAGAAAATGGAAAAATATTCGATGCGAAATATAAAGCTTATGGTTGTGCTACATCTTTAGCAACAGCTGATATATTTGCAGAATATATCATTAATAAATCAATAGAAGAAATTAAGCAGCAACCGCAACATGAGATTGATAAAATGCTAGGGGAGTTAGAGCCTCCACAAATGCATTGTTTGAATATTTTACATGAGTTATTTGAGCAAATACGTTCGGCGGCTTAGGAGGCTTTTATGATAGGAAGGTATTTTGATTATAATGCCACTACCCCTCTTCGGGAGGAAGTGGCTTCTACTATGATAGAAAATATAATGCTATTTGGTAATCCCTCTAGCACGCATTCCTTTGGGCAGTTAGCCAAATTAAAAATGGAAGAGGCACGCTCACATGTTGCTACAGTAATCAATGCAGAAGAGACAGATATATTTTTTACTTCTGGCGGTACAGAGTCTATTAACACTGCATTGAAAGGATATTTCTTTTCAAATGATAAGCGCCCATTTCATATCATCACTTCTAAAATCGAGCATGCTGCAACCTTGGAAGTATGTCGATATTTATCTACCCTTGGTGCTGAAATTACCTATTTACCTGTTGATACTAATGGCTTCATAGCTATTGAAGATTTAAAAAACGCTATACAAGAGAATACAGCGCTTGTTTCAATCATGTTTGCCAATAATGAAATCGGCTCAATTCAACCAATTCAAGAGATGGTGAGAGTTGTTAAAAATATCAATAGCAATATTATCTTTCATGTTGACGCTGTACAGGTGATAGGCAAAATCCAGATAGATGTTCGGGACTTAGGAGTGGATGCATTATCGATGGCTGCCCATAAAATATATGGTCCTAAGGGCATAGGTGCATTGTACTTGAAAAACGGTGAACGTAAATTAGATCAGCTTCTTCATGGCGGTGGACAAGAAAAAGGTTTTCGTGGTGGTACAGAAAATCTTTTAGCTATTATTGGTTTTGGTAAAGCCTGTGAAATTGCAAAAAGAGAACTAAAGCCAAATGCTAATAAAATAATCACATTAAGATCTTATTTCCTAGATAAATTAGAGAATTCGATTGAATACTATGAAATTAATGGTTCTGTGTTAGGTGAGAATTTATTACCAAGTACTATTAATATATCTTTTGTGAATATACGAGCAGAAGCATTAGCTGTTCTATTAAGTCAAACATATGGTATTGCAGTATCTATTGGTTCTGCCTGTAGTGCTGATAAAGCTAATTTATCTCATGTATTGTTAGCACTTGGCTTATCTGAGGATAGAATAAAATCGTCTATCCGTATTAGCTTTGGTTATTACACGGACTACAAGGATATAGATTATTTTATTGAAAGTCTAAAAGCATCTGTTAACCGTCTACGAAGTATGCTCCCAGTTGGATAGAAAGGAGTCAGTAAGGTGGAGAATTTAAAAATTGTGGCACCTGTACGATCAAAATTTATGATGGAAGAAATGATAGAGGCTGGTGCAAATGAAATATATTTTGGCGTTTCAACTCCGCTTTTTCAACAACTATCATTTGATAATAAATTTAAAACTGTTGCAGATTATCCTGCCCACTTTTCAGATTGGGAGGAAGTAGACAGCATAATTGCTTTAGCAAAAGCGAACAATCTTAAAGTTATATTCATGGCCAATACCTCATACATCCCTACTGGCTTTGAAAAAGACTATCAAAAGCATGTTTATAAAGCGCTTGAAAAAGGTGTAGATGCTATTACAATATCTTCCATGCAATCCTGCCATCTACTTAATCCTTTGGAAAAGGACATACAAATTATTTCAGGCTCACAATTAGCACCAGTAAATAAATACGGAGCCGAACTATTGAAGGAATCAGGTGTCAAAAGGATAACATTGTCCCAATCAATGACATTAGAAGAGATTCATGAACTTCAAGATTTAGATGTGGAGCTGATGATTACAGGGAATTTTGGCACTGGTAGTATGGCTGGAAGCTGTCGTTTATGGGAAAGCCCAAATAATCTTGAAATTGGGGAAGGGATCAGAACTTTATATCGAGTTTTATCTTCACTAAACACAAACAGTAATCAGCATCATTTTTTAGATAGTGCAACAGATTGTAGTTTGTGTAATCTAGAAGATTTGGTTTCTGCTGGTGTTACAGCCATAAAATTTCTTGGAAGAGAGGCCCCTAATCCAGTGACATTAGCGATGGTTGTGAATATGTTTAATGAATGGCGAGAAATGGGTCTTTCAGGCTTATCAATAGAACAAAAGATGAAAATAACGGAGCAGGAACAGCTCATGTGGGTTATGAAATGGGTGCCACGCTTCTGTGAAAAATGTAGATGTACTTATAAACCAACTGCAATTACAAAAACATACATTTAGGTGATGCATAATTGAAAACGCCAGTAAAAGAGCTAAGAATTCATCATGATTATTTATATACATTAACGGATGAAGTATTGGATGGTTATCAAATTGTTTCCTTAGGACATTCAGGCTGCCACTATAAAATGGTTGGTCTTGAGGATCAGCATATACAATTTTTATTGGAACGCAAAAAAAGAGTAAAAATTGAAATTCCTATTTTATTTGAAGCATCGATGAAAAAGTTTATTGCTGAAATGACACGTTTTTTTCATTATGAGCTAAATTTAATTGTGAATGATTGGGGGACAATGCGTTATTTAGCTCAACAGCCATTACCCCCAAATATCTCTTTATCATTAGGAAGGCAACTAATTTTTAGCTATGGGAACTGCCCATGGTATGAAGATATTTTGCAATATGAGGATCAAGCGACGAAGGAACAATTTTTACAATTGAATATTGCTAATCCACCTATGATTAGCTTAATAAAAGAGAATGGTGTAACGGAAATAGATGTAGATGTAAATATTTTTATGAAGAACTCTGTGCAATTGCTTAGAGATGAAGGAATTAAAGTAAATGGTTTTTTAAATTACCCATTGGTGTCTACCTCTAGATCCTGTCATACACTTAGACTTCATGCAGAGCAAATTGGAAAATGTCAGCATTTATGTGATAGAGGTATCACAATTGAGCCAAGAGAACGATGGAATCGATTTGAGGATACAACCATTAAAATTTCAAGAGATGGTCGAGAGAAAATGGGTGATCTTGTTATTTATGGAAATATAGTTGTTCAGGATATGAAGAAACTAAATGAAAGCATACCATTTGAAGTGGATTCATTATGCGATGATGCGAGATTTTCACCAATACTATTAAAAGAGGAGGCAATAAATTGAGTACAATACAAGAAAAGAATTTTACGCAAGATCTTTTGACGAAATTGGATGATATTATTGTTGATTTTGTTGCTCCAAATGCTGCACGAATTGATAGAGAACGAGAGTTTCCGAGAGAAAATATTACTGAGCTTGGACGGGGTGGCTTTTTAGGCTTAATTATTCCTCAGCAGTTTGGAGGATTGGAGGCTCCATTATCACTCTATAAAGAAACGGTTATTAGGCTGGCTCAGGCTTGTGCTTCTACAGCACTTGTCTATGTGCAACATATGTCAGCAGTTTCTATATTATTGTATGGAAAAGAAAATGACTATATAAAAAATATTTTAAGTAATATTGGTAAAGGTCAATGTCTGACTACAATTGCATTAAGTGAAGCTGGTTCTGGCTGTTATTTTTTCTTACCAGTTAGTCAGGTAAAGGAAACCGACAAAGGGCTTCGATTAAAGACCAATAAAATTATGGTGACTAGTGCGGGAGATGCAGATGTTTATGTCATTAACTCAAAAGCAACGTTCGCAAAGAATTCAATGCAAAGTAATTTTTTTGCTGTAGCTAGCGAATATAATGGCATTGAAGTCGGTGGAAAATGGGAAGGTATGGGCTTAAGAGGGAATCAAAGTGCACCATTAAATATAGATACCTATTTAAATAAACAGATGCTTATTGGTGAAGAGGGTGAGGGCTTTAAAATTACTCGTGAGGCCCTGCTTCCAATGGGGCAAATTGGTATTTCAGCTGTCAATATTGGCATCGCCAAGGCAATATACAATGAATCAGTTAATTATGTGAAGAAACGATTTTATACACATATCAATACAAATCTTTCTGATTTTCAAAGTATTCAGCAAATGATCGGAGAAATAAAAGTACTATGCGATCAGGCTGAGACTGCGTTAAATGTATTTGTTCAACGGATGGAGAACAAGGAAGTTGATATGGTTAGTACATTAGAGGTTAAGGTAATGGCCTGTCAAACGGTATTACAGGTGGCAGAATTAGGCTTAAAAGTTTGTGGAGGGCATGCCTACTCTGCTAATACACCAATGGAGAGGTATATTCGGGATAGTATGGCAGGAACAGTCATGGGACCGACGCCAGATGTTCTAAAGGAATTGATTGGGAAAATTGTATTGGATGTCCCGACTCAATTATAAATTCATGGAACAGATGAAAGAGGGTTGACAATGACAAATCAAAATGAGCCTATATACGGGGGTATGAAGCAAGTATTAGCGGTAAGCCTTGGTTTATTTTTAGTTTTTTTAGACAGCACTGTAGTTAATATTTCACTTCCAAATATTATGAATGATTATAAAATTAATTTAAGTGTAGCATCTTGGATTATCAATTCTTTTGTGCTAACGCTCGCTATTCTATTAATTACTTTAGGAAAAATTGCAGATTTTTTTGGTAGGAGGAAAATTTTTCTTATTGGCGTAATTATATTTGCCATAAGCTCATTATTATGTGGAATGGCCCCTACCGTAGAAGTTTTAATTGCAGCTAGAGTTTTACAAGGAATTGGAGGGGCAATGATTATACCTACTAGTATGATGCTAGTGAGGACAGCTGTACCAGCAGAAAAAATGGGGCTTGCCATGGGGATATGGGGGGCTGTTGGTGCACTAGCTGTAGCCATTGGTCCTAGTCTTGGTGGTGTAGTGACAGATTTTGTTAATTGGCGATGGATCTTTTATATCAATGTTCCAATTATTATTGTAGCCTTTCCATTCATCCTATTAGCTTTTAAAGGATTTAAAGATATCAAATCTCCATTTAAATTAGATGTTCTAGGCATGTTAGTCGTTAGTGTTGCGCTCTATTTTTTAACTTATGCGATATTACAGGGTGAAAAATTAGGATGGACTTCCACGACAATATATATTTATTTTTCAATTAGTATCATAGCCACTCTATTATTTATCTTTATAGAAAAACGGGCTAAGGTGCCATTAGTGGATTTTTCAATATTTAACAATAAACATTATTTAGGTGGCATTCTCTCGAATTTTTTAGGTGGCATTTTGTTAATGGGTACTTTAATTTTGTTACCTGTTTATCTGACACAGGTAAAGGATTTTACGACTCTTTATGCATCATTTCTTATTACACCTTTATCGGCAGTAATGTTAATCGTAGCACCGATTGTAGGGAGAATAATTGACAAAATTGGCTATCAAGTTCCAATGCTTTTTGGATATGTTTTTACTGTTTCAGGTTTTATTTTCCTCTTAAAATTAACACCGGATACTGAATTTCCTATGCTTATTACGATGATGTCCTTATTAGGAACTGGATTAGGGATTATAATGGTTACAAGTGTAACGGTGTGCACGGTTTCTGTTTCAGAAAAGCATGTCTCTTTGGGATCAGGTATATTTGCGACAGCACGAAACCTTGGAGGTGCCCTTGGTGTATCTTTATTTGTTTCTATTACTTTAAGTTTTTTAAATCAATATGCAAACGATATAGTGGATGATGGTGTAGAACGCTTTGAAAATAGCGAAATACCTGATGCTGTTAAGACGATAGCTATTGATAATTTAAAGGGAAAAAAAGATAGCTTTTTTGAAGGAGAGCAGAAGGTAGAGGATTTTAAGGTCTCCAAGGAAATGTCTGATCAATTTATTGCGATGAAAATGGAAGAAGCATTAAAACAAATGCCTAAAACTGTGGAGGTCAATGCTTCACCAGATATAGAAAAGAAAATAACTGCTATGGTAAATGCTGAAATTGAAAATATAGAAAAGGAAGTTAAAGCTATCCAAAGCAATATCCGAAATGATGCGCAAGGATATATTGTTGAGGCAATGACAAAAGCATTTTGGTGTGGATTATTGTTAACATGCCTTTTTAGTTTATCCTTAATTTTTTTAAGAAAGAAGCATGTTGAAGGGTAAAGTATGAACTAGTAATCGGTAGGGTAAAAAATCCCTACCGATTCAAATGTATATCTTCTCTAATTACTAATCTATTTAATACATACGTTGCATGATTAAAGAACAATAGTCATAAGACACTCTAGTGAAAATAGATAATAATAGATATAATAGTAATATAAGGTAATTAAGAGAGGGAGAAAAGGGTGAATACTGATGATGAAATATTTGGAACCGACAGCCATGCTAAATTTTCAAGACGAAGCGCTCCAGCAATTAGTTAAACATAGAGGATGGAGTGACTTAGCCTATGAGGATCGAATTAAAGACATTTATGATTTTGTAAGAAATGAAATTAAGTTTGGCTATAATCGGACAGATGATATACCCGCTTCTGAAGTATTACGTGATGGATATGGGCAATGTAATACAAAAAGTACGCTTTTAATGGCTTTACTTAGAGCAGTTGGGATTCCTTGTAGAATACATGGATTCCTGATTGATAAAAAAATGCAAAAGGGAGCTTTGACTGGCATCACTTATCTATTAGCACCTAGTAAAATTGTTCATGCTTGGACGGAGGTTCAATTACATGATGACTGGATTGTGCTAGAAGGGGTAATTATAGATGATTCCTATTTAAAGCAAGTGAAAAATCGACTATGTAGCTTTAATGAGGGATTTATCGGTTATGGAATTTCAGTTAAGGATAAAGATAATATAAATCTCTGTTGGACTGGTGAAAGTGTATATGTCCAAAGCTTTTCCATAACAGATGATTTGGGAATATTTGATAACCCAGATGATTTATTTAAGAAATATAATAATACGGATAGTAAGCTGAAAGAGATGTTGTTTAATAAAAAAAGGAAGAAAATAAATAAAAAATTAGATATATTGAGGGATCAGTGAAAAGGATAAACTCGCTTTCGATTCGAAGCGAGTTTATCCTTTTCATGTTTTAAATATCTATATTTAATAGCTGCTCACGAGCTATACTAGTGAGATTCAAATCATTAATACAAACTTGGAATTTATAGATGTATATTTTTTCTAGAGTATGACAGTATGGAATAGCTCCACCATTGCGAACGATGTCCATTAAATTTGCTTTTTCAGATTCTGTTAAATGCATATATTGGGTTTTGCTGTGATAGTAATTTTTAATCGGTTGAAAATTACTATCCTCTATGTACAAATAGTAGAGAATGGGTAAAGCGACCTTTTTAATATGTAAATCATTTATAGTGTGATCTGTTAAAACATCATGTACATCGTTACGAATTTGAGCTACTATACCTAAATAATTTGCATATGTTTTAATCTTTTGCAATGTTTCTGGTAGAACATTCCCAGCTCCTAAAATACAAGCAAGTTGCATAAGAGAGCCAGATTTTAGGCTAACCATCTCCAAATATTCAGATTCATTAGAAATACAGTTGTGCATATCCTTTTGTTGTCCATTGATTGATTGGAGCAATAATAGTTGAATTTGTTGACTGATAAAATTTTTAGCTTCATCACTACAATTTAATAGTGTAACTTTATGGAGGGCGGTTAGTAAAAACCCGATAATAATATTTAAATTTTCCCCTAAATTAACGTTTGACCAAGGATAAATCAATACATCCTCGTCCTGTATATCATCTAATATATCTGCTGCTAATATGATGAATTCTACAATGACTTGTAATTCTCTTTTTTCTTCTAAATTCTGTTGCTCTCTGAAGATGGAATAATGAAGTTCAGTTAATAGGGCGAAATTTAAACTTTGTTGAAATTTAAAATTTACATAGCTTTGAGCAAGCTGTTGCAAATAGACATCGGAAAATGACTTTTCAATTATTTGATTTGCTAATGTGATTAATTCTTCCTGTAAATTCATGTTCTGATATGCCTTCAATATAATCCCTCCATCTCTTGAAACTAAAAGTCATTATTAAAATTGAGTACGACTATTGTTTAAAATTTTTGCAACTGCCTCAGAACGAGAATTTACACATAACTTTTTATATATTTTAGTTAAATTGTATTCAACGGCACGAATGCTCATAAAAAGTTCATCTGCAATTTCTTTATTACTGGCCCCTTTTGCTAAACTCTCCAAAATTTCCATCTCCTTTTGTGAAAATTCTTGTTGTTGCTCAGCGACTAATAAACCTTGGGATATGTTAGATGGTAACGAACGTATCAACATTTCCCTTGGAATCATTACATAGCCATTTAGTACAGCTTGTATATTTATCATTAATTCCTGATAGGATGCAGATTTGCTTATAATACCGCAAATTCCCAACTCGATTAGAGTGTTCAACTGACAGGAATAATCAAATCCTGTATAAAGTATGATTTTAGCATCCGAATGAGTAAGTAAGATTTTTTTGGATAATTCGATGCCAGAGCAGTTAGGCATATTAATATCCAATAAATAAAGATCAAATGATTTTTTCTTTATGTCTTGTATGACCTGCTGCCAATTTGATAGATAAGTAATATGGTAATCTGTTACTTCCTCTAGTATATTTTTAGTACCGAGACCAACCATTGGATGGTCGTCTACAATTAATAGCTGAATCAATGTTCTCACCTCGGAATTGTTATTAAAATTTGTAATCCTTGAGTAAGTTCCGTAATAAATTCAATTTCTCCGTCTAAAATATGAATACGTTCTTTTATACCGATTAATCCGATATGATCTTCATTATACTGCTCACTTACATTGTCCATCCCTACACCATTATCCTTATAATCTAAGTAAATATAATGATCATCCTCCCACATTTCTATGGATACTAATGTGGCATCAGAATGCTTTTCAGCATTGGTAAGCAGTTCTTGAAGTACACGGTAGATAGAAATTGTTAAATTATGATTATTAGCGTAGTTAGAAAGTTGAAAATCATATCGTAGGCTAAAACTAGCTTTCGCTTGTTTCTTTTTACAAAGATCCTCTAAAGATGCAGTAAAATTAGTATTTAGCAAAAAGTTGGGACGTAACTCACTACAGGTGTCTCTAATTTGTTTAATAACATCCAATAAACCATTCTTGATTTTATTTAATGTTTCTAAGTCTTCCTTCTGTAAAGTGTTTGAATTTTGTATAAGTTGATTTAATTTCTGATACCAAATTGTTTGATCTTGTAAAGCAGAATCATGTAAATCTGAAGCCAATCGTTTACGTTCCTGTTCACTTAATTGCAATAAAAATCGAGTAAGGGTGTTTGATGATTGTTGATTGGTCGTGTCTCTATTTTCGATAGTTGCAATAATATTTTTTACTATATTTAAATTTTCATAGACTAATCTTACATATTTAACAATATTTATTAACCACATTTTTTCATGCAAATTGAACGTAGTATTATTTCTTTTTTTGCTAATCCAAATATACGTACCTATGTGATGATGTTCATAAAGCTGAATTCCAAGATAATTAGGATGGTCAATTAATATATCTGTATGATTGTTTTTGAGCTTAAGTTTAATAGAATCTGCAAGTATGCTTTCTGTATTATTTTGGATGTAATCAAAGCATTGGTACTCATTGTTTTTATGATTTATTCGTATCAATAGTAAAACTTTAGGATCTAATGTTTCTTTGATTTGATGAAGTAATAAGTCTTCTAAATCATCTTCTTTCATAACAGAAGCTAGTTCTTGTGAAAATTCATTTAAATTATTAGAAAAAATGGACTGATGATAAAGAAAACTATCTTTTAAAAGAAAATCTAGTTTTTCTTTTAAAAATAATGTCACAATATTGATAGTAAGAATGATGAAAAATAAAATGAAAGAATACAAAACGATATTATCTATGTAGAATCTTTCACTAATAACGAAAATCATCAAAATCAATGTGGGGATAAATGTTAAAAATGTATAATATGGAATTTGTTTTAAAATAAAATTAATATCTATTAAGCGATTAGTCAACACAATATAAGTATACCCAATAGGGATAATAAACAAGGTAAAAGTTGCTAAATCATCTTGTATATAAGGCAGTTTAAAGATAAATGGAACAGCGTGTAAAAAAATAAAAGGTATAAATGCACAAACATGAATTAATATTAACCATTTAAAAAAAACTTCATGATATGTGCTTTTAGTAGTCAAGTAAAAATAAATCAGTAGCAAAATAGAAAAACAAGTATTGAGGCAAAAATAACTTAAAATTAGTATGGTGTTGATAGCTCCAAAATTATAGTCTAAAAAAAGTGTCGATAATTTTAAAAAAATAATTATAAAATAAAAGAATCTATTTATTTTAAAGAAGGTTAACCATTTGTTTTTGATAATTCCTTTTTCTAATAACAGTATATGAAAGAACTGTATTAAAAAAAGAGAACATAATGGAAAAAATGTACTAATTAAGAAGCTTGATACAATATCTCCTCTTCCAGATTCAGTCGAAACAAAAAAACTAAGAGACATCGACAATAGGAATCCTGCTAGATAAAATGCAACTTTATTATTTTGTTGGTAAATAAATAGAGTCAGAATAAAAACAGTTAGAGAAAATAAACTTGGAATTATGATTTCCTGAAAAGTGTCTTTCAGAGAATCAGGTGGTGCTTGTATGTAATGTATTTCTTGGTTTCTTATAATTTTTATTTTAGAACCATGAACAAAGCAATTATTGTGTTTGAAATGCTTATTGAACATTGTCACATCAATATCATCTACTTCTAAAATGGCATCACCGATAGCGAGATTGGTATAGCGTGCCCAGCCATCATTTTTATAGATATTGGAAATCATGATTTTACCATTTTTATTATACTGCACATCTATACCGATATAGGGATTCGACATAACGAATATTAAAAAGAAGTGGGCTAATAGAAATATTAATTGCAAAAATAGTATTTTTCTTTTATTACTCATAGTTTAACCCTTTCTAGGAAAAAGTTTATAATGACCTCTTTAATACTATTATAAATTGTAAACAAATTGAAATAAAGGGAATACTATGATGGTAGGTAAGGTTCATTCATTGATTTATAATATGAAATTAATTAATTTATAATATCTTTCAATTTCTAAGCTAAATATTAACCAAGAGGTAATACAAAATACTGATAAAGCAGATGTATTCAATCATCAACATGGCTTCCTCGATAAAAAATGCTTCTTCTTTCCTTCAACAAAAAAAGTGATGAAAAACAATTTTGTTTTTCATCACTTTTATTATCTATCGAATACTCATTTTAAATTCTAAAAATAATTCATTGTATTTGCCTAAGTAATCAGGGCCTAAGTTTTTATATACTTCTAATGTTTCTCGTTGCTCTTCAGAAGGATAATAGCGTTCATCAGATACAACTTCCTTATCCATTAATTTCATGGCTGCAATGTTAGGGGTAGAGTAGCCAACATAATCAGCGTTTTGTGCACCAGATTCAGCTTTTAGCATAAAATTAATGAAAGCATGAGCACCCTCAATATTTTTAGATGTTTTCGGGATGACCATATTATCAAACCACAAGTTTGAGCCTTCCTCAGGAACTGCAAAGTCTAGTTCCTCATTTTCTGACATCATGTCTGCTGCCTGCCCAGACCAAGTGAGGGCTACAGTTGCCTCATTATTGATCATTAACGGAGTAATTTCATCACCAATGATAGCCTTAACATTTGGGGCAAGTGTGATTAATTTGTCTGTGGCTTTACGTAGTTCGTGGTTATCCAATGAATTCAGCGAATATCCAAGGCTATTTAAGCCCATCCCGATTACCTCACGAGCACCATCCACTAAAAAGACTTTTCGTTTTAAGGAAGGGTCCCACAAATCATCCCATGAAGAGAAATCTAAATCACCAACAAGGCTTGGATTATAGACAATACCTACTGTTCCCCAAAAATAAGGTACAGAATATTTATTGTCATCATCGAATGGTAGATCCAAGAAGTAAGGGTCGATGTTTTTTAAATTAGGAATTTTTGATTTATCTAAAGGAATCAATAAATTTTCTTCCTTCATTTTTTCAATCATATATTCAGAAGGTACAGCAATATCATAAGCCGTTCCACCCTGTTGAATTTTTGTCATCATGGCTTCATTGGAATCAAACGTCTCATATATTACATGAATACCTGTTTCTTTTTCAAATTGCTTTAGTAAATCAGGGTCTATATATTCTCCCCAGTTAAAGATCGTTAACGTGTTTTTCCCACTTTTTCCACCGCCAGCACTCAAGGCATCAGCAGCGTAGAATAATAGGGCGGACACGACAAGAATCGCAATTGTAGCTTGGATTAATTGCTTCATTGATGTCCCTCCGTTCTTTTACTAGCACGACTTGTGATGAAGTAATAGCCAACTACGACAATCACTGTAACGAAGAATACTAAGCCAGAAATAGCATTTACCGTTAAGGAAATACCAGCACGTGCCATAGAGTAAATTTCCACAGATAATGTACTGAAGCCATTGCCAGTTACGAAAAATGTTACCGCAAAGTCATCTAAAGAATACGTAAGGGCAAGAAAGAACCCTGCAAAGATCCCAGGCTGAATATACGGTAAAATGACACGCATCATCACATCTTTTTTTGATGCGCCTAAATCTAATGCAGCATCAATTAATGATGTATTCATTTCTAACAGCTTTGGTAAAACCATCAGTACAACAATTGGTACACTAAAAGCTACATGTGCTAATAATACTGAAGCAAAGCCTAATTTAATACCAACCATCGTGAACAAAATTAAAAAGCTCGCACCAATAATAACATCGGGACTTACAATCAATACATTGTTTAAGGACAGTAATGTATTACGCATTTTTGCATCTTTCACCGTAACAATGCCAATTGCACCTAATGTACCAATAATTGTTGAAATTAAAGCAGAAAGTAGAGCTACGATGACCGTATTAATTAAAATAACTAGCAGACGGGAGTCCTCAAATACAGCTTTATAATGTTCGAGCGTAAAGGATTCAAAATTATTCATGGAGCCGCCACTGTTAAAAGAATAAAAAATTAAGTAAAAGATAGGTGCATACAAAACGATAAAAACAAGTGCTAAATACACTTTTGCGGAAGCAGATAATTTATTCATCATACGCGGCCTCCTTTATCCTTTTGTCCTGTAATAAGCATAATAATGACCATGAATAAAATTAGGAATACCGCAATGGTTGAGCCCATCCCCCAGTTTTGAGTCACTAAGAACTGTTGTTCAATAGCTGTACCGAGCGTAATCACACGGTTTCCAGCAATTAAACGTGTAATCATAAACAGAGATAATGCAGGAATAAATACAACCTGGATTCCCGATTTAACCCCATCCATAGTCAGAGGCAGTACAACGCGACGGAATGTTGTAAAGGCAGATGCACCTAAATCACGTGCTGCATAGATAAGAGTAGGATTTAAACGATCTAAAGAATTAAAGATCGGTAAAATCATAAAAGGTATAAAAATATACACTGATACAAATACAAAGCTAATATCTGTAAATAGCATTTGCTTTGGATCAAAGCCAAATACTTCAATAAATGCATTTAACGGACCGTACAAGCCAAAAATTCCGATAAAAGCATATGTTTTTAACAAAAGATTAATCCAAGAAGGAATAATAATTAGCAGTAGCCAAAGCTGCTTATACTTAGTTTTTGTTAAAAAATAGGCTGTTGGATACGCAACTAGTAACGTAAAGAAGGTAATTAAAAACGCATACCAGAATGAGCTTAATGTCATTTTTAAATAAACAGAAGTAAAGAATGCCTTATAGTTATCAAACGTGAAATTGCCATGTATATCTAGTAGGGAATAGTACACGACCAGTGCAATTGGAGCGATAACGAAAAATGCAATCCATAAAACGTATGGAAATAAGGCTGATTTCGATGTTTTAGCTTGCATCGTCTTCATCTCCATATGCTTCTAAACGTTTGTCAAACTCTTCTTCGGTTTCATTTAAGCGCATAACATGAATGGCTTCTGAATCAAAATCTAAGCCAATTTCTGTCCCTACCTCAGCTTTTTTCAAAGAATGGACAAGCCACTCATTGCCATCCTTATCATACGTGGATAATTCATAATGCACACCACGGAATAATTGTGTATCCACTTTAACGATAAGTTTACCTTTATCAATAGTAGTCATTTCTAAATCCTCTGGACGAATAACAATATCGACTTTTTCATTTGGCTTCATCCCTTGGTCTACACATTCGAATATTTTGCCAGCAAATTCTACCTTGAAATCTTCAATCATTACACCAGGGACAATATTTGATTCTCCTATAAAGTCAGCTACGAAGCGGTTAATGGGCTCATCATAAATATCAACAGGTGTACCTGATTGTTGAATTTGGCCTTCACTTAGCACAAATATTTCATCACTCATAGCAAGAGCTTCTTCTTGATCATGTGTCACGAAGACGAACGTTTTGCCAAGACGTTGCTGTAATTCTCGAAGCTCATATTGCATCTCAGTACGTAGCTTTAAATCTAACGCTGAGAGAGGCTCATCTAATAAAATTACTTCTGGATCATTCACAATCGCACGAGCAATTGCTACACGCTGACGCTGACCACCTGACATTTCAGAAATTTCACGGCTTCCGTATCCAGCAAGGTTGACAAATTTTAATGCCTCAGCCACACGTTCTTTAATTTCGTTTTCAGGCAGTTTTTTTATACGTAGTCCAAATGCAACATTTTCAAAGACATTTAAATGAGGAAACAGTGCATAATCCTGAAAGACTGTATTTACTTGACGTTCATTTGCTTGCACTGAGTTGATTTTCTTATCGTGAAAATAAACATTTCCTGTAGACGGTTCAGTGAAACCAGCAATAATTCGTAAAATGGTTGTTTTACCACAACCAGAAGGACCTAGTAATGTGTAAAATTTCCCTTTTTCTAGCTCTAGATTAATATTTTTTAGGACGACCGTGCCGTCATTATAAGACTTTGAAACATTTTCAAAGCGGATAATTGAATTCGTTGTCATAGATGCGCCTCCTTAGCTATAAGTATGAATCCGTTGCGACAAGCAAAATCTTTGTTTCAGCAGCATGTGCATTAAAAATTTGATGATGATCTGTCGCATCAAAATAGAGAGCATTGCCTTCACTAGCGATATACTGTTCATTTCCCAAAACGAGACGAATACGCCCTTTCACTACATAAATAAAGGTTTCGGAGAGTGAGGGTTCAAATTGTTTAAATTCCCCTTCAGCAGCAAGAGTTAGGAAAATAGGCTCCATTTCTTTTTCATTTGATGTTGGTATTAGCCATTGAATTTCATATTTTTTTTCTTCATCTGTATAGGTAGATTGATCTTCTTCTGTATATACAACCTTTTGTTCAGGTGATTCATCATCAAAAAATTCCTTAGGTGTGGACCCTAACACTTCTAATATCGAAAAGAGTGTTTCTATAGAAGGTGAATTTAAATCACGTTCTAATTGGGAAATATAACCTTTACTTAAATCTGTACGTTCTCCAAGCTCCTCTTGGGTAAGACCTTTTTTTAAACGAAGCGCTTTAATTTTTGCTCCTATTTGCATCTTTTCCCTCCTAGAAGAAGTTTAGCAATCATAAACTTTCGAAATATGAAGTTTACTTTAACAAAACTTTTAGTTTACTAAAACCATTACAATTATACATAAAATTTTAAGATATGCAATTGTTTTAATTGAAAAAAAAGAAGAAAAAATTTTTAGAAATTTAACATAATTTGCAAGAAGAAAAAGTTTGTTTATTCTAGAATAAAATTGTTAAAAATAGCTAATAAATAGGCTGTAGCTGCTATTCCATTTAGGGATTTGACATAAATTTGTCAGATAATTTGAAACATGTCCTTTAACGAAGTTTACTTGTTTGAAAAACTACGATTACTCTGCTATCGTAGAAGACGAGTTCGCTAGTGCGAATGGAATATATACACTACATATTTAATCGGAGGGATTTATTATGGCAGAACGCATGGTAGGTAAACAAGCACCTGACTTTACAATGGAAGCAGTACTTCCAGACAAATCTTTTGGCAAAGTATCATTAGAAGACATTAAAGGACAAGACAAATGGACTGTTCTTTTCTTCTATCCAATGGACTTCACTTTTGTATGTCCAACTGAAATCACTGCAATGAGCGATCGTTACGACGAGTTCGAAGACTTAGATGCAGAAGTAATCGGTGTGTCTACAGATACAATCCACACACACTTAGCATGGATTAACACAGACCGCACTCAAAATGGTCTTGGTGAATTAAAGTATCCATTAGCTGCTGATACAAATCACCAAATTTCAAAAGAGTATGGTGTATTAATTGAAGAAGAAGGTATTGCACTACGCGGTCTATTCATCATCAACCCAGAAGGCGAATTAAAATACCAAACAATTTTCGATAACAACATCGGCCGTGATGTAGATGAAACTTTGCGTGTACTTCAAGCTTTACAAACTGGCGGTCTTTGCCCAGCAAACTGGCGTCCAGGTCAAGCAACTCTATAATTTAAATAGAGTCAATTATCAACTCTGAATTTAATCATAAGAGTCCCCACGACACGTTTGTGGGGATTTTTAAACTTAAAAGAGGTAGAGGAGGATATAGTTATGAAACTTCGTGAACAAATGCCGGAATTAGTAGGCGCCACAACTTGGTTAAATGGTGAAGTAACAAAAGCAGATCTAGTAGGTGAAAAGCCAACATTAATTCATTTTTGGTCAGTTAGCTGCCATCTATGTAAGGAAGCAATGCCAGATGTAAATAATTTCCGCGATCAATTCAAAGATGAGCTAAATGTTGTAGCAGTACATATGCCACGCTCAGAGGCAGATACTGATTTAGACACAATTAAAGCAGTAGCGGCAGAGCATGATATTGTACAACCAATCTTTGTAGATAGTGAAATGAAGCTAACAGATGCTTTTGAAAATCAATATGTACCTGCGTATTTTGTGTTTGATAAAGATGGCCAGCTTCGTCATATGCAAGCTGGTGGCAGTGGTATGAAAATGCTAGAAAAACGTGTGAATCGTGTGTTAGATGAAATGCGCAATGCTGAATAAGAGCACGGTGAAAAGACGAGGATAATTTATATTCTCGTCTTTTTTGCATTTTTTTTGAAAAAGTTATGTGGATGTGGATGATTAGACATAAATTAGTTTGTGATTTGATTGAAAAAATGATGAGGCCGATTAGAAAAAAGATTTGACCAGAGCAGAAAATAGTTTGAGCTGATCAAAAAGAGTTTAGACCTGGGAGAAAAATGGCTGAAGCTGATCAGAAAGAGAGTAGACCAGAGCGGAATAGTGCTGGGACTGATCAGAAAGAGGGTAGACTAGAGCGAAAAAGAGCTGGGGCTGATCAAAAAGAGAGTAGACCAGAGCGGAAAAAGGCTGGAGCTGATCAGAAAGAGGATAGACCAGAGCGAAAAAGAGCTGGGGCTGATCAAAAAGAGAGTAGACCAGAGCGGAAAATAGCTGAAACTGATCAAAAAGAGGGTTAACCAGCGCGGAAAATGACTAAGCTGATCAAAAATAGTACCTTCCTGATCAAAATGATATGCAACAGAGCAAAAAGTGCATTACCTGAGCGAAAATTAATTAAAACAATAATTAAATTTTACCATTTTAAACCAAATACCTCCGCTATTGACGAATTGAGACTTTCTTTGACGATACATATAACCGAAAATACGTTAAAATAATGATATAGTAGTTTTCGGAGGGGTTTTTTATGATGAAAAAAGAGTTTGCTGTCATTGGACTTGGGCGTTTTGGAGGAAGTATTGTTCGCGAGCTGATGAGTCAGGGTGCACAAGTTATGGCGATTGATCATTCTTCGGAGCGTGTGGATGAATTTGCTTCTATTGCGACTCAGGCTGTTATCGCAGATTCGACAGATGAATCGGTCCTAAATTCATTAGGTATTCGTAATTTTGAGCATGTAATCGTTGCGATCGGTGAAGATATTCAGGCCAGTATTTTAACAACTATTATTTTAAAGGAAATAGGTGTGCAGCAAATTACGGTCAAAGCCCAAAATGATTATCATGAAAAGGTGCTACGCAAAATTGGTGCTGATTTTGTTGTTCACCCTGAACGTGATATGGGTATTCGTATTGCCAATAATATGCTGTCCAATACAGTTCTTGATTATTTGGAGCTTTCGGATGAACATTCGATTATGGAGTTAAAGGCAAATGATGCAATTGCAGGCTACTCCATTATCGATTTAGATATTCGTGCAAAGTATGGTATTAACATTGTCGGTATCAAACGTGGTGCAGATATTATTGTATCACCACAGGCTAGTGACAAAATTTTACTAGGTGATATTATGTTGGTCATTGGGGCTGATGTAGACATTAACCGCTTTGTGAAAAAGGCATTGAATGGGTAGTATCCAATGAACAAACGTAGATGGAGATTAGTCGTTTTCGCAGCAATTATACTAGCTGTTGCGTTTACCATGCAGTTTCGAGAAAAAAATAAGGAAGCAGCTATTTCAGCAATTTTGGATCAAGCAGCACAAATCGATAGCATCGAGCTATTTAAAGAAGAGCAATCGATCATTCGCTTAACTGGTGAGGATGCAGAAACTAATCGTGAAAAGTATCCGCTAAGTCATGTTAGAAATTTGAGCAGCAAAGAAAGAGCCATCTTTGAAGAGAAACCAGCCTATCGGATTGCTTACAAGATAAAAGATAAAATGCTATATGAAGTAGATATTCTCAAGGTAGCCATTAGCTCTGAGCTAAGCGAAGAACTCCAACAAATGGTTTTTCATGTGGGGGATCAGCAATATTTAATATACTGGGCAAAAGAGAAGAAAGCACTTGAACAATCCACAAGCACGCAGCTTTTACTTGAACAATATGGAAAATAACGAGGGTAGTGATACAGCAATGGCTGTCGTCACTACCCTGTTTTTTAGGATACAATAGTGGCCTTTCCTTGAAGTGCACGTTCTTGCATAGTTACATCAAACTCTTTTTCAGATTTTGACACTACAACACAGGCTACACCATTACCAATTAAATTTGTTACAGCACGAGCCTCAGACATAAAACGATCAACACCGATTAAAAGCGCGATTCCTTCCACTGGAATCATTGGGAAGGCAGCTAAAGTCGCTGCTAATGTGATAAAACCTGAACCTGTTACACCCGCTGCGCCCTTAGAAGTAATCATTAAAATCCCAAGTAGTGTAATGATTTGTATCCAAGTGAGTTCCATTCCATATGCTTGTGCAATAAACAATGCAGCCATTGATAGATAGATGGAAGTCCCATCAAGATTGAAGGAGTAACCAGTAGGAACGACTAAACCTACAACCTGTTTCGAACAACCAAAATTTTCAAGCTTTCGCATCATAGATGGCAAGGCTGATTCAGAGGAGGATGTACCAATAACTAAGAAAATCTCATCTTTGATGTATGCGATAAATTTAAAGATGTTAAATCCAAAGAATTTTGCAATGGATCCTAAAATAAAGACAACAAATAAAAACATTGTAATATACACGGCAGCCATTAATAGACCTAGGTTACCTAGTGATTTTAAACCAAAATTTCCAATCGTATAAGCCATTGCACCAAATGCTCCGATTGGTGATATTTTCATAACCATACTTACAATTTTGAAGAAAATCTCTGCAACTTGCTCAAAGAATGTGATGACTGGTTTTGCAGGTGCACCAATCGAGGCAGCAGCTAAACCAAATAAAATAGCAGAGAATAGAACAGGTAATAATTGACCAGTTGCCAGTGCACCTACAACATTTTCTGGAATAATACTAGAAATGAATGCACCCAAGCCTTGCTCAGTTTCAGCCGCAGCAGTTGTATATTTGGAAATATCAGCTTCAGATGCACCTGATGTATCCAGACCTGTACCAGGACTAACGATTAAAGCAACAGCAATTCCGATTGCTAGGGCAATTGTGGATACTATTTCAAAGTAAAGTAATGCCTTACCTCCAATTTTCCCAACCTTTTTCATATCTCCCATACTGCCGATTCCAATAACCACTGTTAAGAAGATGATTGGGGCAATTAACATTTTAATTAATTTAATGAATAGATCTGCTAGGATTTTTAAGCTGGCACCAAACTCAGGGAAAATTGCTCCAACAATTATCCCAAGGATGATAGCCACTATAACCTGAACAGTCAAATTTTTCAGTAATTTCATTTTATGCTACCTCTTTTCTAAATTTTCTTTTTGATATCGTTTTCACTAGAAATATCATAGCGAATACTTTTTAAAAAAAGAGATTTAGAAAATAAGAAACATATCGTTCATTAAGTACATTTGTTTACATTCACATATAAATGTAGAGTTTTCAATATCTTTCACTGTTATGGTACGCTATTGTTAATTAATTATTGTTATAATACAAAAATATAAAGTGATAAATAAATTTGTTTTATATCAATTATTTGTAATATTGTTCATTAAGTTCAATATTTTCTCCTACTTATGTCGACTAAAGGAGTTGTCAAAAGAATTTTTTGCAGATAATCTTAAAAACATATCATCAATATGGTGTGCTACTGATTATGAGAATGCAGATTTGAAAGGAAGGATTTTTTAATGATGAAAATGCCTGTAAACGGCAAGATTCTGTTAGTGACATTTTTAATCATTGCACTCTCCTTTTTACTAGGTGGTATTTTTGTACTCGGTAACTTATTATCTGAGCAGGAAAAAGATTTTGGTCAGCGTGCAATGCTTGTTGCTCGAACTGTTTCAAATGTACCAGAGCTGAGTGTGCATTTGAAAAATGACAATTTGAAAGAAGCCGCTAAAAATATCAATAAAATTGTAGATGGTATTAGGGTGATTAATAAGGCAGAGTATATTGTTGTGATGAATATGGAGCGTATTAAACTATCCCATCCAGTAAGTAAGGAATTAGGACGACGAAGTGAGTCGCAGGATCTGAATGCAGCATTTAGTGAGCATTATTATGTATCGAAAGCACGTGGAGAATCAGGTGTCATGATACGGGCTTTTGTTCCGATTATCAATGACAAAAAGGAACAGGTAGGCATTGTGGTAGTTGGCTATTCATTACCAACGCTCCTAGAAATGCTACAAAGTTATGAGCAAGAAATTTTTATAACGATTGTTATATCGCTGATTTTCAGCGTTTTGGGCGCATATACACTTGGGCGACATATAAAAAAACAAATGTTTGGGCTTGAACCTCATGAAATTGCCAAGATGTATGTGGAAAGAACAGAAACCTTTAATGCGATGCATGAGGGAATAATAGCTGTTGATAAGGAAATGAATATTACCATTTTTAATGAAAAGGCAGCTGACATATTAGGCGTTACTAGGAATATAGAGGACTGTATTGGTCAAAAGATTTATGATGTTTTGCCTGATACTCGTCTGCCTGAGATTGTTGAAACTGCAACACCTGTTTATGATCAGGAGCTTTACATTAATCATCATAGTATATTAAGCAATCGTGTACCAATTATTGTGAATAACGAGCTAGTTGGTGCAGTTGCCATGTTTAAGGATTTAACAGCCGTGAAAAAGCTCGCGGAGGAGGTCACAGGTGTAAAAGCCTTTGTTCAAGCACTACGTGTACAAACCCATGAGCATAAAAATAAGCTTCATACGATTGCAGGACTTCTGCAATTGGGACATACAAAGCAAGCACTTGAATATGTTACAGCCACTACTGAAAATGAAGCTTCTTTAACGAAGTTTTTAAATGAACGCTTTCATAATGAAAATATTTCAGGTCTATTATTAAGTAAGGTAAGTTATGGCAAAGAACTAGGAATTGAAGTTGAGATTGATCGGAAAAGTCATTTTAAACGCTTTCCCCCTCTTTTAGATCATCATGACTTTGTTGTTCTACTCGGAAATTTAATCGAAAATGCCTTTGAGGCTTTAAATGTCCTTTCAAAGGATGATAAATATGTCGCTATCTCTGTAGATGAGCATGATGGTGTATTAGCGATAGGAGTTTTTGATAATGGGATTGGAATGGCAAAAGAGGTGCAGGCTCGTATGTTTGAAAATGGATTTTCGACTAAGGCTAGCGAAAATCGGGGCATTGGCTTGCATTTAATCCATGAAATTGTAAGAAAAGGTAATGGAGATATTGAAGTAGTGAGTGAATTTATGAAAGGAACAAGTTTCTTAATCTTATTTGAGTTAGGAGAAGAATAGATGGATGTAATAAATGTCTTACTAATTGAAGATGATCCAATGGTACGAGAAGTGAACAGACAATTTATTGAGCAAATCAAGGGTTTTTCATTAGTTGGCTATGCTAGCAATGGTATTGAGGGAATTCAAAAGATTAGACAATTAACTCCAGAGCTTGTCTTTATGGATATTTTTATGCCAGAGCAAGATGGCATTATTACGCTAGGGAAAATTCGAGAGGAGCATCTTCCTGTTGATGTAATTGCTGTAACTGCTGCGAACGATATGCCCACTGTGCAGCGTATTTTACACTTAGGTGTCTATGATTATATTATGAAACCTTTTACGTTTGAGAGAATTGAGCAGACCTTAAAAAATTATCAAAACTACAGAAAGAAAATAAGCGGTATGCAGGATTTAACCCAACATGATGTCGATCATTTAATGCAACAACGTCTTCCTGAACAAGCTGCAGTTTCAACAGGAATGGATACAATTATTATAGAAGAGCTGCCAAAAGGGTTTAATCGAGCTACCTTAGATAAGGTGCTTGCGTATATTCAAGAAAGTGGTGGAGCAGTATCAGCGGAGGAGGTATCTACTTATATAGGTACAGCACGAGTTACCGCAAGACGCTATCTAGACTTCTTAGAAAAGCAAAATCTATTAAAAGTAGATATACAATATGGAAGCGTAGGACGTCCTATTCATCGTTATTATATTTAATGAAGATAGATTGTTAGTTAAATTATTTTTTGTCCATATTATGTTAAATATTAATTGATTTCCCTTTAATGGTTGTATTAAACTTTGATAAAAACAAGGGAGATTATGAAATGAAAAGGTTTACAAAAAACTGTAAAATTGAGCATTTAAAGCTAGAACACTATTATGCAATAAATGCACTCTATTCAAATGTAAATGTCAGAGCCTATCTAGGGGGCGTCCCAAAAGAAAGCTACATCGAAGCTTCGTTTAGAGGAATGTTAGAAGCCCCATTTCCCAATACATATTTTTATATTTCGTTAAGGACAACGGATGAATTCATAGGGCTTGTCTCAATAGATGAATATCATGATAAAGAGGCATATGAGCTTTCATATCAATTTTTACCACAGTATTGGGGGCAAGGATATGCATATGAGGTACTAACAGATGTAATAAATTATGGATTGAATGTTCTGAGTTTGCCGTACTTAGTAGCAGAAACACAAACAGCAAACGTTGCGTCCTGTCGTTTACTAGAAAAAGTAGGGATGTACAAGGTACAGGTATTAGAAAGATTTGGACATGAACAAGCTGTTTATGAATTGGGTAAAATTGTATAACTTTTGTCCGTATTAAATATGGTCATTTTTATTTCTCTATAATATAGATGAATGAAAATGACCTTTTTCTTTTGGCTATGGAGTAGTAAACCTCCAAGATATAAGTTGCGAGCTATGCTAAATCTATTCACTTAGTGTGAATAAGTAGACCCTAGCTTTGACGATACATATAGCAAAGAATACGTTACAATAGGGAAATAGTCATTTACCTTCAAAAATAGAACTGATTTCTAGTGAAGGTAATTTAAAGATTTAAGAAAGCTTATGGGAGTAGGTTTAGCATATGTTTAACGTTCGAAAAGAGGCACTATTGAAATTTTTGAAGATTCTATTTCCAATAGTACTTTTGGCGATAGCTATTTATGAAATTCAACAATCAGTGAGTGGGGTTGATGTTCATTTACTGCGAAAAGAGGTCAATGAGCTACAGCTATGGGAGCTTTTATTGATTTTTCTCATCACCTTTTTTGCAATTACACCGATGATTTTTTATGATGTGATTTTAGTAAAAATATTAGGAATCAACATCAATAAACGTAATTTGCTTAATCATTCATTTGTTGTAAATACATTTTCAAATCTTATTGGCTTTGGTGGTCTAGTCGGTATATTCTTACGTAATTACTTCTATTCTAAATATAAAGAAGATAAGGAAGGTTTGCTAAAAAATATTGCCTCGGTAACACTGTTTTATTTAACAGGGATTTCGCTGCTAACCTGGATTATGTATATATTCTTTTGGGATTTCCCTTTACTGAAAGAAGAACGGTGGTTATCGATTGCAGTTATTCTTGTTAGCTTATATGCACCAGCTTTTTTGGCTATGCATATTATTCGTTATAAAAAAGAAAGTTCTTTAAAGCCAAAAATATCACTTCAGTTGATGATTACTTCAGTAGCTGAGTGGCTTGCTGTATTTTTAGTAATCTGGATATTTACGTTTATTTTAAAGATTCCAATAGAATTATCTGCACTAATTCCCATATTTTTAATTGCTTCTAGTGCAGGAATAGTTAGTATGATACCTGGTGGAGTCGGCTCATTTGATCTCGTTTTTTTATGGGGAACACAAAGTATTGGAATCGCTGATGAAAAAGTGTTGTTTCTATTAATTTTGTACCGTGTTGGCTACTTCGTGCTACCATTTTTGGTATCCTCTCTTTTATTTATTAAGGAATATTGGATACGCTGGAATCAATCTTGGGATGACTTACCCAATATAATTTTTCAGAAGCTTAGTCACATGCTGTTAACAATATTGGTGTTTATCTCTGGCATTATTTTATTGCTATCTGCAGCAATGCCAGGGGTTTTAAGTCGTCTAAAAATTGCCCAGGAATTTTTATCTTCACCAGTCATGAATGTCTCTCATCAAATGACGGTGGCTGCGGGCTTTATACTTTTAGGATTATGTAGGGGGATAAAATATAAAGTAAAGAGGGCATACCAGCTTGCCGTTGTTGTGCTAAGTAGTTCAGCACTATTTTCTATTTTTAAGGGTCTCGATTATGAGGAAGCGATTTTTTTAGTGATTGTTGCAGCGTTATTAATGGTGTCCAAAAAGCAATTTTATCGAGAAAGCTATGTCTTGACATGGGGAATCGTCATACTTGATCTTGCAATAGTAACAATTATTACAGCAATGTATGTGTTGATTGGTTATGTAAATTTACCTTCTGCCAAAATCCATTTTCCTAGTACTTTTCAGGACTATATTATAACCGATTATCAAGACCTTTTTTATAGTGCTATAATAGGCATTCTTATCGCCATTGCTATTTTTTATATAGGTTATTTTATTCGTGCACCTAAGAAAATGATAAAGCTTTTTTCTAATGAGCAAGAGAATGCTATCAGAAATCATTTGATAACTTATAAGGGGACTGAGTATTCACATTTAATTTTTTTGCATGATAAATTTGTACATTGGAATAAAAAAGGTACGGTTTTATTCTCTTATCAAATTTATGCGGATAAGATTATAGTTCTTGGAGACCCAGTAGGAAATGAATCTGATTTTTTACCTGCTATTCAAGAGTTTTTGGAATTGGCTGATAAACACGGTTATACACCAGTCTTTTATGAAATTAACAATAAAATTTTTTCTGCTTTACACGAGTATGGGTATAGCTTTTTTAAGCTCGGTGAGGAAGCCTTTGTAGACTTAGATAAATTTACATTTACAGGTAAAGAAATGAAGGGAAGTCGAGCGATAAAAAATAAATTTGAACGTGAAAAATATATAGTGGAAATACTAAGCCCTCCATATTCTCAGGAAGTCATGAAAGAATTGCAAGAGGTATCAACAAAATGGTTGCAGGGGAGAGCGGAGAAAGGTTTTTCACTTGGTTTTTTTGATGAACACTATTTGAGCACCTCAAACATTGCCGTTTTACGCGGAGAAGAAGAAACGTTTGGCTTTGCTAGTATCATGCCAATGTACGATAATGGCGAAAGAGTTTCAGTAGATCTTATGCGTTTTAAACCGGGTTCACCTTCTGGGACAATGGATTTCATTTTCCTATCATTATTTGAATGGGCAAAAGAAGAAGGCTATCGTGTCTTTAATATGGGAATGTCGCCTTTATCAAATGTCGGACAGTCTAGATATTCCTTTTTAAGTGAGAAAATAGCTGCACAAATATTTTTACATGGACAGCACTTCTATCATTTTAAAGGATTAAAAAACTTCAAATTAAAGTATGCAGATTTTTGGGTACCGAAATATGTCGCATATAGAAAGAAATCTTCATTACCATTTACCATGGCACAAATCACGTTGTTAATTGGGAATAAGAGAAGATAGTACACAAATTTAAATTATACGATAAAACTCGGATTTGCCAGTTAGACTTCCAGCACTTCAAAAGCTAACGAAAGTAATTGATTAACTGTAGTGATTATTTTAAGCTCAAACATATTTAAATGGATAAACGACTTTAAAGAGGCTGGGACAAAACCCTTCTCTAAACTAAAAAGCCGGTGAAATTTTACGATCAGTAAAATTTCACCGGCTTTGAA
>NZ_JBXAPF010000020.1:0-94790 GCF_058803665.1 Lysinibacillus sp. GW821-FHT14F06
TGGAACGGAAATCACCTTCATTTGACTTAGTAGTATTCACAAAGATTCCCTTGACCATTTAGTTTTTCAACACTATGTAACCATATCCAAAACTTTTGGGTATGGTTTTGCTTTTTATCATGCTAAAATTAAGCATTCTTTTTTTGAGGAGTCAACTAGTATGAATGAACATCAATATGATAAGTATTTGCATATTAATACAGTTGGTGAACAGTATGGTTTTCCTAAACTTGCGCATTATCACCGCTACGAGCCAACGCCATATACAGGCTTAGAACAATTGTTTTCAGCCTATAAAATGCCTGATAATACAGTGTTTATTGATATGGGATGTGGGAAAGGAAGAGTTCCTATTTATGTGCATCATAAATTTCACATCCAGACAATTGGAATAGAAATGGATGCAGGCTTTTATGCAGAAGCTGAGAGTAATAAAAGGAGCTATCTTCAAAAAAATAATGCGCCAATACCCATCTCCTTTATTCATGCGATAGCGGAAGAATATATGGTTCAACCATGCGACACAGTTTTCTTTTTTTTCAATCCATTCTCTATTCATATTTTCCGTACAGTCATTCATAATATTTGGAAGTCTTATGAGCAACATATGCGTGAAATTCATATTATTCTTTACTACCCACCATATGATTATTTACAGTTTTTACTCCATGGAACACCATTTGAATTAATCCATGAGATTCATTTAGAAAATGAAAAAAATATAAACGAGCGCCTCTGTGTGTTTGCGTTAAAAAAAGCTTAGAGCACCTACTCTAAGTTTTTTTATGCTCATGCAAATCCCACCCTTTATTTTCCCGGAAATAAATATATGGTCCCTCAAAATGATAATTTAGAAGCAAGTGTTTCCAAATAAAAATGTAATTAAAGACTGGCTCTATTGAACTAAATCAGTCAATTTTCGAAAAACGGACTTCAAATAAGAGATATTTTTATAAAAAACAATTGAAAATAATAGGTTTATACAAATGTAGACTGAGAATTGATAGATTATTCTTAAATAACTAATTATACTGAAAAATCACTCTAGACTAAATATAAAGAATGTTTTACAATGTAAAAGGCTTAAATGAATAATATTTAATTCAGTTTTAGATAGTTATAAATAATTATTTTTGCTATTGAGGAATTGCATTTAATTGTTTATAATTATCAGAAATATCTAATATTTGAGAAATTTTCAGGGGGAATATAATTATGAAAGAGAACAAAAAGCTTAAAAAGTTCGGTTCACTTTTAGTTGCTTCTTCATTACTTGCTGGTGTACTTGCTGGTTGTGGTGCTGGAGATAGTTCAAGTTCAGGAGGAAGCTCATCATCAGGTGGTTCATCAGGCGGTGGTTCATCTGACGGCGAGACAATCAAAATCGGTGCAAACCTAGAGCTTTCAGGTAACGTAGCTTCTTATGGATCTTCGATTGGATTAGGCGCAGAGCTTGCTGTGAAAGAGATTAATGACAAAGGCGGTATCGATGGTAAAAAAATTGAGCTGATTAAAGTAGATAACAAATCAGAAAACTCAGAGGCAACTGCAGCAGCCATTAAACTAATAACACAGGATAAAGTAGTAGCGATGCTAGCTCCTGCAACTTCTGGTAATACAGTTGCAACAGTGCAAATTGCCAACGACAAGAAAGTTCCAATTGTTACCGGTTCTGGGACAGCCCCAAATATTACAGTAAATGAAGATGGCAGCGTTAACGAATATGCATTCCGTACTTGCTTTATTGATCCATTCCAAGGGATTGTAGCTGCAAACTTTGCCTCTAATGAATTACAAGCGAAAAATGTAGCTATTTTTGCTGACAATGCATCTGATTATGCTAAAGGTCTAGCAAAATCATTTAAAGAAACAATTACTAAAAATGGTGGTAAAGTCGTAAAAGAAGAAGCATATGTAGCTAAAGACGCTGATTTCCGTACACAGTTAACGAATATTAAAGGAGCGAACCCTGACTTCATCTTTATCCCTGGATACTATGAAGAGGTTGGTTTAATTGTTAAACAAGCGCGTGAAATGGGTATTGATGTTCCATTGATGGGCGCTGATGGCTGGGATTCACCAACATTAGTAGAGCTAGCTGGTAAGAAAGCGCTTAATAACACGTATATTACAAACCACTACTCTGCAGAAGACCCAGATCAAAAAATTCAAGACTTCGTAAAAGCATTTAAAGCTGCGAACAAGGATAAAGCACCTGATGCATTCAATGCACTTGGCTATGACTCAATCTATTATATTGCAGATGCTATTGAGCGTGCAGGCTCTACAGATGGGGAAGCAATTAAAAAAGCATTAGCAAAAACAGAAGATCTTTCTTTAGTAACAGGTACTTTCTCAGTTGACGAACAACATAACCCAATTAAAACAGCAACAGTTCTTGAATTCCAAGACGGTAAACAAGTGTTCAACTCTAAAGTTAATCCTTAATGTTTGTAGGGGGGAGGCGGGTAAACACGCCTTCCTTTTTTATGTGTAGTAGATAGCTAGAGTTTGTGAAAAACATAGATTCTAGCAAAAGGAATTGGAAAAATTTTTGATGAGGGACACAATTTATTCTGCATTCAATAATACCATGTAGAGTACGTCCCGTTTTTGCATTTTTCAAAAAGTAAAAGGAGTGAACGCTCATGGAATGGATACAGCAGCTTGTGAATGGTATTTCACTAGGTAGTATCTACGCATTAATAGCGTTAGGGTATACGATGGTATACGGGATTATTAAGCTAATTAACTTTGCCCACGGCGATGTTTTCATGATTGGGGCATTTATTGGCTTTTACGCAATTGCTAAATGGGAGCTTGGCTTTTTCCCAGCACTATTATTGGCAATGGCAATCTGTGCAATATTTGGTGTTCTCATTGAACGCATTGCGTATAAGCGTTTACGAAATGCTACACGAATTGCTGCATTAATTACTGCAATTGGTGTTTCACTATTAATCGAATATACGACGATTTTCTTCAGGGGTGCGCAACCAGCAGCCTATCCTGATGTCATTAAAAATAAATCATTTGATATTTTCGGCGTTCAAATCAGCAGTACATCCATTTTAATTTTATCTGTCGCAGTTGTATTGATGTTTCTTTTACAATTCATCGTGCATAAAACAAAAATCGGAAAGGCGATGCGTGCCGTTTCTCATGATGCTGATGCAGCGCGTTTAATGGGAATTAACGTTGATAATACCATTTCAGCAACATTTGCTATTGGTTCAGCATTAGCAGGAGCTGCTGGCGTTATCTTTGGTGTGTATTATACGAAAATCGATCCTTTGATGGGGGTTATTCCTGGAGTTAAGGCATTCATCGCAGCTGTTCTTGGTGGTATAGGAATTATTCCTGGAGCTATGGTTGGCGGCATGCTATTAGGTGTAGTGGAGTCATTAGTGAGTGCGCTCGGCTTCTCGTTATGGCGTGATGCGGCAGCATTCGTTATTTTAATTTTAATTTTAATCTTCAGACCATCGGGTATCTTTGGTAAAAACGCCCGTGAGAAAGTGTAGGTGAGCGGTATTATGAAAAAGTCTAAAGTTTTCTGGGGCTATGCCGTATTAGCGCTAGTCATCTATGCAGTTGTACAAATTCTTATTACCTCAGGTGTACTTGATATTTACTATCAAAATATGCTGATAACAATGTGTATTAACATTATGCTTGCGGTCAGCTTGCATATTGTTATTGGAATTACGGGTCAATTTTCAATCGGACATGCTGGGTTCTTAGCAGTAGGTGCATATATCTCTGCTATTATTACAACAAAGCTTATGCTACCGTTCCCATTAGCAATCTTCTTAGGAGCACTGGCTGCAGCAGTGGCAGGATTAATTGTAGGTATTCCAACATTACGATTAAAGGGTGACTATTTAGCAATTGCTACACTTGGCTTTGCAGAAATTATTCGTATTATTTTCTTAAATACGGATTATGTAGGCGGGGCAGCTGGGATGCAGGTTAAATATTTATCCAATTGGACATATGCATTCGTAGGTGTTTTTCTAACAATTCTAGTAATCTCAAATTTTACGAATTCTCGTCACGGACGCGCATGTATCTCTATTCGTGAGGATGAAATTGCGGCAGATGCGATGGGTATTAATACTACTTATTATAAAGTAGTAGCCTTCGCTATTGGTTCTTTCTTCGCCGGACTTGCAGGGGCTATATTTGCACATAATTTTTATATTATTCAGCCAACAACTTTCGGTTTCTTAAAATCATTTGATATTTTAATCTATGTTGTACTTGGCGGATTAGGAAGTCTTTCGGGCTCTGTTATTGCTGCGATCTTCCTAACTATGATTTCTGCGTACCTCGCAAACTTCCCAGAGACACGTATGATTATTTACAGCTTAGTATTAATTGTTGTTATGCTGTACCGTCCAACTGGTTTGATGGGAACAAAGGAAATTACGGATCTATTTAAGTTTGGTAAAAAAGGAGGTACAAAATAATGACTGGAAACCTTCTTATCAATGTTGAAAATATGGGCATTCAATTCGGTGGTTTAAAGGCTGTACAGGGCGTTAATATGTACCTAAATCAGGGAGAATTAGTTGGTCTTATAGGACCAAATGGTGCTGGGAAAACGACGAGCTTTAATATGCTGACAGGTGTTTATACTCCAACTGAGGGTACCATTACATTTGATGGTATAAAGCTAAATGGGCTTGCCCCATATCAAGTCACACAAAAGGGCATTAGCCGTACATTCCAAAATATCCGTTTATTTAAAGAATTGTCTGTTCTAGATAATGTAAAAGTAGCGAATCATTCGCTTGCTAAGCATACAATGTGGTCCTCCATTTTTCGCTTGCCGAATCACTTTAAAGGTGAGGCAGAAATGGAGCTTCAATCCATTGAGTTCTTAAAAATCTTTGGACTAGACATTTATAAAGATGAGCTGTCCAAAAACTTGCCATACGGAATGCAGCGTCGATTAGAAATTGCTCGTGCCCTTGCAGCAAAGCCTAAGCTGTTATTACTAGATGAGCCAGCAGCAGGGATGAACCCACAGGAAACACATGATTTAATGGAGTTAATAGCATTTATTCGAAAAGAATTCGGCTTAACCATTCTTCTTATAGAGCATGATATGAGCTTAGTTATGGGTATTTGCGAACGTATCTATGTACTGGATCATGGTCAACTAATCGCTGATGGGACACCAGAAGAAATACGCAACAATCCGAAGGTAATCGAAGCTTACCTTGGTGAGGAGGTTATCAGCTAATGCTAAAAGTACAAAATATAGATGTATTTTACGGAAATATACAAGCATTAAAGGGCCTCTCTTTAGAAGTAAACGAGGGTGAGATTGTCACATTAATCGGTGCGAACGGTGCAGGTAAAAGTACATTATTAAAAACATTGTCTGGCTTGCTAAAACCTAAGGGAGGCATTATTGAATATGAGGGCTTCTCTATCGCAGGAAAGGCAGCTCAGTCTATTGTGAAATCTGGTATTTCGCATGTTCCCGAGGGACGTCGTGTCTTTGCTAATATGTCAGTAGAAGAAAACTTGGAGCTTGGAGCTTATCTTCGTAATGATAAGGCAGGGATAAAAAAAGATATGGATCATGTCTTTGAGCTATTCCCACGTTTACTAGAGCGTCGTAAACAACAATCAGGGACATTATCTGGCGGTGAGCAACAAATGCTTGCAATGGGGCGTGCATTAATGGCTAAACCCAAGCTGTTATTAATGGATGAGCCTTCAATGGGGCTTGCGCCGCTCATGGTAAAAAATATTTTCAATATTATTGAGCAGGTCAATAAAGAGGGTACTACGGTATTGCTTGTTGAGCAAAATGCCAATATGGCACTGTCAGTAGCTAATCGTGCATACGTATTGGAAACAGGGCGTATTGTTCTTTCTGGTACAGCAAAAGAGCTACAAGAAAGTGAACAAGTAAAGGCAGCATATTTAGGCGGCTTATAAGAGGAAGAAGGCATCTCCATGTAGAGGTGCCTTTTTGCGTGTGGAAAATCAAAGAAGCGACGGATAGCAGTAGCATTCTTCCTTTATAATTTGGTAAGGTGAAATTAAAGGAGTGAGGTTATGAAGTATTCAGCGCAATATTTTATAGAAAAATTAAATTTGGCGGAGCACCCTGAGGGAGGATATTATAGATCTTCGTTTCGAGCTTCAGAGGATATAGCGGTTAGAGAAGTAGAACGACCAATTTATACTAGTATTTATTTCTTACTACGTTCGCAGGATATCTCGCATTTGCATCGTTTGAAATCAGATGAGCTTTGGTATTATCATGCAGGAAGTCCTCTGACAGTACATATGATTTTTCCAGATGGTACATATGAGGCACACAAATTAGGCTTAAATGTTGAAGAAGGGGAAGTACCGCAAGTAGTTGTGCCGAAAAATACTATTTTTGGCTCATCTGTAGAGGAAGCAGATACATTTAGTTTAGTTGGCTGTATGGTGGCACCAGGCTTTGATTTTGAGGACTTTGAATTATTTACACAAGATGAGCTTTTAGCTGATTATCCTCAGCATGAGGGTGTTATTCGAAAAATGGCTTATCAATCGATTCGATAAAAAGTAGCCGTCTCAGTTAATCGTGAGACGGCACATACTGTTTACCACAAAATTTTTTCAGGGTAATTGGTCATTATTTCAATATCATGCAATGCTTTTTTTGTAGAAATAGCAGCTTCCATTAATTGAGATTTAAGTGACATATATTCCTCATCCTCTAACATAATGCGCAGAGCAAATGCTGCTAGATGTGCTTTTCGTTCCTCCCAGCTTAATTGAATATACTCTAGATTCAGTACATCAATATACTGTGTAGCATAGCGAAAAGTTAAGGGGTTTTTTGTATGCAACATTCTTAAAAATACTAAGTATTCTTCCTCATTGAGTTCTTGTTCAAGACAATCTGCAACCGCTGCTTGGAACTTCCGTATAGCAGCAACATTAATATTCCAATCAGAAGAATCGATTAACTCTTTGTGCAGTTGAATGAAGTCGTTTAATGCAATGGCCATAAAAATAAGCTCAGGCCAAAGTACCTCCGTTGAGAAATAGGCGTTTTTATTTGGGAAAATTAATTCATGCTGTGTCAGTACACTTTTATTAAGTCCATTACTGACAAATTCCAGTTGACGCTCTCCCTTAGTAGTTTGTCGTAAATTGTAGCAAACATTCAAGATGCGAAGACGTGAACCTTGATAATCATAATATTTGTTTTCATCCCCTGTTATTTTGTGAATAGCATTTATAAGCTCATCTAAATCCCAAAAGTCACCGCTAATACGTGCTCCTGTTAACAATTCAGTACTCTGTATTGAAAGCATAATTCTCTCCCCTTACAATGCTTTATTTAGGTGTGTATTGAAGTAGTTTGAATAGTTCTGCTCTTTCCTTGTCCGTTAAATCGCGCCATTGTCCAACCTTTAAATGACCAAGTTTGATATTCATGATACGAATTCGCTGTAGACGCTTAACCGAATAACCGAGAGCTGAACACATACGGCGTATTTGACGATTTAGACCCTGTTCTAAAATTATTTTAAAGACTTTATCTGATATTTTTTCAACATGGCATGGCAAGGTTGTGGTATCCAAAATATCTACACCAGTCCCCATTTTCTTGATAAATGACTCCGTAATTGGTTGATCAACTTGCACAATATACTCTTTTTCATGATGGTTTTCTGCGCGGAGAATTTTGTTTACTATATCTCCGTCATTTGTTAATAATAACAGTCCCTCTGATTCCTTATCCAGACGTCCGATATGGAAAATTCGTAGAGGGTGATTGATAAAATCAACGACATTCCCATTTATATGACGTTCAGTTGTACTAGTGATACCAACCGGTTTGTTTAAGGCAATATATACAAGCTGTTCTTCCTTTTTTACCTCTTTTCCATCAACACAAACAACATCCCCAGCTTTGACTTTACTGCCTACAGTAGCGAGCTCTCCATTAATGGTTACTTTACCTTCTTCAATCCATTTATCCGCACCACGGCGAGAGACGATGCCAGTTTCACTTAAATATTTATTAATACGCATATTGTTCTCCTATACATTTATATAATTTAAGTATACATTATCGTTGGTGACACCGTGAATGCTAGAAGCTTTTCTAGTAAAAATAAATTACTCGTAAAATTTTTAAAAAAGTTGAAATTATTTTTCGTTTCTGACAATATATTGAGTAAGAGGGTTTCTATGAAAATATTGTTATTACGATATATAATAATAGTTTTTGTAGATATTTTCTCATTATTTTGTGTAAAGGGGAGAAGTAAAATGGTTTATGCATTTCCAAACACTGAAGGATCGGTAGTTCAATTCAAAG
The DNA here is from genome assembly GCF_058803665.1 of Lysinibacillus sp. GW821-FHT14F06. Classification (NCBI taxonomy): domain Bacteria; kingdom Bacillati; phylum Bacillota; class Bacilli; order Caryophanales; family Bacillaceae; genus Lysinibacillus; species Lysinibacillus sp. GW821-FHT14F06. The sequence continues at coordinate 8,351 of NZ_JBXAPF010000020.1, forward strand.
AGAAATATGATAATTATATTGGTGGAGAATGGACACCCCCTGTGAAAGGTCAATACTTTGATAATATCACTCCAGTTACTGGACAAGTTTTTACACAAGCAGCACGTTCCACAGCTGAGGACATTGAACTTGCACTTGATGCAGCACATGCAGCAAAAGATACGTGGGGTAAAACATCCGCAACAGAGCGTGCAAACATTTTACTTAAAATTGCGGACCGTATGGAGCAAAATCTAGAAAAGCTAGCCGTTGCCGAAACATGGGATAATGGGAAAGCGGTACGTGAGACATTAAATGCAGATATCCCTCTAGCAATTGATCATTTCCGCTATTTTGCGGGTGCTTTACGTGCACAAGAAGGTGCAGTAAGCCAAATCGATAATGATACAGTTGCTTACCACTTCCATGAGCCAATTGGAGTAGTTGGTCAAATTATTCCTTGGAACTTCCCGCTATTAATGGCTGTTTGGAAGTTAGCACCTGCACTTGCAGCTGGAAACTGTGTGGTGTTAAAACCTGCTGAGCAAACACCAGTTTCGATTATGGTGCTTCTTGAATTAATAGAAGATTTATTGCCATCAGGTGTCCTTAATGTTGTGAATGGCTTTGGTCTAGAGGCAGGAAAGCCACTAGCATCTAATCCTCGCATTGGTAAAATTGCCTTTACGGGTGAAACAACAACAGGTCGCCTAATTATGCAATATGCTTCACAAAACCTTATTCCAGTTACATTAGAATTAGGCGGTAAGTCACCAAATATTTTCTTTGAGGATATTATGGATAAAGATGATGCCTTTTTAGATAAAGCAGTAGAGGGCTTTGTGCTATTCGCACTTAACCAAGGGGAAGTATGTACATGTCCTTCTCGCGCATTAATTCAAGAATCTATTTACGATAAATTTATGGAGCGTGTATTACAACGTGTAGAAGCAATTAAAGTCGGAAATCCACTTGATCCAAATACAATGATGGGTGCTCAGGCTTCAAGCGAGCAAATGGAGAAAATTCTTTCTTACTTAGATATTGGTAAGCAAGAAGGCGCTGAATGTCTAATTGGAGGGGAGAAAAACAATGTAGGTTCAGGCTTTGAAAATGGCTACTACATTAAACCAACTGTCTTCAAGGGGAATAATAAAATGCGTATTTTCCAAGAAGAAATCTTTGGTCCAGTTGTTGCTGTCACAACGTTTAAAACAAAAGAGGAAGCATTGGAAATTGCGAATGACACATTATATGGTTTAGGTGCAGGTGTATGGACACGTGATATGAATACAGCATATCGATTTGGTCGTGGTATTCAAGCAGGACGTGTTTGGACAAACTGCTACCATGCTTATCCTGCACATGCTGCATTCGGTGGCTATAAAATGTCAGGTATTGGTCGAGAAAATCATAAGATGATGTTATCTCATTACCAACAAACGAAGAACTTATTAGTTAGCTACAGTGAAAACAAACTAGGTTTCTTCTAATCCGTAGGGAGGTGCATGAGCGTGGTCGAGCGTGTTTTAGCAACAGAAGAAGCGCTGGCACTAATCGAATTATTGCAAGAAAAGCATGGGCCTGTTATATTTCATCAATCAGGTGGGTGCTGTGACGGATCTTCACCGATGTGTTACCCAAATGGTGACCTTATATTAGGTGATCAGGATATTTGCCTTGGGGAGATTGGTGGCACACCCTTTTATATGCATAAAAATCAATATGATTATTGGAAGCATACACAAATAATTTTAGATGTGGTTGATGGTCGAGGCGGTATGTTTTCATTAGAAGGTGTTGAGGGAAAGCGATTTTTAACAAGATCAAGAGCCTTTTCCACAGATGAGTTAAAGGAACTGGGATTAATTTAAATCTTTTTTGTACTAAGAATCGCTCCATGTAATGGATAAGCACATAAACGTTGAGAGACGTAAAGTCATGTGAAAACAGCGGCAAAGGTGAGGTGCCGCTGTTTTTTCTATGTTAATTTTTCTGAAAAAGTGTATGTAGGGCTATATTTCTTGGAGAGTTACGTAACAGTAAAAATTGCTGTATTCGGTCTTGTAGAGTTACTGTGAATAAAGATTTTCTACTGGTTATGTTATTCAATATAATTACCTCCATTCTTTATTCTTTATTTGTTATTTCCATTAAACCATATAAAATCGGGTAACATACATTAAATTAAGCTTACTTTTTATGTTAATTGTTACAAATCGGAGATATTTTAAGAATGTGAAAAATACGTGGAGTTTGTCGAAAGATCAGAGGATAAGCAGTACATGACCTCGTATTGACCTAGGTATTTGTGACAGCAGCTAGGGAAAACAAACTCTGTATTGGTATTGGGTCATATAGGCTGAATCCCTTCAATTGGATTTTATGTATATAATTGAAAAAAGGAGTGTGCTGAATATGGATTATGTGATGATTGAAAATCAATTTACTCAAACAGTGGAAGCAGTTTCGAAGGCTGCGGGATGGACAGTTGATCGTAAAATTATCTTAGCAATCGCTAGCAAATATGTGGCATCAGGGAAGAGCTTTGATTCCGTTAAATATAAAGAAGTGTTACAAGAAATGAAGAAGCAATCGTCATGGATGTCCCCTTTAAGAACAACGGTAGGGTATAGTATTGCTGAAAATTTGATGGAGCAAGATGATATAGAGCATGCTGTTAAAAATTTGCTAACAAACGTCACTATAATGAAGGAAGTCAAATTTAGAAGTGGTAATTATACCTTTATAGGAGCTCAGTTTTTAACTGAAGAGGAAAGTGAAAAACATGCACATGCACAGTCAGCACGAGCTTTATTTGAAGAAATTCGCAAGCATCATCGATTTTTAACGTCCTATGAGGATATCCCGTATGCTGTATTATTAAGTAGCTCAATGGATGATGTTGAAGTACGGGCAGAAACGATGAACCGTTACTATAAAGAATTACGTACGTACAATTTTAATGCTGGCAATGAACTGCAATGGTTATCACAGGTACTGACTTTCTTATCTCCTCAATACGATAATAAGCTGGTGCCAAGTGTTGTGACGATTCGCGATACATTAAAAAAACAGGATGTTAAAGTTAAAACGATGCATTACCCATTGCTTGGTTTTTTAGCCATTCTTGAGGTAAATAATGTTCACCTTCAACAAATTATAGATTTATATCATGAATTAAAGGGCATGAAGCTTTTGAAATGGCATCGTGAATTTGTATTATTTATGGCTATCCAAATTGCTATTTATGATATAGCAAAGGTGCAACAATCTTTATCCATGACGATCATGTCATCCATTGAATTATTAATTCAAGCACAACAGGCAGCAATGTTAGCAGCAGTTACTGCGGCTACTGTAGCATCTAGTTCAAGTTCTTCGTGATAAAATAAAGAAGAATATGATTTTATGGAGGTGCAATTGAAGGATGAAGGAAACAAAACTTTGGATCAATGGTCAGTGGCAGGATGCACAGAAAACATATGAGCTGAGTTCCCCATTTAGCGGTGAGGTTATTGCAAAGGTTGCTAAGGCGTCAATTGCAGATGTTGAACTGGCGATAGAAGGTGCCCAGGAAACATTTCAAACCTTTAAAAAGACAACAGCTTATGAACGAGCGGAAATATTATATAAAGTTGTCCATATCATGCGGCAGCGTAAGGAAGAATTTGCTGAAATTTTAGCTTTAGAGGCAGGAAAACCTATATCAGCAGGCTTGATGGAAATAGAACGTACAATAGCAACCTATCAATTTGCTGCAGAGGGGGCAAAGCAGGCTAAGGGCGAAACAGTCCCAATGGATGCTGCGCCTGGAGCAGGTGATCGTATTGGCTGGACAAAACGAGAACCAATCGGAGTAATATCTGCTATTACGCCATTTAATTTCCCGTTTAATTTAGTAGCACATAAACTAGGACCTGCCTTTGCAGTAGGAAATACAGTTGTATTAAAGCCAGCAACACAAACACCATTAAGTGCGATTGTAATGGCAGAGATTTTTAAAGAGGCAGGTTTACCTGATGGAGCTCTTCAAATATTGACAGGTAGCGGCGGAGAACTCAGTGATACACTCGTTACACATCCGCTTGTGAAAAAGCTGACTTTCACAGGAAGTGGTAAGGTTGGCTTGGGTATTAAAGAGAAGGTCGGTTTGCGGAAAGTAACGTTAGAGCTTGGTTCTAATGCTGCAGTTATTGTCGAGCCTTCGACACCAATTGATAAAATTATAGCCCGTTGTGTTGGAGGTGCCTTTAATTTTGCTGGACAAGTTTGCATTTCATTACAACGAATTTATGTGCATTCTTCGATCATTGATGATTTTACAAAGGCTTTTGTAGCAGAAACAGAAAAATTAGTGGTAGGGGATCCATTAGACAGAAATACCGATGTGAGTGCAATGATTCATCCAAATGAGGTGGAACGCATTCGCCAATGGATTGAGGAAGCAAAAGAACAAGGTGCGGTAGTCGCAACAGGGGGAACATTCACAGAAAGAACATTAACGCCGACTGTTATGACAAACGTTACTCCTGATATGAAAGTTGTTTGTCAGGAAACTTTCGCACCAATCGTCTCAATTGTTTCATATGAAACATTAAACGACGCTATTCGACTAGTAAATGAGTCAGAACTTGGCTTAAATGCAGGAATATACACGAATGTATTGTCAGATGCACTATATGCAGCGGATGAGTTACAGGCAGGAGCTGTTATTATTAATGATATTCCGACATTTAGAGTGGATAATATGCCTTATGGCGGCGTAAAAATGAGTGGCTATGGTCGCGAAGGGATTAAGTGGGCGATAGAAGAAATGACAGATATGAAATTTATCACGATGAAAAAATCATTCTAATTTGCATCAGCTTCTTTTCTGCGTTACGATGACGAAAGAACATTCATGAAGGGAAGTTGCAAGAATTATGACAAACAACGCTGTGCCAATGAGTCAGTCACGTACTGTTCAAACGCGTCTTGTGTTACCGCCAGATACTAATAACCACAATTCCATTTTTGGTGGAAGAGTGTTAGCTTATATTGATGAAATTGCTGCTGTTACGGCAATGAAACATGCTAAAGGGCATGTTGTGACAGCCTCTATTGATTCAGTTGATTTTTTATCAGCTGCCCATGTAGGGGATATTTTAGAAATTGAGAGTATTGTTTCATCAACAGGACGTTCTTCAATGGAGGTCTATGTTCGAGTTATTTCTAGAAACATTGAAACTGGTGAGGAAAAATTAACGACAGAATCATTTGTAACGATGGTTGCAGTAGATGATGATGGGAAGCCGAAGCCAGTTCCTTCAATCTACCCTGAGACAGATGAAGAAAAACGTCTTTTTGAAACGGGACCAGTGCGACGAGAGCATCGTAAACAAAAACGTTCATTACCACACTAAAGAAGAGGGAGATTGACAAGCTGTAGTCAATCTCCCTTTTTACGTTTTTACATATTTAATTCATTCACGACATTAATGAGGGAGTCAGATGAAGAAGAAACAAGTGTGGCACCTTGAGATAGTTCAGTAATTAAATTAGAAATGGCAGAAATATCTCTTGATGTATTGACATATTGCTGTTGAATACCAGATACAGCTTCTGCAATATCATTAAAGGATTTGGATAGGCTATTTTGTGTGTCTACACTATGTTGAATTTTTTGATCCACGTTAATAACTGAATTCGACATGGTTGTAATATTACTTTCTGTTTCTTTAATGAGATGGGAAACATTTTGTACAGCATTTTTTGTCTCTTCAGCAAGCTTCCGAACTTCCTCTGCCACAACAGCAAAGCCTTTACCATGTTCCCCAGCACGAGCTGCCTCAATAGATGCATTTAATGCTAATAAATTTGTTTGATCGGCAATACCTGTTACGAGTCCAACAATTTCTGAAATCTTTTGAGAGGAGGTGCGTAACTGATTCATTGTGACCTCAAGACCATTCACACTTTGTAAAATAACCTGTATTAAATCGTTTTGCTCCTGTAACTGCTGTTGTCCGCGTCCAGATTTTTCCTTCGTATCAGCAACGAAGCTTAAACCTTGCTTAGTAGCTACTGCAATATCATCTGTTTGAGAGGAGATTACTAATAGGGAGGCGGCTGTTTCTTCACTAATAGCGTTCAGCTCCTCAGCAGTACTTTGAATAGTTGTTACAAGTGCGTGTTTTGTTTCATCTGCTGCCGTGCGAATACGTTCTTCCTCTTTTTCGTAGGCTTCAATGACAAGCTGTTGCTCAAAGTTAATAATTTTACAGAAGGCATTGATGGCAAGAATCGCATCATGCTTAGAAATATCCAAATTGTTAGCAAAGTTTGTAAATGTTGAAGTTAAAGACTGGAATGAGGCGATATACCATTTTGATTGAAGGCCGATTCGAACGTGGGTTTCTGCTATTGCCTTTCGTTCGTCAATATATGAGTCGTCGATACGGCTTTCGAAAATATCACTAAGATGCTTATGTAAAGTAACCTTTAAACGATCAATCTGTGAAGTTCTATTAATAATATCTAATAAATCTTGGCTTAAACTAATGGCTGCATAGAATTGATTGACCATTTCAGGGATTAGATCCTTTGCTAAAGGCTGTATCTGTTTAATAATTGCTAAGTCTTCAACTGTTAAATTTAAAAGTTGTAATTGTTTTTGAAGTTTTGGATGGTTAGAGACATCTAACTGTACATTTTTTTTATAATTTTCAGGTGCTAATGTAATTGAGTAGCTAGAATCGCTCTTTTTTGTAAACCAACTCATTGTTGTTTGCTCCATTCTTTATAAATCCATTTTATGTATATAAATGTAAAGTAAACTTAAACTGTTTGCCCCTCATTGGAATTGCTTCGTTTGTAAATTTGCGAAATATATGGTATTTAATCTATTCTACTATTTTTTGTAGCATATTTGGTTAAAATTTTCGTTTATTTCTTATTATTTTTTAAGCCTTGTAAGTGACTTTTGTTTAAATGTCATGAAATAGACGATTGAAAGAACGCTAGGTAGTTTGTATTTAATATTGGAAACCTGTAAAATACGAACTGTTTAGCAGTCTATAATTGTGCGTAATAAAGAGTGAGGAGGTATTAATTAAATGGAGAAGAAACGTTTCAAATTTGTCATACCTGTGATGGTAATTGTCGCAATCGGTTCGGTTTATATGCTGCGTAACTATTATGCTGAAGTGCCAGACATAGAGCAGTTGTTAATTACAATTTGTGCATCATTAGTCTCTGGTGTACTTGCATACTTTTTATTCCCGCAGCAAGGGGAAAATAAAATTGATGATCGTGGGCCTTATTAATGTAGAACAGGCATCCTAGATAAGTTTCTAAGATGCCCGTTCAATATTCATTAAGGTTTAAATAACTTAAACCAGCCTTTCCATTTAAAGACCACTAGCATAAATACAGCAATAAGAATCATAATACCTAAGACAATAAAATAACTATATTTTCCGTGTAACTCAGGCATATTGTCAAAATTCATTCCATACACCCCTGCAATAAAGGTTAAAGGAATAAAAATAGTTGATACGATTGTTAAGGTCATCATAATACCATTCATACGACTGGAGCTCATTGCCATATAGCTATCGCGCATATCAGCTGTCAGCTCACGGTTGGATTCAACCATTTCTGTTAGTTTTAGCAAGTGATCATAAATATCTCCGAAATAAGCTCGTTCTGATTTTTTTAGTGAGAATCGGTATGAATTAAGAATACGGTATAATAGATCACGCATTGGTAAAATTGTGCGCCGTAAATCAAGCAAATCACTACGAAATTCGAATACAATTTTCATGGCATTTAGATTGCTTTGATAGTTTAATTCATCTTCTAGAGCATTCAAATGATCCTCAATTTTATAGACAAGTGGAAAGTAATTATCAACGATTTTATCAATTACCTGATATGTTAAATACACTGTACCTCTTTCCCAATTTTTCGGTTGTTTCTCAAGTAAATTTTGCACTCTATCGATTTCGGGAGCAGTATTTTTATGGAAGGTTACAATAAATTTATTTGAAATAAAAATATTAACTTCCTCTGCTGCTAATTCTTCATTCACTCTATGGATAACAAAGAAATGGAAATCATCATAAAAATCGAGCTTTGGTCGCTGTAAACGCATTAAACAGTCTTCTATAGCAAGTGGATGGAAATGGAAAAATGTATCCAATAGTAGCTCTTCTTCAGTAGTGGGGCAATCAAAATCGACCCAATACCATTCAAAATGATTGTTGTGTATATCCTCGATAGGAAAATCCTTTAAGAGTTGTTGATCTTTCGTAATTCCGATTGTGCGTATCACAGCATTCACCTCAATTCTGTTGATTATAACTTTGTAGGTATAGTTGCCCTCATAGAGTAATACATTTATTTTTAGACTCCCTTATAGCATATCCAACCACCAAATAAAGTAGTGGCAAAAAATCTGGATGGCTTTGTAAATCCTGCCTTTTGAAGAAGTGTTAAAATATCCTCTTCAGGCATAAAAGAAAGAGAGCGTATGGATTTTTCCATATCAGCTACCTCTGAGGAAGTTAGCTTTGTATGTTGCAGCCAATAGGCTCGCCATAAATCAAATTGTAGTTCAGTTTCTAAAGAGCCAGGCTGCCCATATTTTGAAACAAGAACAAATGGAGCACCAGGCTTTAAATTATTTGCTATTTCTTTTAATGTTGCAAGCTTTTCTTGATCCCCATTGATAAAATGCAGCACTAAAATACAACTAGCTGCATCAAACTCTGCGGTAGGTAACTTCGTATCCAGTATAGTTCCTTGGTATAAAGAAATTTGATTAGGTAAAGATTTTAAACGCTCCTCTGCTATATGTAGCATAGCCTCAGAGGGATCGATGCCAACAAATGACCAAGCTGGCTTATGTTCTGCAAGTTGTAAAATTTCATTGCCGCTTCCAGAGCCAACTACTAACAGTTCAGCTTTCTCAGGTAGTGTGGAATGATAAAAGGTTTGTGTTAAGCGTAGCATGGCATCGTAACTAGGTAATGTTCGACGAATACCTTTCTCGTATTCGTTTGCAAGTGTGTTATTAAATTCCATTGTGTCTCACATGCCTTTCCCAAAAAAATTTTAAAAAATACAACATACAATGAAACTATTAAGGGTATAGTTCCGTAAATAGTAGTACATAAATCAAAAGAAAATTTTAAAAAGAAGGGTTGATATAAATGGAAGCTAAATGGTCTAAGGTAATCATACACGCAAGTGCATTTTTTGCGCCATGGTTAGTACCAATTTTATTTTTCTTAATTAGTTCTGATAAGGAAGTAAAAGCTATTTCCATTCAAGCACTACTGTTTCAAATTGTAATGGGTGTTTTAATTGCAATATCTGTGGCACTAAGTTTTGTACTAGTTGGTTTACCGTTTTTAATCATTTTCGGTATTATGGTGTTTGTTGTACCGATTATTGGTATTGTAAAGGCTATATCTGATGAACCATGGCGTTACCCAATTGTTGGTCGCTGGGTATAATTTTTATCGACTTATCGACGCAAGTATATGCTGATGGCATGTGCTTGCGTTTTTTTCATCACTAAAAAGGGTACATTAGGCATATGACCGCAAGGAGATCTAGTGTGAATGGCGTATTATCAAGCATTTGAATGAAGAAATGGCTACTTTTAATTTTTCCATAGGCGAAATCATTGCAATTATTTTCAAGCGTTTTGTATAATATACTCAAAGAAAGTCAAAGATAGTCAAAGTCAGTGAAGTAAGCGAGGTGTATTCCTATTGCGTAATATATCAGACATCATAGAAGGCTACTTGAAGCAAGTACTTGAATTAGGTGGAGAAGGGCATATTGAAATTAAGCGCAGTGAAATTGCTGATAAATTTCAATGTGTGCCCTCGCAAATAAATTATGTGATCAATACTAGATTTACTGCCGAACGAGGTTATCTTGTTGAAAGCAAACGTGGTGGTGGTGGATACATACGAATTTTACGTGTCCGCGCGAATTCACAAATTGATTTGATTGACGATGTCCTTAGACAGATAGAGGGAGGGGCATCGCAAACAATGGCAGAAGATTTAGTTTATCGGCTTATTGATGAGCAGGTAATTTCAAAGCGAGAAGCGAAATTAATGTTAGCGGCTATTGATCGCTCCACTCTGGATTTGCCACTCCCATTACGGGATACCATTCGAGCAAGAATATTAAGAGCGATGCTAACAACGATCAAATATGAACAGCAAAAATAGAGAGGTGATGGAAATGATTTGCGAACATTGCAAGCAGCGTAATGCGACTGTAACTGTAACACAAGTTCAAAATGGACAAAAGGTAGAGCACCATTACTGTGACGTCTGCGCCTCGCAGTTCCATCCATTTCATGCAGAATTTAAACAAGAGCCTGTATCTATTCAACAGCTATTATCAAATTGGTTTGGCTCACCGACATGGCAACAACAAAAAGTGGATGAAAAACAACAGGCGCAGCCACAACCACAAACTTGTCCACAATGTGGATTTACGTATAAACGGTTTTTAAAAGAAGGAAAATTCGGTTGCCCTAGCTGCTATGACAGCTTTAGTGAGCACCTGCCGAAGCTCTTTAATAGAATACAGGCAGGACCTCAACATATTGGTAAGATGCCAGGCGCCCATAGTAATATTTATGTCATTAAAAAACAAATAGAAGATATTCGGAAACTTATGAAAGTAGCTGTAGATGATGAACAGTTTGAGGAGGCCGCCAAACTGCGAGATGAAGTAAAGGAACTAGAGAAACAGCTACAATTTGAAGGTGGTGATGTGACGTGATGATTGAATCGTTTCTAGAACGACCTACACCAACATGGATGAGCATGGAGGACGATTATTCAGATATAGTCATCAGTACACGTATCCGTCTTGCACGAAATTTAGATGGCTATCGTTTTCCACTATCCTTTACAGAGAATGAGGCATTGCAGGTAGAGCAGGCTGTAACACATGCTGTGCAGGATAGCACGAAACTGCAAGATCATTACTCGTATTTTGCCATCAAGGATTTAACATCCTTACAGCGTCAAATTCTTGTAGAAAAGCATTTAATAAGTCCTCAGCTTGCCAAAAAAGAGCAGGTTGGTTCCATGTTATTATCTGATGATGAATCAATTAGCATTATGGTGAATGAAGAAGACCATTTACGCATTCAATGTATGACAGCGAGTTTTCAGCTGCAAAGGGCATATGAGCAGGCCAATAAAATTGATCGAGCCCTGGAAAAAGCTTTACCTTATGCATTTCGTGATACTTTTGGATATCTAACAAGCTGCCCAACAAATATTGGTACTGGTTTACGGGCATCTGTTATGATGCACTTGCCTACCCTTACATTATCAGGTCAAATGAGTCAAATTATTAATGCCATGACAAGGTTGGGAATGACAGTAAGAGGAATATATGGGGAAGGTAGTGAAAATTTAGGTAATGTTTACCAAGTTTCAAATCAGATAACACTAGGCAAAACAGAAGAAGATATTTTGGCTGACATACAAAGCGTCGCCGAAAAAATTATTCAAAAAGAGCGACATGCAAGAGGCAGGTTAATGGAAAAAGCAGAACTTGCCCTAGAAGACCGAGTATATCGTGCATTAGGTACTTTAACACATGCTCGAATTTTAACGAGCGAAGAGGCGGCTACCTGCTTGTCCAATGTTCGTTTAGGGGTAGATTTACAGTTAATAGAGGGCATTAAGGCAACAACTCTTAACGAGTGTGTTGTTAGTATGCAACCAGGATTTTTACAACATTATGCAGGAGAGGTTTTACCACCTGCTGAGCGGGATCGCGTACGAGCGAAAATGCTTCGTGAGGCATTATTTCGTGAAAATATGAGTAAGCCTATTATAGGGAAAAAAGGAGAGGATCCATATGATGTTTAATCGTTTTACACAACGCGCACAAAAAGTATTACAGCTTGCACAGGAAGAGGCAATTCGTTGGAAACACGAATCAATAGGAACAGAGCATATTCTATTAGGGCTTATTCGTGAAGGCGGCGGTATAGCTGCGAAAGCATTAGAAGCTATTGATATTAGTCCTCAAACGATTGAAGCGGGTATTGAAGAATTAGTTGGAAAAGGAAAAGAGGACGTGGGTCCGATTGTCCACTACACTCCTAGAGCGAAAAAGGTCATAGAGCTTTCAGTTGATGAATCACGCAAACTAGGTCATTCGTATATTGGTACGGAGCACTTACTATTAGCTCTTATTCGTGAAGGCGAGGGCGTGGCTGCTCGTGTATTAAACAACGCTGGTGTCGGCTTAAATAAAGCGCGTCAGCAAGTGCTATTGCTGCTAGGGAATAATGATAATGCACAATCAGGACAACAAGCTGCACAGGCTGCCAATACACCTACATTAGATAGCCTTGCGCGTGACTTAACACAAATTGCTCGAGAGGGCTCTTTAGACCCTGTGATTGGTCGAAGCAAAGAAATTACTCGTGTTATTGAGGTCTTATCTCGCCGTACAAAAAATAACCCTGTATTAATTGGTGAGCCAGGGGTTGGTAAAACGGCTATCGCTGAAGGCCTAGCCCAGCAGATTATTAATAATGAAGTGCCAGAGATTCTTCGTGATAAACGCGTCATGACACTTGATATGGGAACAGTTGTAGCAGGTACAAAATACCGTGGTGAATTTGAAGATCGCCTGAAAAAAGTGATGGATGAAATTCGCCAAGCTGGCAATGTTATTTTATTTATCGATGAATTGCATACATTAATCGGCGCAGGTGGTGCAGAGGGGGCAATTGATGCATCAAATATTCTAAAACCTTCGCTGGCACGTGGTGAACTACAATGTATCGGTGCGACAACATTAGATGAATATCGTAAATATATTGAAAAAGATGCAGCTTTAGAGCGACGCTTCCAACCAATTCAAGTTGATGAGCCAACAGTGGAAGAGGCGATTCAAATTATTCAAGGTTTACGTGATCGCTACGAGGCACATCACCGTGTAAAAATTACTGATGAAGCGATCGAGGCAGCAGCAAAAATGGGTGACCGCTATATTTCTGATCGCTTCTTACCAGATAAAGCGATTGACTTAATCGATGAAGCAGGTTCAAAAGTACGCTTACGTTCATTTGCAGTTCCACCAAATCTAAAAGCACTTGAAGATAAACTCGAAAATGTACGCTCTGAAAAGAATGCTGCAGTCTCTGGTCAAGAGTTTGAAAAGGCAGCCTCATTAAGAGATACTGAACAAAAGCTAAAAGATGAAATTGAAACGACAAGAAAGAATTGGAAGGAAGAGCAGGGGAAATCTGAATCAAAAGTTACAGTGGATGATGTAGCAGCTGTCGTATCTATGTGGACTGGAATCCCTGTATCAAAAATTGCTTCAGAAGAATCATCTAAGCTATTACAACTCGAGGAAGAGTTACACAAACGAGTGGTAGGTCAAGGGGAGGCTGTAGAGGCGATTTCTCGTGCTATTCGCCGAGCAAGAGCAGGCTTAAAAGATCCAAAACGACCAATTGGTTCATTTATTTTCTTAGGGCCAACAGGGGTTGGTAAAACAGAGCTTGCGAGAGCACTAGCTGAAGTAATGTTTGGCGATGAAGATGCAATGATTCGCGTTGATATGTCTGAGTATATGGAGAAACATTCAACTTCTCGTTTAGTTGGTTCACCTCCAGGCTATGTAGGCTTTGAGGATGGCGGTCAGTTAACTGAAAAGGTTCGCCGTAAACCATATTCAGTTGTATTACTAGATGAGATTGAAAAAGCCCATCCAGATGTTTTCAACATTCTGCTACAAGTGCTTGAAGATGGTCGTTTAACTGATTCTAAAGGTCGTGTAGTAGACTTCCGTAACACAGTTGTTATTATGACATCAAACGTTGGGGCAGATGCTTTAAAGTACCAGAAAAACTTAGGCTTCAATGTTGGCGGCACGGAATCTAAACATAAAGACATGAAGGGAACAATGCTTGAGGAATTGAAAAAGGCATTCCGACCAGAGTTCTTAAACCGTATCGACGAGATGATTGTGTTCCACTCATTAGAAAAAGAACACTTAAAAGAAATTGTTTCTATGATGGCAAAAGCTTTAACAAAGCGTCTAAAGGAACAAGATATTTCGTTAGAGCTAACAGATGCGGCGCTTGAGAAAATTGCACAGGAGGGCTATGATCCTCAATACGGTGCCCGCCCGCTACGTCGTGCACTACAAAAACAAGTGGAAGACCGCTTATCAGAAGAATTATTGAAAGGCAATGTAGAAAAGGGCAATCAAGTGATTATTGATTATGTGAATGATGATTTTGTAGTAAAGAGAAAAGAGGGCGTTTCTGCATCATAATTAATTTCAAACGGTTACGCTTCATCTCAAAAGGACAGCAGGCTATAGTGCTAAGCTGTCCTTTTTTGTGTACAATTGATAATAAGAACAAATATTCGAGGTGAATGTGAATTGGCAAAGAAAAAAACGAAATTTGTATGCACAGGCTGCGGCTATGAATCTGCAAAATGGATGGGAAGATGTCCAGGCTGTGGGGAATGGAATAAGATGGTCGAAGAAGTAGAGGTCGTAGCGAAAGGACCTCGCGGAGCCTTCCAGCATTCTGCGACAGTTACGCAAAAAGCTCTTCCTATTATGCAGGTTGAGGCTGCAGAGGAGTCTCGAATTACAACAGAAATGGGTGAGCTTAACCGAGTGCTAGGCGGAGGAATCGTTCCAGGCTCTCTTGTGCTAATAGGAGGTGACCCTGGTATAGGGAAGTCGACGTTATTACTACAAGTGTCCGCTTTACTTTCAAATAAGGGGCATCGTGTGCTTTATATTTCTGGTGAGGAATCAATCCGTCAAACAAAGCTGCGTGCGGAGCGTTTAGGAGTAGTATCACAGGAGCTATATATCTATTCTGAAACGAATTTAGAGTTTTTAAATCAAACTATTGAGGATGTGCAACCAAAGTTTGTTATTGTCGACTCCATTCAAACAGTGTTTCATCCTGAGGTAACTAGTGCCCCTGGCAGTGTATCGCAGGTGCGTGAATGTACGGCAGAGTTGATGAGAATTGCTAAAACGAAGGGCATTGCTATATTTCTAGTTGGTCATGTAACGAAGGAGGGCCAAATCGCAGGACCACGTATTTTGGAGCATATGGTGGATACTGTGCTGTATTTTGAAGGGGAGCGCCATCATAATCACCGTATTTTGCGCAGTCAAAAGAACCGCTTTGGCTCAACAAACGAGATTGCTATATTTGAAATGCTTCAGGGGGGCTTAAAGGAAGTATTAAATCCATCTGAGCTTTTTTTACAGGAACGTTCACAGGGGGCAGCAGGGTCAACCATTGTGGCTTCTATGGAGGGTACACGGCCAATTCTTGTTGAAATTCAATCACTCGTAACACCTACAAGCTTCAACTATCCAAAGCGTATGGCAACAGGTGTTGATCAAAACCGGGTGCAGCTGTTAATGGCTGTTTTAGAAAAGAGAATGGGTCTCATGCTACAGGCACAGGATGCATATATTAAAGTTGCTGGCGGTGTAAAGCTAGATGAACCTGCCATTGATTTAGCAGTGCTGACAAGCATTGTCTCAAGCTTTAAGGATCAAGCTGTTAGAGCTACAGATTGTTTTGTTGGAGAAGTGGGATTAACGGGGGAAGTACGCCGTGTTTCTCGTATTGAACAACGTGTAATTGAGGCGGCAAAGCTAGGATTTAAGCGAGTGTTTATTCCAGCTTCAAATATTGGCGGCTGGGATTTTCCGCAAGGTATTGAGATTGTCGGGGTAGAAACAATAAAGGATGCACTGAATGCTTGCTTTAGAGAGCTATAAAGGGGACGTGCATGTTGGACAAGGTTCTGACATGCATTTTTCTCTTCAATAGTTTTTTAGATGTTTGGCGTAAAAATCGGAACTAAAAATAGTTTTAAGCGTCCTACTTAACACCCTAATATGATGTCTCTATTTACACCGTTCTAGCTGGTATTTTTGATTAAAGAAAACCCCATTATTTCCACCTTTTTTTGAAGGTGT
Source organism: Lysinibacillus sp. GW821-FHT14F06 (assembly GCF_058803665.1). Classification (NCBI taxonomy): domain Bacteria; kingdom Bacillati; phylum Bacillota; class Bacilli; order Caryophanales; family Bacillaceae; genus Lysinibacillus; species Lysinibacillus sp. GW821-FHT14F06. The sequence continues at coordinate 24,353 of NZ_JBXAPF010000020.1, forward strand.
TGTTAGCTGTTACAAAGAAAAGAAATTTAACGGGGGTTGTTAGGCTCATGAAGGATTTTCTACAGTAAACTATGTATAATTATAGCTAAGAATTGGAGGTGACAGCTTATGAAAAAATTTGTTCAAATTGCCTTTTTACTGATTGGGGGAGCATTAGGCTTTGTTTTCTTACCGCCATTATACAAATTGCTTCATTTATCTTCTAATCCTTGGCTTGATAATCCCTATGTATCAGTAGCTTTAGGTGCAATTTTATTATTTACATTATCGTTTGCCTTTTCAGATTATTTTGTGCGACTCATTGGCTGGATGGAAGAGGTGCTATTTAAGGTACCTGTTGGAGACTTATTATTTGGTACGCTTGGGCTTATAATTGGACTGATTGTTGCCTATTTCTTAGGCTTTGCCATTGAAAGTGTTCAACTGGGATTCGTTTCAGAGATTTTACCGATTATCATGTCCTTTGTACTCGGCTATTTAGGATTTCGTGTGGGCTTTAAGAAACGCGATGAATTAATCCAGCTCTTTACATTGCGTGGTAACAATACAAAGAAAAAACTAATAGAGGGTGTAGAAGCCCAAGAAGTAAAAGGGAGCTATAAGCTGCTAGATACAAGTGTTATTATTGATGGTCGTATTGCGGATATTTCTGAAACAGGTTTTATAGAAGGTATATTAGTCGTTCCTCAATTTGTGCTTACAGAGCTTCAACATATCGCAGACTCCTCTGATACTTTAAAACGTACAAGAGGTCGTCGTGGTTTAGATATTTTAAAAAAATTGCAAGATGAGCGTATGACGAAGGTGGAAATATCCGAAGAGGATTTTGAGGATGTGCAGGAAGTTGACTTAAAATTAGTGCGTCTGGCAAAGAAAATGAGCAATGATACACAAATTGTTACAAATGACTTCAATCTTAATAAAGTATGCGAGTTACACCAAGTAAGAGTCTTAAACATCAACGACTTAGCAAATGCTGTGAAGCCTGTTGTTATCCCTGGAGAGAATATGCAAGTGATGGTTATTAAGGATGGTAAAGAGCATAATCAGGGAGTGGCATATTTAGACGATGGCACAATGATTGTGGTTGAAGGTGGGCGTAGTTATATCGGACAGGCAATTACAGTTACAGTAACGAGTGTGCTGCAAACATCAGCAGGTCGTATGATATTTGCGAAGCCGAAGGACGATTAGGATGTGAGAAAATGCAATATGAAGTAGTTCTACCTGCAGCAGGAAGTGGAAAGCGCATGGGTGCAGGGCAAAATAAATTATTTCTAAAACTTTTGGAGAAGCCTATTCTGATACACACGCTAGAAGTGTTTCAGCAAGATCCATCTTGCACAGGTATTTGGCTGGCTGTAAAACCAGAAGAACGTGCGCATATTCAAAAACTGCTAGAGCAATTTGAAATTACAAAAGTGAAGGGCTTGCCTGATGGTGGTGCTGAGCGTCAACATTCGGTTCATTCGTGTATGAAAGAGATGCAACAGGTAGATATTGTGCTTGTACACGATGCAGCACGCCCTTTTATTACACATGATATTATCGCTAATCTTGTACAAAGCGCACATGAATTCGGTGCAGCTATTGCAGGGGTTCGAGCGAAGGATACGATGAAAAAAGTATCAACGAATGGCATTATTGAGGAAACGGTTGATCGCGAAAGCCTATGGATGGTGCAAACACCACAAGCATTCCGTTTTGAGTTAATTATGGAAGCGGAGGACATAGCTGAAAAAGTAGGTTTTCTCGGTACAGATGAGGCGATGTTGATGGAGCGTCTTGGACACCAAGTACACATCGTAGAAAGTAGTTATGAAAATGTAAAAATGACGACGCAAGAAGACTTAGTATTTGGTGAGGCAATCTTGCGTAAGCGTGGATCATGCAATCTTTAAGAAATATTATTTATATATTTAATATTTAACTGTAGCTTGAAATTAAAGTTTGATTAATAATTTCACAAGAACATTGACTTAATCATAAATTAAATGAATCCATTTATAAAAAAGCTCGATCAATCTGTTTACCTTTATTGAACCAAAGCCCTGTTAACCATCCATGTAGCGCAAAAACCATCGCTTCCCCATAGAAGATGGAAATGTACTCAGAACGAGTATTGAATACTATGGCTGTGAGAGGAAGATCGGTTAGTATAAATAAGGAATTAGAGAAGATTAAGTAAATAAGTCGTTTGTTTCATCAAAACAAAAAGAAATAGCCATCTTGTGCCATAGTGAGGTGGCTATTTCCAAAATTATGATGGTGGGTGTTAGTCGAATAAAGCCCCTTTTATGCTATGTTTATCCAATTATATTTAAGACGAAAAACAGGAACACCTACACAATTATGATCACTCGACAGTCCTATAAAAAAAGAAAAAGACTCTATTTAGTGGTTTACTCTTCTTTATTTGCAAGTTGTCCTTGCTCAACACTTCAACTTCCGCAATTCATCCACAAAAGCACGGCGTTTTGGATAGGTTTGTAGTAGATCTGCAATTAGTTGGGTTGCTTCGAGCACATAGCCGGCTTTACGCATGATTGTAATAGTACGGCAAACTTCTTGATAGCGTCTGCGGTCGGATGCTTGCTTTGCGCTTGAAGTAACGGTATCGATGAAAAGTGCGCAAACTTCTTCGTAATAATGCTCTCTAATATGTGGATAGTACTGTTCGATTCGCATTGGTCGTTCTTTGCAATAGTCCAGAATGTGTGCGTATTGTTTTTCCTCTACAATGAGTGTGGCATAAAAGTAGGGATTGTGCTTTTTTAATTGCTCTAGTAGTTGGTTGAATGTTTTTGACCATTGCTGTGCTGAATGGAGTTTTTTGAATTCGTCATAATATTCGTTGTCACCGCCCAACAATAACTGTAAGGCTAATTCGTGCATATCTTCTTTATTATCTAATGCTTTATGCGCTGTAAAGGCATAGCGCTTCCATTTATTCACGATTCCTGAGAAATCATGGTTGTGTTTTTGACCATCTTGAGAAAGTTGCAATACTTTTGCATAATCACCTTGCTCTATAGCAGATAAAATAACCCGTTCACGCATACCTGCATCTTCTATATTTTGCTCTAAAAACTTCTCCACATCTTCGTTGCTATATTTGGAGGATATTATTTGGAATTGCAATTCTTTTAGTTGTTTATTCATATAATTAGCACTCCAACTATCTCCTTGTGTACTAAGAGAATGTAGGAGGGCAACGTATTTCTTTTCGATCGCATCATCGTGGCATAAAGGAATGCATGATTGGAGGAAGGATATACGCCAGTCCGGCCAGCCGTCTAAATCTGTATGCATCGCTTCTTTTATAATTAATTCATACACTGTTTCATACTGCTCTGTATTCCAAACATCTCCACCCTCCCTAATGGCGTCTTCAATAAATGCTAGGCTTTCTTCTATAGAATCACCGAAATCACCATTTGAGTCGTCACTATAGTGTAAAGCATCGAATGTATGTTGGAAACAGAGTAGGCTAAGTTGAATGGCAGTGAAATATTCACCATTTTCGATGTGTTCTCCGATGTGACATTGTATCGTTTTGACTCCCCGTAATGCTTTAGACGATTGGTTCCATGGAATGAAACCGCTGCGGTGATCTTGGACGGCATTGATATGATGTACGATTAACTTTTCAGCAGCATTTAAAGCATCATCCGGTGCTGTGATGAGTATCTCCAACTCTTTTATAAAGGTAGGGTGATTTTTCCCTACTTTCATAATGATTTCTACTAATTGTTCTTTCGTTTGTGATTGCAATAATTGTTGAAGCGATGGTTTGGCTGTTGTTTGTACTGAGGTAGTGCCCTGCTGATGCTGAATTGCATATAAGGCGGCAGCGATATGTTTGCAATCATCATCATAGGGGCAATCACAATCAGCATATAAAATATCTCCTTTCTTATTCGTGCGTATATCGACAATGTATGTAGATGAGCCAGCGACTTCAGCTTGCCAATTATGTTCGTCAATTTGTACGATATCCTCTACAAGGCCGTTTGTATAATAATCGAGTCCACGTTTTAAAATGGTTTTGTTGAATTGTTTTTGGAAAGTGTTAATGTTCATGGAAACCCCCATTTTGTTATGCCTTTAGAACAAGGATATCAAAAATGATGGGCAAAGGGTATATAGTATGAAGAGTATTGGAGGATACGTGTTGATTTTTTTGCACAATAATTTTTAAACGATAAAAAGGTCATTTGCCAAAATCGATAGGGTGCTTATTTAAAAATATGTTATATCGCATTTGACAATTTGGCTAAATGCGATTCTTTTTTTGTCTCAATTATATTTTTTGGTGAAAGAAAAATGAACTCGATGAAATTTTGATGAAAAACCTTCGTTGTGTCTAAGTATACCCTTTGAAAAAGACATTTTTGTGCTCAGAATATATTACATAATATGGATCATCATCAAAAGTTAGGGATGACATTTTAATAAAATACTTGTTGATTGGAGTGGAGTCAGCGTGACTCCTTGTATACTAAGAGTTTCAAAACGATCAAGAAAGGGATTTTTACGTGTAAAATGAAATAGTGGATATATGTTTAATAAGGTAATAGAATAGATGAAAAAGATGTAAGGGGTGTTTATTGTGTCATTAAATGAATGGTTAAATCAAAAGGTTCCAGAAATTACAGGTTCATTAACTAGTATAAATAAACAGTACATCGACGTTGACAATTCAATAGGCTTTGTTGGACGAGATTGTGTTTTTAAAATAATAGATAATTTTCATGAAGTACTGTTTCCGGGCATTTATACGACAAAGCCTATTGATGAAACAAGGGTGAATGTAGTTTGCAGTAATAAGCTGCGTGAAACAGCATTAGAATTACGGGATATTATCGAAAAAGTATTGTTTTATAATATGGAGGACCGTGATCCTGCCAATTGCGAGAAGTATTGTCGTGAACAAGCAGATAAAATTGTTATGGATTTGATTAATCGGTTTCCTGCCATTCGCCAAGTTTTACAAACAGATATTCAAGCGGCATATAATGGTGACCCAGCAGCTCTTTCCACAGAAGAAATTTTGTTAAGCTATCCATCTATTGTGGCTGTTTATATTCACCGAATCGCGCATGAGCTATATGAGATGGGCGTACAAATTGTACCTCGTATTATGTCAGAATATGCGCATCGATTAACTGGTATCGATATTCATCCGGGGGCTACCATAGGGGAATCATTCTTTATTGACCACGGAACAGGTGTCGTCATAGGTGAAACTTGTACTATCGGAAAGAATGTGAAAATTTATCAAGGTGTAACATTAGGTGCATTAAGCTTCCCGTTAGATGAAAATGGTAATCCGATTAAGGGCATTAAGCGTCATCCGAATATTGCGGACAATGTTGTCATTTATGCTGGTGCTACGATTTTAGGGGGCGAGACGACGATTGGGCATGATTCCGTCTTAGGGAGCAATATTTGGCTAACACATTCTGTTCCCCCTTATTCGCGTGTTTACAATTCACAGCCATCACCGAATATTAGCAATAGTCAAATGAAAAATATAGAGTATCATATTTAAAAAACGTTGGGCAGTCTAGGGAGTATAGCTTTCTAAACTGCCTCTTACTGCTAGAGGAGGATAATTATTAAAGCGCTTTTCAAACACCCTTTGGCAAACTTTGATATGATAATGATAAATATTAATTAAAGGAAGATGAATATGTTTCGAGTTGGACAAGGATTTGACGTACACGCATTTGAAGAAGGACGTCCATTAATTATCGGAGGTATAACAATTCCTCATGAAAAAGGGTTAGTAGGCCATTCTGACGCAGATGTTTTATTACATACTGTAACAGATGCAGCATTAGGGGCTATTGGAGAAGGAGATATTGGTCGACACTTTCCAGATACAGACCCTGCATTTAAAGATGCAGATTCAGCAAAATTATTAGAGCACATCTGGAAAATTGTTGAGGATAAAGGGTATGTTCTAGGTAATGTTGATTGCACTATCATGGCGCAGCGACCTAAAATGGCACCGTATATTGAGCAAATGCAAAATCGTATTGCTGAATTGTTGAACGCAGAGCCTTCACAAGTTAATGTCAAGGCGACAACAACTGAACGATTAGGTTTTACAGGTCGTGAGGAAGGGATTGCCGCAATGGCGACAATTCTATTGATTAAGAAGTAAAAGCAGGCTATCAGCGCTTTTATTTCCTGTAGCAGAGTGGTAAAATGAACAAAGTCAATTTTTGATCGAAAATTTAGGAGGCTTTTAATTATGGCGAAAGAAGTTCGTGTTCGTTACGCGCCATCCCCTACTGGTTACTTACATATCGGTGGAGCGCGTACAGCGTTATTCAATTATTTATATGCAAAACATCATAACGGTAAATTCATCGTACGTATTGAGGATACAGATATTGAGCGTAATGTAGAGGGCGGAGAAGCATCTCAGCTAGATAACCTAAAATGGTTAGGTATTGAATACGATGAATCCATCGATATTGGTGGACCATACGCACCTTATCGTCAAATGGAGCGTCTTGATATTTATAAAGAGCATGCTGAAAAGCTTTTAGAGCAGGGCGTCGCTTATAAATGCTTCTGTTCTTCTGAAAAATTAGAAGCATCTCGTGAAGAGCAAAAGGCACGAGGAGTAGCTGCGCCAACGTATGACGGTACTTGTCGTCATTTATCAGCAGAGGAAGTTGCTGCTAAAGAGGCTGCTGGTGAAACTTATACAATACGTATGCGTGTACCTGAGAATGTAACTTATGAGTTTGAGGATTTAGTACGTGGACAAGTTACATTTGAATCAAAAGATATTGGTGACTGGGTAATTGTTAAAGCAAACGGTATTCCAACATATAACTATGCTGTAGTTCTAGATGATCACTTCATGGAAATCTCTCATGTTTTCCGTGGTGAGGAGCATTTATCTAACACACCAAAACAAATGATGATTTTTGATGCATTTGGCTGGGAGTATCCAACCTTTGGCCATATGACATTAATCATTAATGAAAATCGTAAAAAATTATCAAAACGTGATGAATCCATTATTCAATTCGTAACGCAATATAAAGATTTAGGTTACCTTCCTGAGGCAATGTTCAATTTCTTTGCATTACTTGGCTGGTCTCCAGAAGGGGAAGAAGAGATTTTCTCTAAAGAAGAATTTATTAAAATTTTTGATGAGAAACGCCTATCAAAATCACCGTCTATGTTTGATAAACAAAAACTTACATGGATGAATAACCAATACATTAAAAAATTATCTTTAGAAGAAGTGGTGGCATTATCTCTACCTCACTTACAAAAAGCGGGCTTATTAGCAGAAGAGTTGACACCAGAACAACATGCATGGGCAACAGATTTAATTGCACTGTACCATGAACAAATGAGCTTTGGTGCTGAAATAGTAGATTTATCCAGCCTATTTTTTAACGATCATATTGAATATGATGAAGAAGCAAAAGCTGTTTTAGCGGGTGAGCAAGTACCTGAGGTCATGGCAGCATTTAAGTCACAGCTTGAAGAGTTAGAAGAATTTACACCAGATGCAGTAAAAGCTGCTATTAAAGCTGTGCAAAAAGCGACAGGTCATAAGGGTAAAAATTTATTTATGCCGATCCGCGTTGTCACAACTGGAGAAACGCATGGCCCAGAGCTTCCGAATGCTATTTGTTTAATTGGTAAAGAGAAAGCAATTGACCGCGTAGAAAAATTTGCACAATAAATAGAATTTTATTGACAATTTATTAGTTCGTTGTAAAATGAATTTACATTGAGAAAGCGTTGATAAGGAGAAGTAAGTGGCGCATGCTCTAAAGAGAGGACCATCACCGGCTGAAAGTGGTCTGAGCCTAGGCAAAACTGAAATGCACCTTTGAGCATAAGGCTGAACAATAGTAGGCTTTATCGATTCGTTCCCGTTACAGAACGTCCAGAGTGGAGGGCTATGCCTTCAATCAGAGTGGAACCGCGCAATTTAAATTTAGCGTCTCTGTCATTCCTTTTGGGAATGATGGGGACGTTTTTTGTTTATCTTTATTCAGCAAATGTTTTTTGTATCGAAAGCATAGCGGCAGCTACAATTACGCTAGGGCTTAATTGATATAAAATGCGTTTGTTCTTCTAGTTAACTCTGTAGAGCAATCAACATCAGCACAGTATTTCAAAGTCCAAGGATGCAATTGATTATGTGAAAATTTCAAAGGATCAAGGCAAATTAAAAAGAAAAGGGGGGGTTTTTGTGTTTAAAAGAATGAAGGAAGATGTAGAAACCATTTTTGAAAATGATCCAGCTGCGCGCAGTATGTTTGAAGTTGTGCTAACATATTCGGGGCTGCACGCTACTTGGGCGCATCGAGTTGCTCACTGGTTCTTTAAAAAGCGTTTTTATTTTATAGCCCGTACAATTTCACAAATTAGTCGCTTCTTCACTGGAATTGAAATTCATCCTGGGGCGAAGATTGGTCGACGTTTCTTCATAGATCATGGGATGGGCGTTGTGATTGGTGAAACATGTGAAATTGGCGATAATGTAACTTTATATCAAGGTGTGACTTTAGGCGGTACAGGTAAAGAAAAAGGAAAACGTCATCCGACATTAGAGGATAATGTACTTGTGGCAACAGGCGCAAAAGTATTAGGCTCGATTACAATTGGTGAAAATAGTAAAATTGGCGCAGGCTCAGTTGTTTTAAAAGAAGTGCCACCAAATGTTACAGTTGTCGGTATACCTGGTAAAATAGTAATTAAGGATGGAATTCGTCTAGAGAAAAAACTTGACCATCAAAATATACCTGATCTAGTAGAAGAACGTTGTCAAGTTTTCGAGAAGCAGATTGCTACCTTGTAACAAGAGATCGAACGCTTACAAAAGGAGAGAGAAACACGATGAGTATACAAATCTTTAACTCATTAACACGACAAAAAGAACCTTTCGTACCGCTAGAAGAAGGCAAAGTGAAAATGTACGTTTGTGGTCCCACGGTTTATAACTATATTCATATTGGGAATTCACGACCTGTAATTGTCTATGATACCGTACGCCGATATTTTCAGTACAAAGGGTATGCTGTGAAGTTTGTATCAAATTTCACAGATGTAGATGACAAAATTATAAAGGCTGCTAACGAGCTGGGTGAAGAAGTTCATGAATTAACAGAGCGCTTTATTAACGCATATTTTGAAGATGTTATAGCTTTAGGCTGTAAAAAAGCTGACGTGCATCCACGTGTTACAGACCATATGGATGATATCATTGAATTCATTCAAGTGTTAATGGATAAGGGTTATGCTTATGAGTCTGCTGGTGATGTGTACTATCGAACGCGTAAATTTAATGGGTACGGTAAATTGTCCCATCAATCAGTTGATGATTTAAAAATCGGTGCTCGTATTGAAGCTGGTGAGAAGAAAGACGATGCATTAGATTTTGCTTTATGGAAAGCTGTTAAACCAGGTGAAATTTACTGGGAGAGTCCATGGGGAAAAGGTCGTCCTGGCTGGCATATAGAGTGCTCTGTAATGGCTAGAGAGCATCTGGGAGATACAATTGATATTCATGCTGGTGGTCAAGATTTAACATTCCCGCATCACGAAAATGAAATTGCTCAATCTGAAGCTCATAATGATAAGACATTTGCGCGTTATTGGATGCACAATGGGTATATTAATATTGACAATGAAAAGATGTCCAAATCTCTAGGGAATTTTATACTTGTCAATGATATCCGCAAACAAATTAACCCACAAATTTTAAGATTCTTTATGCTTTCTGTGCACTATCGTCACCCGATCAACTTTTCAAAAGATTTAGTGGATGCTGCTGCAACTGGATTAGAACGAATCCTAACTGCTTACAACAATATCAAGCATCGATTAACAGCTACTGCTAGCTTAGGTGATCATTCAGAACAATGGCTTGAAAAAATTGAGGAACAAAAAGCTCATTTTGAAGAAGCAATGAATGATGATTTTAATACAGCCAATGGTATTTCTGTATTGTTCGAATTAGCTCGTATTGCTAATATTTATTTAAATGAAACAAACACTAATGAAAAAGTATTATCGCATTTTATGGAAACTTTTGAGGCGCTAGGTGACGTCTTAGGTATTGAGTTTGCTAAAGAAGAAGAGCTGTTAGATGAAGAAATTGAAGCACTTTTACAAGAGCGTGTAGAGGCACGTAAAAACCGTGATTTTGCCCGTTCAGATGAAATTCGTGACCATTTGCAAGCGCAAGGTATCATTTTAGAAGATACGCGACAAGGAACTAGATGGAAACGAGGGTAAGTAACTTGGATAAACTCCGTAACGAAGATGTTAAACAATTGAATGCGCTAGCGTTAGCCTATATGGGAGATGCTGTTTTAGAACAAAAGGTTCGTGAGCATTTACTACGCGCTGGCCGTGTCAAACCAAACACGCTTCATAGAGAAGCGACACATTATGTGTCAGCAAAAGCGCAATCTATGATTGTTCATCGGATGATAGAGGAAAGCTTTTTAACAGAGGAGGAATTGGCTGTGTTCCGTCGTGGACGCAATGCCAAATCCGGCTCTGTGCCAAAAAATACAGATGTTCAAACATATCGTAATAGCTCAGGTTTTGAGGCTGTGCTTGGAAGTTTGTATTTGTTAAATGAACTAGAACGCGTTTATGAAATCATTGCATACGCTATTCAAATAATCGAGGAATCGAAAGGAGTGTCGAAATAATGGTAGAGCAAAATGGTGAAATAATTGCCGGTAAAAACCCAGTGTTAGAAGCACTTCGTTCAGGCCGTGATATGAATAAAGTATGGATTGCAGAAGGTGTGAAAAAATCAGGTGTAAATGAATTACTTGATTTAGCGCGAGAACGTGGTGTCATTGTTCAATTTGTCCCGAAAAAAAAGGTCGATCAATTATCAGATGCTAATCACCAAGGAATTGTTGCCTCCGTTGCAGCATATAAATATGCAGAGCTAGAGGATCTATTTGCTGCAGCAGTAAAAAAACAGGAGGATCCATTTTTTTTAATATTAGATGAGCTGGAGGACCCCCATAATCTAGGTTCTATTATGCGAACTGCGGATGCGATAGGAGCACATGGGATTATCATACCAAAGCGTCGTTCAGTAAGCTTAACGGCAGTGGTGGCAAAGGCTTCGACAGGAGCTATTGAGCATGTACCTGTAGTACGTGTGAATAACCTTGCTCAGACAGTCGATGAACTTAAAGAACGAGGTGTATGGATAGCTGGTACAGATGCAAAGGGTTCTGCAGACTATCGAAAAATGGATGCTACATTACCGCTTGCTATTATTATTGGTAGTGAAGGCAAAGGAATGGGTCGCCTGCTAAAAGAGAAATGTGACTTTTTGTACCATCTACCAATGGTTGGGCATGTCACATCACTAAATGCATCAGTAGCTGCTGCACTCTTAATGTACGAAGTGTATCGTAAACGTCAAGAAGCGATTGAGTAGGCATGAAAAACATTTTGCTTGTTGACGGCTATAATATGATTGGGGCTTGGAAGGAGCTGCGGCCATTACGTGATGCGAATTTTGCAGATGCGCGTAGAAGATTGAGTGAGTTGATGGCCGAGTATAAGGCAGCAATGGGATGGCGTGTCATTATTGTTTTTGACGCACATCTTGTACCAGGTGTGGAGCAATCTTATATAGAAAATGATGTGGAAGTCATTTATACACGGAAAAACGAAACAGCAGATGAGCGTATTGAAAAAATGACACATGAACTAAAAGCTAGAAATGTTCAAATTTATGTAGCAACTTCTGATATGGCGGAGCAAAGCGTTATTTTTGGTAATGGTGCTTTACGAAAGTCCGCAAGAGAGCTCGAGATTGATATGGGCATAATTCAACAAAAAATTTCACATGATGTGAAGCGGAAACAAGATAGCAAGCCACCTTCTCGTATAGAGTTAAAGCCAGATGTGGCATTAGCCTTTGAAAAATGGCGACGTGGCTTGAAATGATTGATTGACGCATATTTTCCAATTCCGTTATACTGTTCCTAATTATCTGTTGTGGCTGAGGTGATACCATGTTTAAAAATAGCATTGTACAAGTGACACAAGATTTTGAACGATTCAATGATGAAGAACTTATTGAAATGGTGCATCAAGGTAATACAGATGCGTTAGATTATTTAATTACGAAATACCGTTTATTAGTAAGAGCGAAGGCAAGATCCTATTTTTTAATTGGAGCTGATAAGGAAGACATTGTGCAAGAAGGTATGATTGGCTTGTATAAAGCGATACGAGATTTTAAAGGAGATAAGCTGGCTTCTTTTAGAGCATTTGCTGAGCTGTGTATTACAAGGCAGATTATTACAGCTATTAAAACTGCAACTAGACAAAAGCATATTCCGCTTAATTCTTATGTGTCCTTGGACAAGCCAATTTTTGATGAAGAATCAGATCGTACGTTAATGGATGTGTTAACAGGCGCTATTATGGATGATCCAGAAGAATTGATGATTCATAGAGAAGAGTTTGGCTATTTAGAAGAAAAGATGAGTGAGATTTTAAGTGAATTAGAATTACAAGTACTAGCCTTATACTTAGATGGGCAATCTTATCATGAGATTTCTGCTAAATTAAATCGCCATGTAAAGTCCATTGATAATGCATTGCAAAGAGTAAAGCGTAAATTAGAGAAGCATTTAGTCCTTGAGGAAATGTCCTAACGATTGCATACCTTTATTGACATTGACAATTTTAGGTGTTAGTCTTTAAAAGACAAAGTGCCGAAAAGGTGATTATATGGCAAAAAAAGTCGTGTTAAATTGTGAAAAATGCGGGTCGAGAAATTACACGTTTCCAGCTAAAGAAGGCTCAACCGTACGCCTTGAATTAAAAAAATTTTGCTCGCATTGCAATGAACATACAGTGCATAAACAAACGCTATAAAATAATTTGTAAATAGACAGATATGATTGATTCGGAGGTTAGGCTAGAATGGGCAAGATTAAAGACTTCTTCAGCAATGTAATGTCGGAAATGCGCAAAACAAGCTGGCCAAAAAGTAAAGAACTGACGAAATATACAGTCGTTGTAATTTCAACTGTTGTAATTATGGCTTTATTTTTTGTGTTAGTAGACTTAGGTATTTCATCATTATTCCGCTGGTACTTAGATTTATAATTTAGTAAATAGCATGTTAATACTTCTGAAATAGCCCGTCCAATGCAATAACGGGTTTTTTCGTTTGTTTTATGAAGAAAACAACAGTAAAATATTCTCATTATGATTAAGTAGGCTACGAGTGAGAGTATGAGCGTAGCCATAGATGACTATGCTATTTTCGGTATATATCATCAGGCTTTCGCTAGCTATTAGCGAAAGCTATGTTTTTCTAATGAGTAGTTTGTGAAAAGAGTGATGGGTGCTTAGCATTTTGCGATTCATTTTCACTTTTATTTGTAAGGGAGGGACGGACGAGAAGTCCTAGTAGTTATGGAGAAAAATTGGTATGTTGTTCATACGTATTCAGGGTATGAAAATCGTGTAAAAGCAAACCTAGAAAAACGTGTTGAAACAATGGGGATGCAAGATAAGATTTTCCGTGTAATCGTGCCTGAACATGAGGAAACAGAAATGAAGGATGGAAAAAAACGTACAATGATGCGCAAAGTTTTCCCTGGGTATGTATTAGTAGAACTAATCATGACGGATGACTCTTGGTATGTTGTGCGTAATACACCAGGTGTAACGGGCTTTATCGGTTCGTCAGGTGGTGGTGCAAAACCAACACCTTTATTACCAGAAGAAGCGGATCGTCTACTGCAACAAATGGGTATGTCTGACAAAGTTGTAGAAGTGGATATTTCTGTGGGAGAGGCTGTTGAAGTATTAGAAGGACCTTTTGCACACTTCCAAGGACGTGTTGAAGAAATTGACACTGAAAAAGGAAAAGTGAAAGTGTCTGTTGATATGTTTGGTCGCGAAACAATTATGGAACTAAATTTTGAACAAATACAAAAAATCTAATGTAAGTAACAGCATTGTAAAATACTTAGATGTATGTTTCGCAGATTTTGTAAATTACTACTTGCTTAAAAAAATTAAAAGTGGTATTATTTCATAGGTCAGACTGTCATACTTTGGTTTGACGTCTGCAATGATAATTTTAATGTTATCGGCACTTAGCTGACAGACAGATATTGAGTGGGAGGGGCAACCCAATTACCACATCACGGACTTAAGGAGGTGTGTCTCGTGGCTAAAAAAGTTATTAAAGTTGTAAAACTTCAAATCCCTGCTGGTAAAGCAAATCCAGCTCCGCCGGTTGGTCCTGCATTAGGTCAAGCAGGTGTGAATATCATGGGATTCTGTAAAGAATTCAATGCACGTACGGCTGATCAAGCTGGTCTTATTATTCCAGTTGAAATTTCAGTATTCGAAGACCGTTCTTTCACTTTCATTACAAAAACTCCACCTGCAGCAGTTCTACTTAAAGTAGCAGCTGGTATCCAATCTGGATCTGGTGAACCAAACCGTAAAAAAGTGGCAACGGTTAAACGTGATAAAGTTCGCGAAATCGCTGAAACTAAAATGCCAGACCTTAACGCTGCTTCAGTAGAAGCTGCTATGTTAATGGTTGAAGGTACTGCACGAAGCATGGGAATTGTTATCGAAGACTAATCCCTGTTACTTGATGTTTTGTTTTTTGGAAGGTTGCGAAGTTTCTTTGTGAACGCGCAACCTTTATTCGTGGGAGGTAAAATCCGCTACAACCACAATCAAGGAGGAATTATATAATGGCTAAAAAAGGTAAAAAACTGCAAGATGCAGCAAAATTAATCGATCGTAACACACTTTACAGCGCACAAGAGGCAATTGAACTTGCTCAAAAAACTAGCACAGTAAACTTCGACGCTACTGTAGAAGTTGCTTTTCGTCTAGGTATTGATACTCGTAAAAACGACCAACAAATCCGTGGTGCTGTAGTACTACCAAACGGTACTGGTAAAACTCAACGTGTATTAGTATTCGCTAAAGGTGAAAAACTTAAAGAAGCTGAAGCAGCTGGTGCTGATTATGTAGGCGATGCAGAGTACATCCAAAAGATCCAACAAGGTTGGTTTGATTTCGATGTAATCGTAGCAACACCTGACATGATGGGTGAAGTTGGTAAACTTGGACGCGTTTTAGGACCTAAAGGCTTAATGCCAAACCCTAAAACTGGTACAGTTACTTTCGATGTAACAAAAGCAATCGAGGAAATTAAAGCTGGTAAAGTAGAATACCGTGCTGATAAAGCTGGTATCATCCACGCTCCAATTGGTAAAGTTTCTTTTGCAGCAGAAAAATTAGTAGAAAACTTCGTAACTGTATTTGATGTAGTACAAAAAGCAAAGCCTGCTGCAGCTAAAGGTACTTACATGAAATCTGTAAACGTTACAACTACAATGGGTCCAGCTGTTAAAATCGATGCTTCTAATGTAGTAGTGAAATAATTAATTTAACTTTTTATATAAATATATTGACAGTGACCTTGTATCTATGATATGATGTTTGCTGTTGTGAATCATCCATTTGTACCGTAGACAGTAGGAGTGACTTGTCACTTAATGTTCCTACCGAGGACATCGGAATTCGGATTCTTATTTAAAGATGATGACTTTCAGCCTCTGTGTCTATTTTGACCCAGAGGCTTTTCTTTTGTCGGTATAAATGACCCATTCTTATAGGAGGTGTCATAATGAGCAAAGCAATCGAAAACAAACAAGTACAAGTTCAAGAGATTACTGAAAAATTCCAAAACGCTGCTTCTGTAGTGGTTGTGGATTACCGTGGTCTTAATGTTACACAAGTGACAGAGCTTCGTAAACAACTTCGTGAAGCTGGCGTTGAGTTCAAAGTATACAAAAATACATTAACTCGTCGTGCTACTGAAGCTGCTGGTCTTGAAGGAATCAACGACGTATTAGTTGGTCCTAACGCAATTGCGTTCTCAAACGAAGATGTAATAGCTCCTGCTAAAATCATCAACGAGTTCGCAAAGAAAAATGACGCTTTAGAAATTAAAGCAGGTATTATTGAAGGTACTGTTTCTTCAGTTGAAGATGTTAAAGCACTTGCAGAACTTCCGTCACGCGAAGGTCTTCTTTCAATGCTTTTATCTGTACTTCAAGCTCCAGTGCGTAACTTCGCACTTGCAACAAAAGCTGTTGCAGAACAAAAAGAAGAGCAAGGTGCATAATTTCATACGCATCATAACTTCTGCGGCTTAACCCGCGAAAACAAATATTATCCAATTTAGGAGGAAATTATAATGAATAAAGAGCAAATCTTAGAAGCTATCAAAGCTATGACAGTTCTTGAATTAAACGATTTAGTAAAAGCTATCGAAGAAGAATTCGGTGTAACAGCTGCAGCTCCTGTAGCAGTAGTTGCTGGTGGTGCTGCTGGCGCTGCTGAAGAAAAAACAGAATTTGATGTAGTATTAGCATCTGCTGGTGCAGAAAAAATCAAAGTAATCAAAGTGGTTCGTGAAATCACTGGATTAGGTCTTAAAGAAGCTAAAGAAGTAGTTGATAACGCTCCTAAAGCTCTTAAAGAAGGCATCTCTAAAAATGAAGCTGATGAAATCAAAGCTAAACTTGAAGAAGTTGGCGCTTCTGTAGAAGTTAAGTAATCTCGCGTTACTTTTTAACAAAAGGAAAGCTCGTCATTTTGGCGAGCTTTTTTCTTCATTCTGAGGAGGCGTGAAAATGGCAGATCACTATTATACAAATAAGCCTCAAGCTGAAAGTAAACCTTGCCACTGGACATTCAAATTATTGGGACATTCGTTTTCCTTTGAGACGGATGCAGGTGTTTTTAGTAAAAGCGAAGTAGATTTTGGATCCCGTGTGTTAATAGATGCTTTTCAAATGCCTGATATTGATGGTGCAATTTTTGATGTGGGGTGTGGGTATGGACCAATCGGTTTATCGATTGCCAAAGCAAATCCAGATCGTACTGTTTTTATGATGGATATAAACGAGCGTGCAGTTGCACTCTCGCAAAAAAATGCGCAAGTAAACGGTGTTCAAAATGTACGAATATTTGTGAGTGACGGACTATCGATGGTTGACAAGGATGTAAAAGCCGCAGCTATTTTAACCAATCCTCCAATTCGCGCAGGGAAAGAAACAATTTTCCGTTTTTACGATGGAGCTTACGATAAGTTAGTGTCATCTGGTGAGCTGTGGGTAGTAATTCAGAAAAAACAAGGTGCGCCATCAACGGTAAGTTACTTAGAAGAAAAATTTTCTGAAGTCGATGTTGTGGAGAAGAAAAAAGGGTATTGGATAGTATGTGCAAAAAAATAAATGAAATATGTATAAAATATTGACTTGACAAATTGGCTATGATAATATGATACAATGCAAAAATATTATTTTGAGGTCGTGTGCCCTTTTTGTATATGATTGTTTTAATATGGGTATACTTGCCAAGAAAAGTTTAGTTAACCGAAAATGAGATCTTTTTGAAGACTCGTTTTCTTTTTGTCTTTCGAAATCATACACTATTTGTATGATTTTGCAAAGACCTAATATCGCTTTATTGAGGGGTGAATGAGTTGACAGGTCAACTAGTTCAGTATGGACAACACCGCCAGCGTAGAAGCTTTGCGCGTATTAAAGAGGTGCTTGAGCTTCCAAATCTGATTGAGATTCAAACGGCGTCTTACGAGTGGTTCCTTGAAGAAGGTTTACGTGAAATGTTCCGTGACATTTCGCCGATCGAGGACTTTACAGGCAATCTTTCATTAGAATTCATTGATTATTCTTTAGGAGATCCTAAGTATGATGTCGATGAGTGTAAAGAGCGAGATGTTACTTACGCGGCTCCATTACGTGTGAAAGTACGTCTTTACAACAAAGAAACAGACGAAGTGAAAGAACAAGATGTATTCATGGGCGATTTCCCATTAATGACTGAAACAGGTACGTTCATTATCAATGGTGCTGAACGTGTAATCGTTTCACAATTAGTTCGTTCACCGAGTGTGTATTTCCATGATAAAACTGATAAAAACGGTAAAAAAGGTTTTGGAGCTACAGTTATTCCAAACCGCGGTGCGTGGTTAGAATATGAAACTGATGCAAAGGATGTAGTGTATGTACGTATAGATCGTACTCGTAAGCTACCAGTAACAGTGTTACTTCGTGCATTAGGGTTTGGTTCAGACCAAGAAATTATCGATATTATTGGTGATAACGAGTATTTACGTAATACGTTAGAAAAGGATAACTCTGAAAGTACAGAAAAAGCACTTTTAGAAATCTATGAACGTTTACGTCCAGGTGAGCCACCAACAGTTGAAAGTGCAAAGAGCTTATTATTCTCTCGCTTCTTTGATGCAAAACGCTATGATTTAGCGAATGTTGGTCGCTATAAAATGAATAAAAAGCTTCATATTAAAAATCGTTTATTTAACCAAACGATTGCTGAAACGCTTGTAGACCCAGAAACAGGCGAAATTTTAGTAGAGAAGGGTACAGTTCTTGATCGTCGTACGTTAGATAAAATCTTACCTTTCCTTGAGGATTCATCTAAAGGTATTGGTTACCGTGCTTTATCACAAGTTGGTGGAGTGCTTGAAGATGATGTAACAATCCAATCTATTAAAATTTATGCACCAAAAGATGAAGCACAAAAAGAAATCAATATTATTGGTAATGCGTATATTGATGAGGAAGTGAAAAATATCACGCCTGCTGATGTATTAGCTTCTGTAAGTTACTTCTTTAACTTACTGTACCATGTAGGGGCTACAGATGATATTGACCACTTAGGCAATCGTCGTCTGCGCTCTGTTGGGGAGTTATTACAAAATCAATTCCGAATCGGTTTATCTCGTATGGAGCGTGTTGTACGAGAGCGTATGTCCATTAACGATACAGCTGCTATTGTACCACAGCAATTAATTAATATTCGTCCAGTAATTGCGTCAATTAAAGAGTTCTTTGGTAGCTCTCAATTATCACAGTTCATGGACCAAACAAACCCATTGGCAGAGTTAACACATAAACGCCGTCTTTCAGCATTAGGGCCAGGTGGTTTAACACGTGAGCGCGCAGGTTTCGAAGTGCGTGACGTTCACTACTCTCACTATGGTCGTATGTGTCCAATTGAAACGCCAGAGGGTCCGAACATTGGTTTAATTAACTCATTATCTTCATTTGCCAAAGTTAATAAATTTGGATTCATTGAAACACCTTATCGTCGTATTGACCACGAAACAGGTAAAGTAACGGATCAAATTGACTACTTAACAGCCGACGAAGAAGATAACTACTATGTAGCACAAGCGAATTCACCTTTAAATCCTGATGGTACATTTGCGAATGATGAAGTAGTAGGTCGTTTCCGTGGAGATAATACAGTATTCAATAAAACGCAAATGGACTACATGGACGTTTCACCAAAACAAGTAGTTTCGGCTGCGACTGCATGTATCCCGTTCTTAGAAAACGATGACTCTAACCGTGCACTTATGGGTGCCAACATGCAACGTCAAGCGGTTCCTCTTCTTAACCCAGAAGCGCCATTCGTTGGTACTGGTATGGAACATGTTGATGCGCGTGATTCAGGTGCAGCTGTTGTAGCGAAATATGACGGTATCGTTGAGCATGTCGAAGCTCGCTCTATCCATGTTCGCCGAATTGAAGTCGTTGAAGGTAAAGAGGTTAAAGGCGATTTAACAAAATATAAATTACAAAAATTCATTCGTTCAAACCAAGGTACTTCATACAACCAACGTCCACTTGTTAAAGTTGGCGAACGTGTGAAGCCTCGTGACATTTTAGCGGATGGTCCTTCTATGGAAAAAGGTGAACTTGCTCTTGGTCGTAACGTACTTGTTGCGTTCATGACATGGAATGGCTTTAACTATGAGGATGCTGTTATCATGAGCGAACGCCTTGTAAAAGACGATGTTTATACATCTGTTCATATTGAAGAATATGAATCAGAGTCTCGTGATACAAAATTAGGACCTGAAGAAATCACACGTGATATTCCAAACGTTGGGGAAGATGCACTTCGTAATTTAGACGAACGTGGAATCATCCGCATTGGTGCTGAGGTACGTGACGGTGATATTCTTGTAGGTAAAGTAACGCCTAAAGGGGTTACAGAATTAACAGCAGAAGAACGCTTATTACATGCGATCTTCGGTGAAAAAGCGCGTGAAGTTCGTGATACTTCATTACGTGTACCACATGGTGCAGGCGGTATTATTCTTGACGTGAAGGTATTTAATCGTGAAGATGGCGATGAATTACCACCAGGTGTTAACCAATTAGTTCGTGCTTATATTGTTCAAAAACGTAAAATACGTGTTGGGGATAAAATGGCCGGACGTCACGGTAACAAAGGGGTTATCTCTCGTATCTTACCAGAAGAAGATATGCCATTCATGCCAGACGGAACGCCTGTCGATATTATGTTAAATCCACTTGGTGTACCATCTCGTATGAATATCGGACAAGTTTTAGAACTACACTTAGGTATGGCTTCTCGTTACCTAGGCGTTCATATGGCAACACCAGTATTCGATGGTGCCAACGAGGAAGATGTTTGGGAAACGATGGAAGAAGCTGGTATGAACCGTGATGGTAAAACAATCTTGTATGATGGACGTTCAGGTGAACCGTTTGACAACCGTGTATCAGTAGGTATCATGTATATGATTAAACTTGCTCACATGGTTGATGATAAACTTCACGCACGTTCAACAGGCCCTTATTCACTTGTTACACAACAACCGCTTGGTGGTAAAGCACAGTTCGGTGGACAACGCTTTGGTGAGATGGAGGTATGGGCACTTGAAGCATACGGTGCTGCTTACACACTTCAAGAAATCTTAACAGTTAAATCCGATGATGTTGTTGGTCGTGTGAAAACATACGAAGCAATCGTTAAGGGTGAAAGTGTACCAGAGCCAGGCGTTCCTGAATCATTCAAAGTATTGATTAAAGAACTTCAATCTCTAGGTATGGATGTAAAAATGTTAACAATCAATGACGAAGAAGTAGAGCTTCGTGATTTAGACGAAGAAGAAGATCTTCAGCCAGCTGATGCTCTTAACATTGCACCAAATGTAGAAAAAGAAGAAGAGCCAGTAGAGTCATTTGAATAATTAATTTCAAATCAGTCGGGCAGGATTTAATGCCCTGTCCGACTTTTTCTTTTTTAATGAATAACTATTTTAATCTTTTGTCAAAGAAGTACATTTTTTGCAAACGATTGTCGAGCTGCGTAAAAGAGTCTTTATAAAGACCTATACTAGAGGGAGGTAGGCTCCTTGATAGACGTTAATGAATTTGAATATATGAAAATTGGTTTAGCTTCTCCTGACAAGATTCGCTCTTGGTCATACGGTGAAGTAAAAAAACCAGAAACAATTAACTATCGTACATTAAAACCAGAAAAAGATGGTTTATTCTGTGAGCGTATTTTCGGCCCAACAAAGGACTGGGAATGTCATTGTGGTAAGTACAAACGTGTACGCTATAAAGGCGTAGTTTGTGATCGTTGTGGTGTTGAGGTAACACGTGCTAAAGTACGTCGTGAACGTATGGGTCACATCGAATTAGCAGCACCAGTTTCTCATATCTGGTACTTCAAAGGTATTCCTAGCCGTATGGGTCTTATTTTAGATATGTCCCCACGTGCATTAGAAGAGGTAATTTACTTTGCATCGTATGTTGTTATTGAGCCAGGTGCAACAAACTTAGAAAGCAAACAACTACTTTCTGAAAAAGAGTATCGTGCATATCGTGAAAAATTCGGTAACACATTCGAAGCATCTATGGGTGCAGAAGCAATTAAGAAATTATTAGGTAAAATTGATCTTGAAGATGAAACTCAATCTTTAAAAGAAGAGCTGAAGTCTGCACAAGGTCAACGTCGTACGCGTGCCATTAAACGTCTAGAAGTTGTTGAATCTTTCCGTAACTCAGGTAACTCACCTGAATGGATGATTTTAGATGTACTACCTGTTATTCCACCAGAGCTTCGTCCAATGGTGCAATTAGATGGTGGTCGTTTTGCTACTTCTGATTTAAACGATTTATATCGTCGTGTAATCAACCGTAACAACCGTTTAAAACGTTTACTAGACCTTGGTGCTCCAAGCATTATCGTTCAAAATGAAAAACGTATGTTACAAGAAGCTGTTGATGCATTGATTGATAACGGTCGTCGTGGTCGTCCTGTAACAGGTCCAGGTAATCGTCCGCTAAAATCACTTTCACATATGCTGAAAGGTAAACAAGGTCGTTTCCGTCAAAACTTACTAGGTAAACGTGTTGACTACTCTGGTCGTTCCGTTATTGTAGTAGGTCCAAACTTAAAAATGTACCAATGTGGTCTACCAAAAGAAATGGCTATTGAGTTATTCAAGCCATTTGTTATGAAAGAATTAGTTGAACGTGGTCTTGCTCATAATATTAAATCTGCTAAACGTAAAATCGAACGTTTAAACAACGACGTATGGGACGTTTTAGAAGATGTAATTCGTGAGCATCCAGTGTTACTGAATCGTGCACCTACACTTCACCGTCTTGGTATTCAAGCGTTCGAACCAACATTAGTTGAAGGTCGTGCTATTCGTCTTCATCCATTGGTATGTACAGCTTACAACGCTGACTTCGATGGTGACCAAATGGCGGTTCACGTACCATTATCAGCTGAAGCACAAGCAGAAGCTCGTCTATTAATGCTTGCTGCACAAAATATCCTTAACCCGAAAGACGGTAAACCAGTTGTAACACCTTCTCAAGATATGGTATTAGGAAACTATTACTTAACACTTGAGCGTGAAGGTGCTCAAGGGGAAGGCTCTGTTTTCTATGGTCCAAACGAAGTGTTAATTGCATATGATACAGGTCATGTTCACTTGCATACTCGTATTGCCATTAAAGCAAGCTCGTTAAGCAACCCAAGATTTACAGAAGAACAAAATAATAAATTCTTATTAACAACTGTTGGGAAAGTAATCTTTAACGAAATCTTGCCTAAATCATTCCCGTATATTAATGAGCCAACTGACTTCAACTTAGAGCAAGAAACACCAGACAAATTCTTTGTTAACTTAACAATTGACGAAGAAACGTTAAAAGAGCTTGAGGCTGATGCGACTTATAATGCACTTGATGAAAAGGGCAAAGTTAATGCACAACGTACAGCTGTACTACGCAAATACTTTGCATCAGTACCAGTTGTGAACCCGTTCCGTAAAAAATTCTTAGGAAATATCATTGCCGAAGTATTTAAACGTTTCCATATTACAGAAACATCTAAAATGCTTGACCGCATGAAAAATCTAGGATTCAAATATTCAACACGCGCTGGTATTACAGTTGGTGTTTCTGACATTGTTGTATTACCAGATAAAGGCGATATTTTAGCAATAGCACAAGACAAAGTAGATAAAGTGCAAGCACAATTCCGTCGTGGTTTTATCACAGAGGAAGAACGTTATGACCGTGTTATCTCTAGTTGGAGTGCTGCGAAAGATGAAATCCAATCAAAACTAATGAAATCACTTGAGAAAACAAACCCAATCTTCATGATGTCTGATTCAGGTGCCCGTGGTAATGCCTCTAACTTTACACAATTAGCAGGTATGCGTGGTCTGATGGCCAATCCGGCTGGTCGTATCATTGAACTTCCAATCAAATCTTCATTCCGTGAAGGTTTAACGGTATTGGAATACTTCATCTCTACACATGGTGCCCGTAAAGGTCTTGCCGATACAGCCCTAAAAACTGCCGATTCAGGTTACTTAACTCGTCGTCTAGTAGACGTAGCACAGGATGTTATCGTTCGTGAAGATGATTGTGGAACTGACCGCGGTTTAACAATCGGTGCGTTAATGGAAGGTACAGAGTTAATTGAAGCGTTAGACGAACGTATTGTTGGTCGTCATACGAAGAAAACAATCTATCATCCAGAAACAGGCGAAGTGATTTTAGCAAAAGACGGATTAATCGATCAAGATATCGCTCGTATTATTACTGAGTTAGGTATTGAAGAAGTAACAATTCGTTCTGCATTTACATGTAATACAAAACATGGCGTATGTAAAAAATGTTACGGCATGAACTTAGCAACAGGTGAAGAGGTAGAAGTTGGAGAAGCAGTTGGTATCATTGCGGCTCAATCAATCGGTGAACCAGGTACACAGTTAACAATGCGTACATTCCATACAGGTGGGGTTGCCGGGGATGATATTACACAAGGTCTTCCGCGTATCCAAGAGATCTTTGAAGCACGTAATCCTAAAGGTCAATCAGTTATTTCTGATATCGCGGGTACTGTTTCAGACATCACTGAAATCCGTGAAGGTCTAAAAGAAATTACAATTGAAGGTGATGTAGAAACACGTAAATACCCAGCACCTTACAATGCGCGTCTGAAAGTACAAGAAGGCGACTTTGTAGAACGTGGTCAGGTATTGACAGAAGGTTCTATCGATCCAAAACAATTACTAAAAGTTAAAGACGTTTCAACAGTTCAAGAGTATCTGTTAAAAGAAGTACAAAAAGTATACCGTATGCAAGGGGTAGAAATTGGAGATAAACATATCGAAGTAATGGTACGTCAAATGCTTCGTAAAGTGCGTGTAATTGAAGCTGGTGATACAGAATTATTACCTGGTTCATTACTAGATATCCACCAATTCTCAGAGGCAAATGCAGATGCTGTTATAAACGGCAAAAACCCTGCAACTTGCCGTCCTGTAATTCTTGGTATTACAAAAGCTTCACTTGAAACAGAATCGTTCTTATCTGCCGCATCATTCCAAGAAACAACTCGTGTCTTAACAGATGCTGCAATTAAAGGTAAACGTGACGAACTTCTAGGATTAAAAGAGAACGTAATTATCGGTAAACTTGTTCCTGCAGGTACTGGTATGCAACGTTACCGTCAAATCCGCATTGAAAAAGATGAGCTTGATTTAGAAGAAACCATTTCTGCTGAATAACTATTAAAATGAGCTCCGAAGAGATGGTAAAAACCCATCTCTTCGGACTTTTTAAAGATATTAGTTGACAGTGGTAATTGGTAATGATAATATATTGAAGGTTGATAGTTAACTGTCTGTACTTCGGAGGATATGCAAATGTCTTATGATAAAGTAAGGGCTAGTAAAACAATCATAGGTACAAAGCAAGCAGTAAAAGCAATGCGCGATGGTTCAGTGAAAGAACTTTTTGTGGCACTTGATGCAGACAATTGGGTAACCGATTTGGCCATTACTTTCGCGAGAGAAATCGGTGTGCCAGTTATTCTTGTTGAGTCCAAAAAGGAACTGGGCAAGGCCTGTGGAATCCACGTTGGAGCAGCGGTTGTTGCTATTGCTGTAGAGTAGTTTTTGTGTATAAAACACAAAGACTTTGTTTTTACCCAAAAAATGAACCACCTGGATGTGTGGTATTAACAAGGAATAAATGAAGGGAGGAAATACCGATGCCTACAATTAACCAATTAGTACGTAAGCCTCGTCAATCTAAAATCACGAAATCAAAATCACCAGCGTTAAACAAAGGATATAACTCATTTAAAAAATCTTTAACTGATGTTAAGTCTCCACAAAAACGCGGTGTTTGTACTCGTGTTGGTACAATGACACCTCGTAAACCAAACTCAGCGTTACGTAAATACGCTCGTGTACGTTTAACTAACCAAATTGAGGTTACAGCTTATATCCCAGGTGAAGGCCACAACTTACAAGAGCACAGTGTTGTTCTTATCCGTGGCGGACGCGTAAAAGACTTAGCGGGTGTTCGTTACCATATCGTACGTGGAGCTCTTGATACAGCTGGTGTAAACGGTCGTTTACAATCACGTTCTAAATACGGAACAAAACGCCCTAAAGAGAAAAAATAATTTAACGTTTAATCACGTTATTTAATAATGAGCCTCATAACTAGTTGTCATAAATATCAAATCTTGCTAGCAGCTTTGATATTTGATCGACAAATACGACAAGGCCAATTTTATAAAATAAATCGATAACTATTCGAAAGGAGGAAAACACATGCCTCGTAAAGGTCCTGTTTCCAAACGTGACGTGTTACCAGATCCAATTTATAGTTCAAAACTAGTAACTCGTTTAATCAATAAAATGATGGTTGATGGTAAAAGAGGTACTTCTCAAAAGATTTTATACGGTGCGTTCGAGATTGTTAAAGAACGTTCTGGTGAAAATCCAATTGAAGTATTCGAAGCTGCTCTAAATAACGTAATGCCAGTTCTTGAAGTACGCGCTCGCCGTGTTGGTGGTTCTAACTACCAAGTACCGGTTGAAGTACGTCCAGAACGTCGTACAACTTTAGGTCTTCGTTACCTAGTTAACTATTCTCGTCTTCGTGGTGAAAAAACTATGGAAGAGCGTTTAGCTAACGAAATCCTAGATGCTTCAAACAACACTGGTGCATCAGTTAAGAAACGTGAAGATATGCACAAAATGGCAGAAGCGAACAAAGCATTCGCTCACTACCGTTGGTAATTTAACCTATGTGTTAGCTAATTGGCTAACACAAGGTCCTTTATACAATCTTTACCCCAATATGGAAGGAGAAATTTCCTATGAAACGCGAATTCTCACTTGAGAATACTCGTAATATTGGGATCATGGCTCACATTGATGCTGGTAAAACAACAACAACTGAGCGTATCCTTTATTACACTGGTAAGATTCACAAAATCGGTGAAACACATGAAGGCGCTTCTCAAATGGACTGGATGGAGCAAGAGCAAGAACGTGGTATTACAATCACTTCTGCTGCAACAACAGCACAATGGGCAGGTCACCGTGTAAACATCATCGATACTCCTGGACACGTAGACTTCACTGTAGAAGTAGAACGTTCATTACGCGTACTTGACGGTGCTGTAACAGTACTTGATGCTCAATCAGGTGTTGAGCCTCAAACTGAAACTGTATGGCGTCAAGCTACAACATACGGTGTTCCACGTATTGTATTCATTAACAAAATGGATAAAACAGGAGCAGATTTCTTATACTCTGTAGGAACTCTACATGAGCGATTACAAGCAAACGCTCACCCTGTCCAATTACCTATCGGAGCTGAAGATCAGTTCTCTGCTATCATTGACTTAGTTGAAATGAAAGCTACTTTCTACGGTGATGAAAAGGGTACAGCAGTAACTGAAGGAGAAATTCCTGCAGAATACCGTGAACAAGCTGAAGAATACCGTGAAAAATTAATCGACGCCGTTGCAAGTGTTGATGAAGAAATCATGGAAAAATATTTAGAAGGTGAAGAAATTACTGTTGCTGAGCTAAAAGCGGCTATCCGTCGTGCTACAATCGCAGTAGAATTCTACCCAGTAATCTGTGGTACAGCATTCAAACACAAAGGCGTACGTCCAATGTTAAATGCAGTTATCGATTACTTACCATCTCCAGTTGATGTACCAGCAATCAAAGGTACTACAGTTGATGGTGACGAAGAGTTAGAACGTAAATCTTCTGATGAAGAGCCATTCTCAGCTCTTGCATTCAAAGTTATGACTGACCCATTTGTAGGTAAATTAACATTCTTCCGTGTGTACTCTGGAACATTAGATTCGGGTTCATACGTACAAAACTCTTCTAAAGGTAAACGTGAACGTGTTGGTCGTATCCTACAAATGCACGCTAACTCTCGTGAAGAGATTTCTAAAGTTTTCGCTGGGGACATTGCTGCAGCAGTAGGACTTAAAGATACTACTACTGGTGATACTCTATGTGACGAGAAAAACCTAGTTATTCTTGAATCAATGGAATTCCCTGAGCCAGTAATTTCTCTTTCTGTAGAACCAAAATCAAAAGCTGACCAAGATAAAATGGGTCAAGCTTTAGCTAAACTTCAAGAAGAGGATCCAACTTTCCGTGCTCACACTGACACAGAAACTGGACAAACGATCATCTCAGGTATGGGTGAGCTTCACCTTGATATCTTAGTTGACCGTATGCGCCGTGAATTTAAAGTAGAAGCTAACGTAGGTGCTCCAATGGTATCTTACCGTGAAACATTCCGTGGCTCTGCAAAAGTTCAAGGTAAATTCACTCGCCAATCTGGTGGTCGTGGACAATATGGAGACGTAACGATTGAGTTCTCTCCAAATGAAGAAGGTAAAGGTTTTGAATTCGAAAACGCTATCGTTGGTGGTGTAGTACCTCGTGAATACATTCCTGCAGTAGAAGCTGGTCTTCGTGATTCTCTTGACCGCGGTGTAGTTGCTGGATACCCACTAATCGACATTAAGGCTAAATTAGTATTCGGTTCTTACCATGACGTTGACTCGAATGAGATGGCGTTTAAAATTGCTGCATCTATGGCACTTAAAGAAGCTGCGAAACAATGTGACGCTGTTATCTTAGAACCAATGATGAAAGTTGAAGTTGTAATTCCAGAAGAATATCTTGGTGATATCATGGGTAACATTACTTCTCGTCGCGGACGCGTTGAGGGGATGGATGCTCGCGGTAACTCACAAGTTGTTCGTGCAATGGTTCCTTTAGCGGAAATGTTTGGTTATGCAACGACTCTTCGTTCTGCAACGCAAGGTCGTGGTGTATTCTCAATGACATTTGACCATTATGAAGAAGTACCAAAATCAATCGCTGCTGAAATCATCAAAAAAAATAAAGGTGAATAATTGAATTTTCATCTTGCATAAAGTATAACTAATTTGTAAGCTATGATTGCAGGATAGGGGATGGGCCCGTTCTCTATCAGCATTCATTCTATAAATTCCAAAAATAAAACATATAATTTTGAGGAGGCAATCTCTAATGGCTAAAGAAAAATTTGACCGTTCAAAAACGCATGCTAACATTGGTACAATCGGACACGTTGACCATGGTAAAACTACTTTAACTGCTGCAATCGCTACAGTTCTTTCTAAAAAAATGGGTGGTACAGCTAAATCTTACGCTGACATCGATAACGCACCAGAAGAAAAAGAACGTGGTATCACAATCAATACTTCTCACGTAGAATACGAAACAGAATCTCGTCACTATGCACACGTTGACTGCCCAGGACACGCTGACTATGTTAAAAACATGATCACTGGTGCTGCACAAATGGATGGTGGTATCTTAGTAGTATCTGCTGCTGATGGTCCAATGCCACAAACTCGTGAACACATCCTTTTATCTCGTCAAGTTGGTGTTCCATACTTAGTAGTATTCATGAATAAATGTGATATGGTTGATGACGAAGAATTATTAGAATTAGTAGAAATGGAAATCCGTGACCTACTATCTGAATATGACTTCCCAGGCGATGATATCCCTGTAATTAAAGGTTCTGCTCTTAAAGCTCTTGAAGGCGAAGCAGAATGGGAAGAAAAAATCGTTGAATTAATGGACGCTGTAGATTCTTATATCCCAACTCCAGAACGTCAAACTGACAAACCATTCATGATGCCAGTAGAGGATGTATTCTCTATCACTGGTCGTGGTACAGTAGCAACTGGCCGTGTTGAACGTGGTCAAGTTAAAGTCGGCGATGTAGTTGAAATCGTTGGTATTACTGAAGAAGCAAAATCTACAACTGTAACTGGTGTAGAAATGTTCCGTAAATTATTAGACTACGCTGAAGCTGGTGACAACATCGGTGCTTTACTTCGTGGTGTAGCTCGTGAAGAAATCCAACGTGGTCAAGTATTAGCTAAACCAGGCTCAATCACTCCACACACTAACTTCAAAGCTGAAGTTTATGTTTTATCAAAAGAAGAGGGTGGCCGTCATACTCCATTCTTCTCTAACTACCGTCCTCAGTTCTACTTCCGTACAACTGACGTAACAGGTATCTGTAACTTACCAGAAGGCGTTGAAATGGTAATGCCTGGTGATAACATTGAAATGACAGTAGAACTTATTGCTCCAATCGCTCTTGAAGAAGGTACTAAATTCTCTATCCGTGAGGGTGGCCGTACTGTAGGCGCTGGTGTAGTAGCTACTATCCAAAAATAATTTTAGCTTAAGTTAATTTTTCTAAACCAATCTGTAGGGACGCTTACAGATTGGTTTTTTATGTTAAAATTAATATAGCTAACAAATAAACAATTTACATTTAAATTAAATTGTTTTATGTTCATTTAGTGTGTGGTTAATAACAGACTGCATTATGATAACTTATTTAAGTTAAATTAACTGATATTTTCGGGCTTGCAACGTTAAAAGCAAGATATCCTACTTTTTAAAAGGAGTGCTTTAATATGGAGTTGAAGATATTATTGATAGAGGATGATCCATCAATTTTTGAAATGATTCAGACAAGATTTATGCAGTGGTCTTTACAAGTGGTTGGACCTAAAAATTTTCAAAAGGTGATGGATGATTTTATTGAGGAAAAGCCACATCTAGTCATAATTGATATTCAATTACCAGCCTATGATGGTTTTCATTGGTGTCGTGAAATTCGTCATATTTCTAAGGTGCCAATCCTCTTTCTATCATCACGAGACCATCCGATGGATATGGTCATGTCAATGCAAATGGGTGCGGATGATTTTGTGCAAAAACCTTTCCACATGGAAGTGTTACTAGCTAAGGTTCAGGCTATTTTACGTCGTACGTATGATTATATAGAGGAATCTTTGGATGTTACACGCTTCAATGGTGCGGTAATTGACTATGCTAGAAGTGAGATTATGTATAATGGAAACCTTGCTTCTTTAACCAAAAACGAACTCTTTATTTTACGCATTTTAGTCGAAAAGACGAATCAAATTGTTTCTAGAGATGATTTGATGAGAAAGTTATGGGACGATGAGCGCTTTGTTAATGATAATACTTTGTCTGTGAATGTTAATCGTTTACGTACTAAGCTTGAGGATATAGGTTTACAGGATGTTATTTTAACCAAAAAAGGACTTGGTTATATTGCTGTCATACAAGGGACGTGATGAAGATGCCATTATTATTTATAAGAGAACGCTTAGCATGGATAAGCTACTTTCTATTTATGATTGTTGTTCTCAACATTTTATTTTCATTAGATGTTGGTCTAGTAGGGGTATCTATTTGGTATGTAAATGTGATTTTACTCGTTAGTTTTATAATATTTCTTTTTTGGAGATATGTAGTGGAGGTAAAACAGCTTAATGATTTCCTGGGAAATGTAGATAGCCAACTCGATGATGCACATAGCAGAAGCTTGGCACTTTCGCCATTTCAAGCGGCTTACTTCACGAAAATAGAAGATGTTTTTTATGATAAAAATACTGAGCTAAATCAAGCAAAAGTTCAATTACAAGAGTATTCTGATGAGCTCCTCGCATGGGTTCATGAAGTAAAAGCCCCATTAACAACTATTAATCTAATGCTGGATCATATAGAAGATTTGTCATTACGTCGTAAATTAGAGGCAGAGTGGCTTAGGTTGCATTTATTGGTTGATCAGCAGCTACACCAAACACGATTAGCCTCCATTGAAAAAGATAATTATATGTTGAAAATGGAACTGCGAGCCGCTGTCTATAACGAAATAAAAGCTATGCAGCCATGGTGTATTGAAAAGGGTATCGGTTTTGATGTTGAAGAGCTAACTGAAACGGTGATGACAGATGGTAAATGGCTAGCCTTTATCGTTCGACAGATTTTATCTAATGCGATTAAATATAGCCCTGCAAACTCAGAGATATTTATATTTACAGAAGTAGACCCGAATGGAGCAACACTATTACATATTAAAGATAATGGTATTGGTATTCGTAAGGAGGATTTACCTCGAATTTTTCAGAAATCATATACAGGGACAGCTGGAAGGGAATCAAGTCAATCAACAGGGATGGGTTTATACCTAGCACATAATGTCGCACAGAAGATTGGCATTCGTATTACGGTTCAATCCAGTATAGGGGAAGGCTCCATATTTACCTTGCGTTTTCCATTACAAAATGAATATGTCAAACTAACAGGTAGATGACGAAATTGTCACCTACCTTTTTATATTGTCATGTAAAACGCACGAATAAGCGAAGATGACAGGGTACACTTGTACTATAGAAAGGGGCGTTTATAAGTGGCAGTTTTAATTGGTCGAAAAGTAAAGAAGGTCTATGGTAAAAAATCAACAGCTCAAGAAGTTTTAAAGGGTATAGATTTAGAGGTAAATCAAGGAGAATTTGTTGGAATTATGGGTTCATCGGGTTCTGGAAAAACAACATTATTAAACGTTCTGTGCTCTATAGATTTTGCAACAGAAGGTGTTATTGAAATAAATGGTCAAAACTTACGAGGAATGAAGGAAAAAGCTCTAGCTAATTTCCGTCGTGAACAATTGGGTTTTATATTCCAAGATTATAATTTATTGGATACTTTAACGGTAAAAGAAAATATACTATTACCGTTGGCTATTGGTAAGCTACCAAAGGCTGTTGCAGACAGTCGTGTAAAGGAGCTTACACATTTGTTAGGGATTGCTGAGATTCTAAATAAATATCCAAATGAAATATCAGGTGGGCAAAAGCAACGTACATCGGCAGCTCGTGCGCTAATTACAAATCCATCGCTAGTATTTGCAGACGAGCCTACCGGTGCACTTGACTCCAAATCAGCAACAGCACTTTTAAAAAATCTACAAAGTATTAATGAGGCAAAGAAGGCTACTATTATGATGGTTACGCATGATGCAGTGGCAGCAAGCTTTTGCACGCGTGTTTTGTTCTTAAAGGACGGGCTTATTTATAGTGAGTTGTATAAGGGTGAGAAAACAAGGCAGGCGTTTTTCCAGGAAATCATGCATACGCAAAGTGTGCTAGGTGGTGATGGTTATGAGTCTTAGTAAACTTGTATTACGTAGCATGAAGAAAAATATGAAGCACTATTATTTATATTTCTTTGCCCTTATTTTTAGTGTGACTTTATATTTTTCCTTTGTGACTTTGCAAAACAATGCTGATGTACTAGAAACTGTAAATAAGAGTGGTACAGCAACAGCGGGTTTTGAAGCAGCAACATATATATTGTATTTTATAGTGTTATTTTTCGTACTGTATGCAAATCATCTATTTATGAAGCGTCGTAGTAAAGAGATTG
Organism: Lysinibacillus sp. GW821-FHT14F06; assembly: GCF_058803665.1. Taxonomy (NCBI): domain Bacteria; kingdom Bacillati; phylum Bacillota; class Bacilli; order Caryophanales; family Bacillaceae; genus Lysinibacillus; species Lysinibacillus sp. GW821-FHT14F06. The sequence goes on from NZ_JBXAPF010000020.1 coordinate 57,429, forward strand.
GCTTGTATCAACTAATCGGTATGACAAAGGGCTTGATTGTACGTTTATTAGCAATCGAAAGTATTCTATTATTTGTTGGTGCAGTGGTTTTAGGTATGCTTGCAGGATTCTTTAGTTCTCGATTATTTGCCATGATATTATTACGAGTTCTAGAAGAAGAGGCGCTTGTCACGATGAAATTTAGCATCGAGGCATTACAGAAATCTATTATTGTCTTCGCTATACTCTTAGTAATTGTGCTTGTTCAGATGGCTTGGATGATTCACCGTGTGTCATTGTTATCTTTATTCAGCGCTGCTAAACAAGCAGATGAGCGTGTAAAACGCTTTAGCCCATTACAAATGGCGATAGGTTTTATAGGGCTTGTATTGATTGTTTATGGCTATTATGCATCAACAAAACTCTTCGATATTGAATCGGCCGGTAACTTATTTGTTAATATGATGATTATTTTAGCTACTACTATAGGCGGGACATTCTTAGTATTCCGTTACTCTGTAGCGTTTATAATGAATTTTATCCGTTTAAAGAAAAATGGACATTTAACTGTTCATGATGTATTAGCATTAACACCCATTATGCATCGTATGAAAAGTAACGCAAAATCTTTAACATTGATTACTGTTTTAACGGGTTTTTCTCTTGGAATCACAACACTTTCATATATAGGGTATTATTCATCAGAGTCGTCAGCATTTAGCCGAGTACCTGGAGATTATATCTTACTTGAGGACAATGGACAGGAATTTTTGAAAGAACTTGAGGAAAGCAATATTTCTTATGACAAAGTAGATTACCGTTTGCAGGCGGTAACAGCTTCTATAGCACAATTAATGTCTAAAGATCAGAAGGACAGCCCATTTTATACGATGAAAGGAACAATTTATACTATCCCGCTAAGTGATTATCAGCAAAGTGTCCCTGAGGCAAAATTATCTGGTAATAGTGTAATATTAACAAACTATGGCGGTTACATGGCAGAGATGTTCCCATTAGAAAAGGATCGTGAGGTTGTAGTATCGGCTGGTAAACATGAGGAGACATTTCATGTTATTGATGTTCAAGATAAAAGTATCATAAGTGGCATTGTAACAGCTGGCGGCGGGGGACCCATTTTTGTCGTTACAGATGAAATGTTTAAAAAGCTAGCCGCACAATCAGAGCCTTTTCCTTGGCATAAACAAGCTACAATTAATTTGAAATCAAAAGAAGATATAGCAACAGCAGAGAAATTATATATTCAAACAGGTGCAGGGGTTATTTCAGTGTTGGATAGTAAAGGTAAATCAAATCAGTATATACAACTATCTTTTGAAAGCGAACGCAAGGAGAATATTGAAGACTTAGGGCTAACTATCTTTACGACTGCGTTTTTAGGATTAGCATTTTTAATGACTACAGGCAGCATTTTATACTTTAAGCAAATGTCTGAGGCAGAAGAAGAGCGTGGATCTTACACAATATTAAGAAAGATAGGCTTTGCTGAAAGAGATATTATGAAAGGAATTTATATGAAACAGGCCTTTAATTTTGGTGTTCCATTAACCATTGGGCTACTTCATAGTTATTTTGCTGTAAAATCAGGATGGTTTTTATTTGGTTCAGAGTTAACAGCACCGTTATGGATTGCTATGAGCTGCTATATAGCTTTATATGCTATCTTTGCAATCCTCTCTGTCGGCTATTATAAGAAAGTTATACGCGAATCGCTATAACATATAAATAGGATGAAACTCAAAAACAGTATGGTTTTTTAAACATCATACTGTTTTTTTATTTGCAGTGAAAAATGAGATAGGAATATTCAAGATTTTTAAGATAGCAATTAATATCACACTCATTCTACTGGCTTTGAGCTTGATGCTATTTGGCTTGTAATGACTATATTATAATAGTACCTTTTTTAAATAAGTTAATTGAAATATTCGAAAATGTTAAGATTACAATCTTATGTGTTGCAATAATCCTAGAAATTCTTTATACTAGTAAACGGCTTAAATAAGCGAAGAAATAGTAGTAGTAAGAATATCAGCAACATTTAAAAGAATTTAGCGAAAAGACTTGCTTATTCTTTTTTTATTGTATATAATGTTGAATGTTGGTCTTTGACTGCGATGAAACGAGAGGTTGCCGACACACCCGGCCGCTTTGCCATGGCGGTGTGTAGGAGAATTTTCGTGGAGAATGTCTAGAAAATAGGCGAGAAGGAGGGAAAATAATGGCAAAACAAAAGATTCGTATTCGTTTAAAAGCGTATGATCACCGTATTTTAGATCAATCTGCTGAGAAAATTGTGGAAACTGCAAAACGTTCAGGTGCAAGTGTATCAGGTCCGATTCCACTTCCAACTGAGAAGTCTGTGTACACAATTCTTCGTGCTGTTCACAAGTATAAAGACTCTCGTGAACAATTCGAAATGCGTACGCATAAACGTCTGATCGATATCGTTAACCCAACACCACAAACTGTTGACGCGTTAATGAAACTTGATTTACCATCTGGCGTTGATATCGAAATCAAACTTTAATGGTAAAAATATAACTTTTCAAAACTTACAGGAGGTGTGACAAATGGCTAAAGGAATCTTAGGTAGAAAAATTGGTATGACACAAGTTTTCGCTGAAAACGGCGATTTAATCCCGGTAACAGTTATCGAAGCTACTCCAAACGTAGTTCTTCAAAAGAAGACTGTTGAAACAGATGGCTACGAAGCAATTCAAGTTGGTTTCGAAGACAAGCGCATTAAGCTTTCTAACAAACCAGAACAGGGTCACGTAGCAAAAGCGAACACTGCTCCTAAGCGCTTCATTCGTGAGTTCCGCAACGTGAACGTGGAAGAATACGAAGTTGGTCAAGAAGTCAAAGTAGAAATTTTCGCAGAAGGCGATGTAATTGATGTAACAGGAATTACTAAAGGTAAAGGTTTCCAAGGTGTTATCAAACGCCACGGTCAATCTCGTGGTCCTATGGCCCACGGTTCTCGTTACCACCGTCGTCCTGGTTCAATGGGTCCAGTTGCTCCGAACCGCGTATTCAAACAAAAGAAATTACCTGGTCAAATGGGTGGCACTGTAGTTACAATCCAAAACTTAGAAATCGTGAAAGTTGATGCGGAACGTAACTTACTACTTGTTAAAGGTAATGTTCCTGGTTCTAAAAAAGCTCTAGTTACAGTAAAAACTGCAATTAAAGCTAAGTAATCACTTAAGGAAAGGAGGAAACAGGAATGACAAAAGTATCTGTACTTAGTCAAACAGGTGCTTCAGTTGGTGAAATCGAATTAAACGATGCGATTTTCGGAATCGAGCCAAATGAAGCAGTATTATTCGACGCAGTAGTAGCTCAACGTGCTTCTCTTCGTCAAGGTAATCACAAGGTGAAAAACCGTTCTGAAGTTGCTGGTGGTGGTCGTAAACCATGGCGTCAAAAAGGAACTGGTCGTGCTCGTCAAGGTTCTATCCGTTCTCCACAATGGCGCGGCGGTGGTATCGTATTCGGTCCAACTCCACGTAGCTATTCTTATAAATTACCTAAAAAAGTTCGTCGTTTAGCTCTTAAATCTGCTTTATCAGCTAAAGTTGTAGAACAAAACTTCTTAGTTCTTGATGCTCTTACACTAGCAGCACCAAAAACAAAAGAATTCACAAAAATTCTTAAAGATCTTTCTTTAGAGAAAAAATCTTTATTCGTAACTGCTGACCTAGATGAAAACGTAGCATTATCTGCTCGTAACATCCCAGGTGTAACAGTTTTAACTGCAAATGGAATCAACGTTCTGGATCTATTAGGTCATGATAAAGTTGTATTCACTAAATCTGCAGTAGAAAAAGTTGAGGAGGTGCTTGGATAATGGAAGCACGTGATATTTTAAAACGTCCGGTCATTACTGAGCGTTCTTCAGAACTTATGGCAGAGAAAAAGTATACTTTCGAAGTAGACACTCGCGCAAACAAAACTCAAGTAAAAGACGCTGTAGAAGAAATCTTTGGTGTGAAAGTTGAGAAAGTAAACGTTCTTAACTACAAAGGTAAATTCAAACGCGTTGGCCGTTATGGTGGTTACACAAACAAACGTCGTAAAGCGATCGTTAAATTAACTGCTGATAGCAAAGAAATCGAATTATTCGAAATGTAATCCTTAATGGATTTATGATTTGAACACTCAAGAAGGAGGGAAAACACAATGGCGATTAAAAAGTATAAACCTACCTCTAATGGTCGTCGTAACATGACGTCATTAGACTTTGCGGAAATCACAACTAACAAGCCTGAGAAATCATTGCTTGAACCAACTAAACGCAAAGCTGGTCGTAACAACCAAGGTAAAATCACTGTTCGTCATCATGGTGGTGGTCATAAGAAGCAATACCGTGTTATCGATTTCAAACGTGTTAAAGATGGCATTCCGGCAAAAGTTGCTACTATTGAATATGATCCAAACCGTTCTGCGAATATCGCATTAATCAACTACGCTGATGGAGCAAAAGCTTACATCTTAGCACCAAAAGGTCTAGAGGTTGGTCAAACAATCGTGTCTGGTCCTGATGCTGATATTAAAGTAGGTAATGCATTACCATTAGCAAACATTCCAATGGGTACTACTATCCATAACATCGAATTAAAACCTGGTAAAGGTGGACAATTAGTACGTTCTGCTGGTACTTCTGCGCAAGTACTTGGTCGTGAAGATAAATACGTAATCGTTCGTCTACAATCTGGTGAGGTACGTTTAGTGTTAGCTACTTGCCGCGCTACAATCGGTCAAGTTGGTAACGAACAACATGAACTTGTACACATCGGTAAAGCAGGTCGTAGCCGTTGGTTAGGTAAACGCCCAGAAGTTCGTGGTTCTGTAATGAACCCTAACGATCACCCACACGGTGGTGGTGAAGGACGTTCTCCAATCGGACGTAAATCACCAATGACTCCTTGGGGTAAACCAGCGCTTGGTTACAAAACTCGCAAGAAGAAAAACAAATCGGATAAATTTATTATCCGTGGTCGTAAAAAATAAAGTGGTTAAACTACGGTTCTATGTGAGAGCCGTGGTGGAATCACGGAGGGAGGTTCCTACATGGGTCGCAGCTTGAAAAAAGGACCTTTTGTCGATGACCACTTAATGAAAAAAGTGGAGGCGCAAGAGGCTTCTGAGAAAAAACAAGTTATCAAAACTTGGTCACGCCGTTCTACAATCTTCCCGAACTTCATCGGTTTAACGATTGCTGTTTATGATGGACGTAAACACGTTCCAGTATACGTAACAGAAGATATGGTTGGCCACAAACTTGGTGAGTTCGCACCGACACGTGCTTATAAAGGTCACGGTGCAGACGACAAGAAAACAAGACGCTAATTTTGAGAGGAGGTAAATCCTAATGACACAAGCTAAAGCTATCGCTCGTACAGTTCGCATTGCTCCTCGTAAAGTACGTCTAGTTGTAGACTTAATTCGAGGCAAGCAAGTTGGTGAAGCAGTTGCAATTTTACGTCATACTCCAAAAGCGGCGTCTCCAGTCGTTGAAAAAGTATTAAAATCTGCAGTTGCTAACGCTGAGCACAACTATGATCTTGACATCAACTCTTTAGTAGTATCTGAAGTTTTCGTTGATGAAGGTCCAACATTAAAACGTTTCCGTCCACGTGCACAAGGACGTGCAAGCGCAATTAACAAACGCACAAGCCACATTACTCTAGTGGTATCTGAGAAGAAGGAGGGTTAATCCGTGGGTCAAAAAGTACATCCAATAGGACTGCGCGTTGGTATTATTCGTGACTGGGAGTCAAAATGGTACGCTGAAAAAGACTATGCAACTCTACTTCACGAAGACATCAAAGTGCGTAAATATATTGAAACGGCTCTAAAAGACGCTTCTGTTTCTAAAGTAGAAATCGAACGTGCTGCAAACCGTGTAAACATTACAATTCACACTGCGAAACCAGGTATGGTAATCGGTAAAGGTGGTACTGAAGTTGAAAATCTTCGTAAATACCTTGGCGATTTAACTGGTAAACGTGTACACATTAACATTATCGAAATCAAACGTGCTGATCTTGATGCTCGCTTAGTAGCTGAAAACATCGCTCGTCAATTAGAAAACCGTGTATCATTCCGTCGTGCGCAAAAGCAAGCGATCCAACGCACAATCCGCGCTGGTGCAAAAGGAATTAAAACACAAGTATCTGGTCGTTTAGGTGGCGCTGATATCGCGCGTGCTGAACACTATAGTGAAGGAACTGTTCCGCTTCATACTCTACGTGCTGACATTGATTATGCACACGCAGAAGCTGACACTACTTACGGTAAATTAGGCGTTAAAGTATGGATCTACCGTGGTGAAGTTCTTCCTACGAAGAAATCTGTGGAAGGAGGCAAATAATATGTTATTGCCTAAACGCGTAAAATACCGTCGTGAACACCGCGGAAACATGCGTGGCGAAGCGAAAGGCGGTAAAGAAGTATCTTTTGGCGAATGGGGCTTACAAGCTCAAACAGCTAGCTGGATTACTAACCGTCAAATCGAATCTGCTCGTATCGCGATGACTCGTTACATGAAACGTGGCGGTAAAGTTTGGATTAAAATCTTCCCACATAAACCTTACACTAAAAAACCTCTAGAAGTCCGCATGGGTTCTGGTAAAGGTTCTCCTGAAGGTTGGGTAGCAGTAGTAAAACCAGGAAAAATAATGTTCGAAATTGCTGGTGTATCCGAAGAGGTCGCACGTGAAGCACTTCGTTTAGCATCACATAAGCTTCCTGTTAAATGTAAAATCGTAAAACGTCAAGAAACTGGTGGTGAATCTAATGAAAGCTAATGAAATCCGTGACCTTGCCACTTCTGAAATTGAATTAAAAGTGAAATCACTGAAAGAAGAGCTTTTCAACCTTCGCTTCCAATTGGCGACTGGTCAATTAGAAAACACAGCTCGTATTCGTGAAGTGCGTAAAGCAATCGCGCGTATGAAAACTGTTATTCGTGAAAGAGAAATCAGTGCAAATAACTGATAAAGGAGGTTTTCAAGTATGACTGAGCGTAATCAACGCAAAGTTTACACGGGCCGCGTCGTTTCAGATAAAATGGACAAAACTGTTACTGTTTTAGTTGAAACTTACAAAAAGCACAAGCTTTATGGTAAACGTGTAAAATACTCTAAAAAGTTTAAAGCTCATGATGAGTTAAACACAGCGAAAATCGGTGATATCGTACGTATCATGGAAACTCGCCCGCTATCAGCTACTAAACGTTTCCGTCTAGTTGAAGTTGTAGAAAAAGCGGTTATTATTTAATAACTATTTCGGAACAACCAATTTCCGAAGGGAGGTAACCTAAGTGATCCAACAAGAAAGTCGTATGAAAGTTGCTGACAACTCAGGTGCACGTGAAGTTCTTACAATTAAAGTGCTTGGTGGCTCTGGCCGTAAAACTGCTAACATCGGAGATATCGTTGTTTGTACAGTTAAGAAAGCAACACCAGGTGGCGTTGTCAAGAAGGGTGACGTTGTTAAGGCTGTTATCGTTCGTACTAAATCAGGCGTACGTCGTAAAGATGGTACGTACATCAAATTTGATGAAAATGCTTGTGTAATTATTCGTGATGATAAATCACCACGCGGAACTCGTATTTTCGGACCTGTTGCACGTGAATTACGTGACAGCAACTTCATGAAAATCGTTTCTCTAGCTCCAGAAGTTCTTTAATTTCATGATAGTGCCAATCAAGGAGGTGCGACAGCATGCATGTAAAAAAAGGTGACAAGGTTAAGGTTATCACTGGTAAGGATAAAGGCAAAGAAGGCGTAATTCTTGCTGCTTACCCTAAACAAGATCGCGTTCTTGTTGAAGGTGTGAACATCGTGAAAAAACACGTAAAACCTAACCAATTGAATCCACAAGGTGGAATTGTAAGCCAAGAAGCTGCAATTCACGTTTCGAACGTAATGCTAATCGATCCTAAATCTGGCGAGCCGACTCGTGTAGGTTATAAAATCGAAAACGGTAAAAAAGTTCGTGTTGCAAAAAAATCAGGTGCAGTAATCGACTAATTAGTATAAATAGAAGGGAGGTACACACATGAGCCGCCTAAAAGAAAAATATTTAAGTGAAGTTTCACCTGCTCTTATGAGCAAGTTTGGATATAAATCAGTTATGCAACTGCCAAAGGTTGAGAAAATCGTTATCAACATGGGTGTTGGTGATGCAGTTCAAAACTCAAAAGCATTAGATGCAGCTGTAGAAGAATTAACAATCATCACTGGTCAAAAACCAGTAGTAACGAAAGCGAAAAAATCGATCGCAGGCTTCCGTCTACGTGAAGGTATGCCTATCGGTGCTAAAGTTACATTACGCGGTGAGCGTATGTATGAATTCTTGGACAAATTAATTTCAATCTCACTACCTCGTGTACGTGACTTCCGTGGTGTTTCTAAAAAAGCATTCGATGGTCGCGGTAACTACACTCTAGGTGTTAAAGAGCAATTAATTTTCCCAGAAATCGATTACGATAAAGTTTCAAAAGTACGCGGTATGGACATCGTGATCGTAACGACAGCGAATTCTGATGAAGAAGCTCGCGAGTTATTGACACAATTCGGTATGCCGTTCCAAAAGTAATCAAACAAGGAGGGCGAAAACGTGGCTAAAAAATCTATGATCGTTAAACAACAACGTAAGCAAAAGTTTAAAGTACAAGAATATACACGTTGTGAACGCTGTGGTCGTCCACACTCTGTATATCGTAAATTCAAACTTTGCCGTATTTGTTTCCGAGAACTTGCATATAAGGGACAAATTCCTGGCGTGAAAAAAGCCAGCTGGTAATCCCCTAATTTGGGAAGGAGGTAAATGTAATGACAATGACTGATCCGATTGCAGATATGCTTACTCGCATTCGTAATGCGAACATGGTTCGTCACGAGAAGTTAGAAGTACCAGCTTCCAACGTGAAAAAAGAAATCGCTGAAATTTTAAAGCGCGAAGGTTTCGTACGTGACGTAGAATACGTAGAAGACAACAAGCAAGGTATTATCCGTATCTTCTTAAAATACGGTAAAGATAACGAGCGCGTTATCACTGGCTTAAAACGTATTTCTAAACCTGGTCTACGAGTATATGCTAAAACAAATGAAGTACCTAAAGTATTGAACGGACTTGGTATCGCTTTAGTGTCAACTTCACAAGGTTTATTAACAGATAAAGAAGCTCGCGCTAAACAAGTTGGCGGCGAAGTTCTAGCATACGTTTGGTAATTAGCAATAAATGAATGGAGGTGCAACTAAATGTCTCGTGTAGGTAAAAAAATTATCGAGGTACCAGCTAACGTAACTGTTACTGTTGGAGCTGACAACAATGTTACTGTTAAAGGTCCTAAAGGCGAACTTGTTCGTTCTTTCCACCAAGATATGAAAATTGAGCAAGAAGGTAACGTAATCACAGTATCTCGCCCTTCTGAATCAAAAGAACACCGCACAAACCACGGTACTACTCGTGCGCTTCTAGCGAACATGGTTACTGGTGTTTCTGCTGGTTTCGAAAAATCTTTAGAGCTTATCGGTGTTGGTTACCGTGCGCAATTACAAGGTAAAAAACTTGTTCTTAACGTAGGTTACTCACACCCAGTTGAGTTCACACCTGAAGATGGTTTAGAAATTGAAGTTCCTTCTAACACAAAAATCATCATTAAAGGTATTAGCAAAGAACGCGTTGGTGCTCTTGCATCTAACATCCGTGACGTGCGTCCACCAGAGCCTTACAAAGGTAAAGGTATCCGCTATGAAGGCGAATATGTTCGTCGTAAAGAAGGTAAAACAGGTAAATAATGCTGCCTAAGCATTAGAAAGGAGTGACCCTTGTGATTACGAAACAAGATAAAAATCAGGTTCGTAAAAAACGTCATGCACGTGTACGTTCTAAAATTTCGGGTACAGCTGAGCGTCCACGCTTAAACGTATTCCGTTCTAACAAGAACATCTACGCGCAACTTATCGATGACGTAGCAGGCGTAACAATTGTTAGCGCATCTTCTCAAGAAAATGGTTTTGAAGGTGCTGGTAGCAATGTTGATGCGGCAACTAAAGTCGGTGAAACAATCGCAAAACGCGCTACGGAAAAAAATATTACTGCTGTAGTATTTGACCGTGGTGGTTACTTATATCATGGACGCGTTAAAGCTTTAGCTGAAGCTGCACGTGAGAACGGTTTAGAATTTTAATAAGAAGGAGGGACACATTTCATGAGTCGTATTGACGCAAACAAACTTGGAGAACTTGAAGAACGCGTAGTTACTATTAACCGTGTTGCTAAAGTTGTTAAAGGTGGACGTCGCTTCCGCTTCACAGCATTAGTTGTAGTTGGCGATAGAAACGGTCATGTTGGTTTCGGTACTGGTAAAGCACAAGAGGTGCCAGATGCTATCCGCAAAGCTGTTGAAGATGCGAAGAAAAACTTAATCGAAGTGCCACGCGTAGGTGGAACAACTCCACACTTAGTGCAAGGTCGCTTTGGTGCAGGAGAAATCCTAATTAAACCTGCTGCTCCTGGTACAGGAGTTATCGCTGGTGGCCCAGTACGTGCTGTACTTGAGCTTGCTGGTATTACTGATATTCTTTCAAAATCACTTGGATCTAACACACCAATTAACATGGTACGTGCAACTGTTCAAGGTTTAGCTGAATTAAAACGCGTAGAGGACGTAGCTAAATTACGTGGTAAATCAGTGGAAGAAATATTAGGATAAGGGGGGAAAGATAATGGCTAACAAATTAGAAATCACCCTTACAAAATCTGTGATTGGTACTAAACCAGCGCAACGTAAGACAATCGAAGCTCTAGGTTTACGTAAATTACATCAAACTGTTGAGAAGGCTGATAATGCAGCAACTCGCGGTATGTTAGATAAAGTAGCTCACTTAGTTACTGTTAAAGAAATCTAATTTCCAATTATTGAACAAGGAGGTGCCACCCACTATGAAACTGCATGAGTTAAAACCAGCAGAAGGTTCTCGTAAGCAACGCAACCGCGTTGGTCGTGGTATCGGTTCTGGTAACGGTAAAACAGCAGGTAAAGGTCATAAAGGTCAAAACGCTCGTTCTGGTGGCGGTGTACGCCCAGGCTTCGAGGGCGGTCAGAACCCATTATTCCGTCGTTTACCAAAACGTGGCTTTACGAACATCAACCGTAAAGAATACGCTATCGTTAACCTTGACACTTTAAACCGTTTCGAAGACGGTGCAGAGGTAACTGCTGCATTATTACTTGAAACTGGTCTTGTGAGCAATGAAAAAGCTGGTATTAAAGTTCTTGGCAACGGAACTCTAAACAAAAAGCTTACTGTAAAAGCTCATAAATTCTCAGCTTCAGCGAAAGAAGCAATCGAGAATGCCGGCGGAACTACTGAGGTGATTTAATGTTTCAGACAATCTCTAACTTTATGCGTGTTCGAGATATACGAAATAAAATCATTTTCACTCTTTTAATGTTAATTGTTTTCCGTATTGGTACATTCGTACCAGTGCCGAACGTTGACGCTAATGTATTACAGGCAACTGATGAGTTTAACCTCGTTGGTTTCCTCAATACTTTTGGCGGTGGTGCTCTAAAGAACTTCTCTATCTTTGCGATGGGGATTATGCCTTACATCACTGCTTCAATCATTGTTCAGTTATTGCAAATGGACGTAGTACCGAAATTTGCTGAATGGGCAAAGCAAGGTGAAGTCGGAAGACGTAAACTTGCTCAATTTACTCGTTATTTTACAATCATTCTTGCTTTTATTCAGTCATTCGCGATGTCATTTGGTTTTAATAAAATGTATGGCGGGTCATTGATTAAGGAAGAAGGAATTTTAACATATGTTACAATTTCTATTGTATTAACAGCGGGTACAGCATTCCTTGTATGGCTTGCTGAACAAATTACTGCGCATGGCGTTGGTAATGGTATTTCTATTGTAATTTTCGCAGGTATCGTTGCGGCATTACCTACAGGTATCAACCAAATCTATGCACAGCAAATCGAGGGTGCTGGTGATAAGCTATTTATCAACCTAATTATCCTTGGCTTACTTATTTTAATTTTGCTTGCAGTTGTAGTTGGAGTTATCTACGTACAACAAGCATTACGTAAAATTCCAATTCAATATGCAAAACGAGTTACTGGACGTAACCAACAAACTGGTGGTCAACAAACGCATTTACCGTTAAAAGTAAATGCTGCAGGGGTTATTCCTGTAATCTTTGCATCTGCGTTTCTGATGACACCTCGTACGTTAGTTCCGTTCTTCGGTGAAAATGGTGTGACAACATTCATTGAAAACACGTTCAATTATGAAAAACCTGTTGGAATGATTGTTTATATTGCATTAATCATCGCATTCACATATTTCTATGCATTCGTACAAGTGAATCCAGAAAATGTGGCAGATAACTTGAAAAAGCAGGGTGCTTACATTCCAGGTATTCGTCCTGGAGAAAGTACGCAAACGTATTTAACAAGCGTGTTATATCGTCTGACATTTGTCGGCGCGATTTTCTTAACTGTTCTTTCTGTAATGCCGATTTTATTCATAAACTTTATGAATCTACCTGCCTCTGTGCAGATCGGTGGTACAAGTATTATTATCGTAGTCGGCGTAGCGCTCGAAACGATGAAACAGCTAGAGTCTCAACTTGTTAAACGTCACTACAAAGGCTTTATGAAATAATGTTGGTTTTTGGGGAACGTTCCATCGTTTCCTGAAATCAGCAAACCTTTTGTGGGAGGAATATTTCCTTATGAATATCGTTTTAATGGGTCTGCCAGGTGCTGGTAAAGGTACACAGGCAGATAAGATTGTTGAGAAGTACACGGTTCCTCATATTTCTACAGGCGATATGTTCCGTGCAGCTATTAAAGACGGCACAGAATTAGGCTTACAGGCTAAATCGTTTATGGATCAAGGAGCTTTAGTTCCAGATGAAGTAACGATTGGTATTGTTCGTGAGCGACTTGCTAAGCCTGATTGTGAAAAGGGCTTCTTATTAGATGGGTTCCCTCGTACTGTTCCACAAGCTGAAGCTTTAGATAGTATCCTTGCTGATCTAGGCAAAGCAATTGAACATACGCTTAACATTCAAGTTGATAGAGATGAGTTAATCGCTCGTCTATCAGGTCGTCGTATTTGTAAAACTTGTGGCACGTCCTATCATTTAATTTTCAATCCTCCAGCTGAGGAAGGAAAATGTGATAAGGATGGTGGCGAGCTTTATACACGTGCGGATGATAATCCTGAAACGGTTGCAAACCGTCTGGATGTAAATATGAAACAAGCACAGCCTTTACTTGATTTCTATGAAGCAAAAGGTGTGTTAACAAATATAGATGGACAGCAAGATATTAACAAAGTGTTTGCTGATCTTGATGCTCTATTACAGGGCAGCCGCAGCTGATACCCGGCTCCGGGCGCAGAGTACTGCTTCCGCGGGAGGCATGCGGAAGCAACAACGAAACATAATTTTTTGAGAGTTGCAAAAGCATATTGTGCCCGGTATATATTTCTTTTAAAAAGTGCAACATTATTTTTAAAGGAGTATAATGGGTTTCGTGGAAGCATCTGTGTAACGGGTATGAATATCTCATCCAAGACATTCCGGTATTCGTGTAAACATGGGAGATTCAGTGCCCTTTGCTGGTCCTGTAGATTCCGTGGATTGTGTGAAGCGAAACCAGACGAGCGTCTTTCAAACATCTCTCATACAATCCAAACATATGTTGAAACGAGGTTGCTTCTATAGTTGCAGCAGATATCCGTTTGATGTAACGATGAGAACTTTAATTTGCATATAGAGAGGAGACAGAGTAGATGGCGAAAGATGATGTAATTGAAGTCGAAGGAACAGTTGTTGAGACTTTGCCAAACGCGATGTTTAAGGTAGAATTAGAAAATGGACATGTGATTCTAGCACACGTATCTGGTAAGATTCGTATGCACTTTATCCGCATTCTACCTGGAGATAAGGTTACTATCGAGTTATCTCCTTATGATTTAACTCGCGGTCGTATCACATACCGTTTTAAATAATCTTTTGCGCTCCGGACTACTAAGGAGGTTAGGTTAGATGAAAGTGAGACCATCTGTGAAACCGATCTGCGAAAAATGTAAAGTAATTCGCCGACGCGGTAAAGTAATGGTAATCTGTGAAAATCCTAAACACAAACAAAAACAAGGATAATTCTGAAGGAGGTGCACAACGTACATGGCACGTATTGCTGGTGTTGACATTCCTCGCGACAAACGCGTGGTAATTTCATTAACGTACATTTTCGGTATTGGTAAAACTACAGCTCAGAAAGTATTAGCTGACGCAGGTATTTCAGAAGATACACGCGTACGCGACTTAACTGAAGATGAGTTAAACAAAATCCGTGAACAATTAGATTCATACAAACTTGAAGGTGACTTACGTCGCGAAACTTCATTAAATATTAAACGTCTGATGGAAATCGGTTCATTCCGTGGTATCCGTCACCGTCGTGGTTTACCTGTTCGTGGTCAAAATACGAAGAACAATGCGCGTACGCGTAAAGGTCCTCGTAAAACAGTTGCGAACAAGAAAAAATAATTGGTAAAGGAGGTTCCTTCTTAACATGGCTCGTAAACAACAAACTCGTAAACGTCGTGTGAAAAAGAATATCGAATCTGGTATTGCACACATTCGTTCTACATTTAACAATACAATTGTAACGATTACAGATATGCAAGGTAACGCTGTATCTTGGTCAAGTGCTGGTGCTCTTGGTTTCCGTGGTTCACGTAAATCTACACCATTCGCTGCTCAAATGGCTGCAGAGACTGCTGCTAAAACATCCCTTGAACATGGTCTGAAAACGTTGGAAGTAACTGTTAAAGGTCCTGGTGCAGGTCGTGAAGCTGCAATCCGTGCACTTCAAGCTGCTGGGTTAGAAGTAACTGCTATTAAAGACGTTACTCCAGTTCCTCACAATGGTTGCCGTCCGCCAAAACGTCGTCGCGTGTAATGGGTGCGTCTCATATTGTATGAGAACATCATTTTTTGTACAGACTGTCTTGTGCAGATAATAAACGATACGTCATTGACGATCGAATCTATGATGGAAAGAACCTATACATTCGATGTTTTGAAGGAGGGTAAATGAAATGATCGAAATTGAAAAACCAAAGATTGAAACGGTGGAGATCAGCGAAGATTCCAAATATGGAAAGTTTGTTGTAGAACCGCTTGAACGCGGATATGGAAACACTTTGGGTAATTCTTTACGTCGTATCCTTCTGTCTTCATTACCAGGAGCTGCTGTCACTTCAATTCAAATTGACGGTGTTCTTCACGAATTCTCAACTGTAGAAGGCGTGGTAGAGGATGTAGCTTCAATTATTTTGAACGTGAAAAAACTTGCTCTTAAAATCTACTCTGACGAAGAAAAAGTTATTGAGATTGATGTAAAAGGCGATGGTACAGTTACGGCTGCTGACATTACACATGACAGTGACGTAGAAATTTTAAACCCAGATCTATATATTGCAACAATCGCTAAAAACGGTCATTTACGTATGCGTATGTATGCACAACGCGGCCGTGGTTACACTCCTGCTGATCAAAACAAACGTGAGGATCTTCCTATCGGCGTGATCCCGATCGACTCTATTTACACTCCAGTATCACGCGTCAATTTCCAAGTGGAAAATACTCGTGTAGGTCAGTCTTCTGACTACGATAAACTTTCTCTTGATGTGTGGACAGATGGAAGCATCGGTCCGAAAGAGGCGATTTCGCTCGGAGCAAAAATTTTAACCGAGCATCTTAACATCTTCGTTGGCATGACTGATGAGGCACAAACTGCTGAAATCATGGTCGAAAAAGAAGAGGATCAAAAAGAAAAAGTTTTAGAGATGACTATCGAAGAACTTGATCTTTCTGTTCGTTCTTATAACTGCTTGAAACGAGCTGGTATTAACACAGTACTAGAGCTTGCGAACAAGTCAGAAGACGATATGATGAAAGTTCGTAACCTTGGACGTAAGTCACTAGAAGAAGTAAAAGCGAAGTTAGAAGAGCTTGGTTTAGGATTACGCAAAGAAGACTAAGCGATTTAAACAAAACTTACAAGATCAGATATTTTTTTATAAGGGAGGGAAACATCCATGGGTTACAGAAAACTTGGTCGTACAAGTTCTCAACGTAAAGCGATGTTACGTGACTTAGCTACTGATTTAATCATCAACGAGCGTATCGAAACTACTGAGGCTCGCGCTAAAGAAGTACGTAAAGCTGTTGAAAAAATGATTACTTTAGGTAAACGCGGAGATTTACACGCACGCCGTCAAGCTGCTGCATTCATCCGTCGTGAACTAGTAACAACTACTGATGCAGAAGGTAACGAAACAACTTCATTTGCACTTCAAAAGTTATTTGATGATGTTGCACCACGTTATGCAGAACGTCAAGGTGGTTACACTCGTATTCTTAAAGTAGGTCCTCGTCGTGGTGACGGTGCACCTGTTGTTGTGATTGAATTAGTTTAATCATAAGAGAAAACTTGTGGTGAAGAGGGTGGAATCACCACCCTCTTTCTTTATAAATGATTTATACGACAAATAATTAAGCTGAGCGTTATGATGAGCGGGCACTGTTGTGTGGCGTCTCGTTTAGCTCTCCGCACCTCATTCGTGGAAACAAGGATTTGAGCTCCCATGTTTCTTGTAAATGTAACGACTAGCGCATTTCTATTGAATGAGGTGCGCGCTTTTTTATTATGTAAGGTAGCGCCAAATTGTGGTGCTTTTTTTAATATATGGGTTTAAAAATTATTATTTCATATTAAAGCCTCTTAAAAGATAGGATGTTTTGCTCAATAGCGTAAAAGAGTTGGATAGGAATTACTGAGTTATTTCTTTAAATAACTTGGTCAAAGTATTTTTATCACTTTTCTTTTATCGACATAATGATTGTAGTAGAATTCATACATAAAACAGTGTAAGTTAGTTAGTAGAGCTGAGCATGCAGAGAGGAGTTCTAGAAATGCCTGAAATTTTATCATTAAATAATGTGACATTTTCATATACACCCGAAGATAATGAAAGCCGTAATGCTGTGGAGAATGTAAGCTTTGCAGTGCAGGAGGGCGAATGGATTGCTATCGTGGGTCATAACGGTTCTGGTAAATCTACGATTGCAAAGCTAATGAATGGATTGTTATATCCACAACGGGGCGATGTACGTATATTACGCGAAGTATTAACAGAAGAGAATCTTTGGGCGAGCCGTTCGCAGATGGGGATGGTTTTTCAAAATCCAGATAATCAATTCGTTGGTGCGACTGTGCAGGATGATGTAGCCTTTGCCCTTGAAAATAACGGTGTTCCATTTGAAGAAATGGTGAAACGTGTTCATGCAGCATTAGATCAAGTAAAAATGAGTCATTTTTTAGATCATGAACCTCATCACTTATCAGGTGGACAAAAGCAGCGCGTTGCCATCGCAGGTGCACTTGCGTTAAAGCCCAAGCTTCTAATCCTTGATGAAGCTACGTCTATGTTAGATCCACAGGGACGCGGCGAAGTATTACAAACAGTTCAAACTTTACGTGCTGAAACAGGGCTAACGGTGTTATCCATTACACATGATTTAGAAGAGGCGATGCTTGCGGATCGTATCCTTTTCATGAATGATGGTAAAAAATTTGCTGAGGGTACACCTGTTGAAATATTTGCACTTGGGGACAAGCTAGTTGAGCTAGGACTTGACTTACCATTTGCCATGAAGCTATCAAAGTTATTGCAAAAGGAAGGTGTTCCATTAATGGGACAACATATGACAGAAGAAGAGTTGGTGAATGATTTATGGACATCAAACTTCAACAAGTAAGCTATGCCTATGCACAAGGTACACCTTTTGAAAAACGGGCATTATTCGATGTAGATTTTGAAATCCCGTCACATACGTATCAAGCGATTATTGGGCATACAGGCTCCGGTAAATCAACCATTCTTCAGCATTTTAACGCACTTCTAAAACCTACTTCTGGTGAAGTACATATAGGAGACCGTATTGTTGTAGCTGGTAAAAAGGCGAAGGATTTAAAGGCTGTTCGCCAAAAAGTTGGTATTGTGTTTCAATTTCCAGAGCATCAGCTGTTTGAAGAAACTGTGCTAAAGGATATTATGTTTGGTCCTATGAATTTCGGTGTCTCGGAGCAAGAGGCAGAAGCTCGTGCAAAGGAACTAGTAGGCTTAGTAGGTCTACCAGAGAATGTACATGAAAAATCACCTTTTGATTTATCAGGTGGACAGATGCGACGAGTGGCAATTGCAGGTGTATTAGCCATGGAGCCAGAAGTGATTGTTTTAGATGAACCAACAGCTGGGCTTGATCCTCGTGGTCAAAAAGAAATTATGGATATGTTTTATAGGCTTCATCAGGAACGAGGGCTTACAACAATTCTAGTTACGCATAGTATGGAGGACGCAGCTCGTTATGCAGATAATATTGTTATTATGCACGAAGGAAAAAACATATTGAGTGGTACACCGCAAGAAATTTTTAAAGATGTAGAGACATTAAAGAATTTCCGCTTAGAGCCTCCTCGTATTGTACGCTTTCAACAAAAAATCGAGCAAATGATGAAAAAGCCTTTCCAAAAAGTATGTTTAACGGAAGAAGAGCTCGCTACTGAAGTTGCTCGAATGCTACGAGAGGAGCGTGCAGAATCATGATGGAGAAAATGATATTTGGACGCTTCCTACCAGGAAATTCTCCCGTTCATAAGCTTGATCCGCGTTCAAAGCTAATATTTGTCTTTGCGTTCATTATAATCGTATTTTTAGCAAACAATACGGCGACATATGCTATGCTTCTAGCCTTTACCTTACTCATTGTATTTGTATCGCGTATACGTCTGTATTTTTTAATCAACGGTTTAAAGCCAGTACTCTTTTTAATGGCCTTTACCTTCCTACTTCATATTTTTATGACAAGAGAAGGAGCTCTGGTATTTGATTGGAAGTTTATTGAAATCTACGAAGAGGGAATAAGACAAGGGATTTTTATTTCGGTCCGTTTTCTAGTATTGGTCTTTATGACATCTATTTTAACACTTACCACGTCACCAATTTCAATTACAGATGGCATTGAAGTACTGCTAAATCCATTAAAAGCATTAAAAGTGCCTGTACATGAGTTAGCCTTGATGATGTCTATTTCATTGCGCTTCATTCCTACGTTAATGGATGAGACAGATAAAATTATGAAGGCTCAAATGGCACGTGGCTCAGATTTATCCTCAGGACCGATATCGGATCGTATTAAAGCTGTTGTCCCATTGCTAGTACCTCTCTTTGTTAGTGCCTTTAAACGGGCAGAAGATTTAGCAACAGCTATGGAAGTAAGAGGCTACCGTGGAGGAGAGGGACGCACTAGATATCGTAAGCTAAAGTGGGATATGGGTGACACATTTGCACTGGTGTTATTAGTAGCAATAGCTGTATTGCTATTCTTCTATAGAAGTTAAAGGAGTTAGCTATATGCGACGATTAAAATTAATTATTAGCTATGATGGAACACACTTTTCTGGCTATCAAGTACAGCCTGGAGAGAGGACAGTTCAGGCTGAGCTTGAGCGTGTTCTTGCCATTATGCATAAAGGAGAAAAGATAAAGGTTACAGCAAGTGGCCGTACAGATGCGAGAGTCCATTCAACCGGACAGACATTGCATTTTGATACACCACTCGCCATTCCAGCTGACAAGTATAGTAAGGCTTTGAATGTGCAGCTCCCTAGAGATATTCGCGTATTGTCAGTAGAGGAAGTGGCACATGACTTTCATGCACGATACAGTGTGACTGGGAAGCGTTATCGCTATATTTGGTCTTGTGAGCCTGTCCAAAGCCCATTCCGTAGACATTACACGGTTGAGACAAATGGTGTCAAACCCAATGTGGATGCAATGCAGGAGGCAGCGAAGGCTATAATTGGTACACATGACTTTTCATGCTTTTGTGCAGCGAATACAAGTGTGAAGGATAAAGTACGCACAATAACGTCACTGCAATTTGAATGGCATGGGGAAGAGCTTCATATGGTGATTGAAGGTACTGGCTTCTTATATAATATGGTTCGTATTATAGCAGGTACACTTTGGGAGGTTGGGGTAGGTCGACGTGCTATAGACAATGTAGCACTTGTAATCGCCTCAGAAGATCGTGATAAAGCGGGAAAAACCGCACCGCCACAAGGGTTATACTTAGAAAAAGTGTTCTATTAGTCATGTCTTATAATTCTGAACAACTTCACCAGGTGTTTAATGAAATTGCTTGACTTTAAAAGTCATTCATTATATGATAACAGATGGTATTTTCATTACCACCACAAATAAGCCCCGAAACTTATAGTGTAGTTTAATGAAAAATAACGGTAATCGAATCGATTAGGAGGATATATACATGCGTACAACATTCATGGCTAAAGGTCACGAAGTAGACCGTAAATGGTTAGTAGTTGATGCAGAAGGCCAAACTCTTGGACGTTTAGCTTCTGAAGTAGCTGCAATCTTACGTGGTAAACATAAACCAACATTCACACCAAACGTTGACACAGGTGATCACGTAATCATCATCAATGCTGATAAAATCCATTTAACTGGTAACAAATTAGAGGGTAAACTTTACCGTCACCACACTCAATTTGCAGGTGGTTTAAAAACTCGTACTGCTGGTGAAATGCTAGACAAGTACCCAACTAGAATGATCGAATTAGCAGTTAAAGGTATGCTTCCTAAAAACTCTTTAGGTCGCAAAATGTTTGGTAAACTAAATGTTTACACAGGAACAGAGCATCCACATGCTGCACAAAAACCAGAAGCATACGAGCTTCGCGGATAATATAAATTAAGAGGAGGATATTACTTTGGCACAAGTTCAATACATCGGCACTGGTCGCCGTAAAAGCTCTGTAGCTCGCGTACGTTTAGTACCAGGTACAGGTAAAATTGTTATCAACAAACGTGAAATCGAAGAATACGTACCATTCGCTGCACTACGTGAAGTAATTAAACAACCATTAGTAGCTACTGAAACTACAGGAAGCTATGATATCCACGTAAACGTTAACGGTGGTGGATACACTGGTCAAGCTGGTGCTGTTCGTCACGGTATCGCTCGTGCTCTACTTCAAGTAGACCCAGATTTCCGTGCTGCATTAAAATCTGCTGGATTACTTACTCGTGATTCACGCATGAAAGAACGTAAAAAACCAGGTCTACGCGGCGCTCGTCGTGCACCTCAGTTCTCAAAACGTTAATATCGTTGTTATATCAACGTTTTCAAGCTCTTCTCAGGTTTACCTGAGAGGAGCTTTTTTACGTTGATAACAAAAATAATACCCCGTTAATACCCCTTGATTAAAAATCAATGTAATTTTGAAACTGATCCGCTAGTTTTTCACGTGCTGTTTGTGTAACATATGTGTAAATATCCATCGTAGTTTTAATATCACTATGACCAAGCCTTGCCTGTACATCTTTTAAACTTGCTCTCGTTTCAAACAATAATGAGGCATGTGTATGTCTAAAATCATGTACCTTAATACGATGTAGATTAGGGTGACGCCCATAAAAAGCTACAAGTTTATCATTAGGCGTTGACTCTCGCATATATGTCATTTCATACTTCTGTTGATGAAAACGGGTAAAAACAGGCTGTAGCTCTTCTATAGCAATTTTAAAACCCATCTCTTCATAAAGCTCCTGTTGCTTAGCTTTCCATTGAAGAATCTCACCACTACTTTGTAGATACACTTGAGAAGCTTATGAGACACTTACGAGGATCGCTTAATGTTTAATCTATCCCAAATATCATTTCAATCAATCAAGTAGCTTAATCGCCCTGCTAAGTGCTTCAAATAAATTTTTGTTTTAAAAGAAAAAGGCTGTAGGTAAACTCAGATTTTGACTTTGTCTACAGTCTAAAAATTTATTCAAATTAAATTTTTCCCAAGATAGCTTTCTAAACCATACTTATTTTTTCTTACTCTTCTTTTTTACTTTTCGCTTCGATTTTTTGAAATAGAAAAGTAACCAATGTAAGAGCAATATAAAGTATAACGAAATTTAGAAGTCCACTAATTTCGATTTTATTCGCTATATATACGTATAACCCTACTACAATTAAACGGTGTTACAAGGCCAAGCTTCCCAGATGTGAAAGCAACGCACTGGGCATTTAAAGAGATTGAAGAAGCAGCGAAAAATCATTCGTAATATATAAATGAAGACAGTGCAGAGCAGTTATCTAAATAAACAACAAGTAGGCTACGGATTTCCTTAGCCTGCTTGGATATTTAAAAAGAGTGAAGTGATAATAATAACTTAAAATTAGTGATAGTAATTCATACTAGACGATGCATTTACAATATGGTTTGTTCAGAATTTGTTTAACAGACCTATGATAGGATGCGTAAGGGGACCGATAATAGAAATACAGGTGAAAAGTCATATTGGCATAATGGATTTAATTCTAACAAACTGATAGTTTGATGTTATACATAATTGTGTTCAAGTAGGGGAGGCGTGATAGTGAAAAAAAATATTAGCATTACTGTGACCATTATCATGCTATTTATTATCGTATTTTTTGTTGGCAATGGAGATTATTTTGTTAGTAGTAGTCAGCGGATTGCGCAGAATGGGATAGTTACGATTGAAGAAAAAGAACTACAAGAAAATACTATTTTAAAATTAGATGGAGAATGGTCGTTCTATCCAAATATCTTAATATCGTCAAGTGATTCATTTGACGCGTACGAGAGCGAGAAAATACCAATTGAGGTGCCAGCTACTTGGAATAGTTTTGTAGAACCAAATGAGGAAGGACTTACTGTAGGAACATATCATGTTAAGATAAATGTACCAATTGAAGGGGAATATGGATTATACATTCGTTCAATTCGCCAATCTAACCGTGTTTTCATAAATGGAGAAGATGTAGGTAGTATGGGGAATCCGAGTGAAACCTTAAAGGACTTTAAGTTCGAAAATGATGATAAATATACGGTGTTTGCAAAAAGTGAGAATCAAATGCTTGATATTGTAATTCATGTCGGAAATTATAATTATCCAAAAGCTGGTATTACTTTTCCTATTGAGTTGGGAACAAAGGAAGCTATTCAAAGAGATTTTAGCATGAAAATTTTAGCAGAATCGTTTGTATGTATTGGTTATATTGTATTCGGTGCGATTTATATTATATCGTATAGTCAAAATCGGAAGCGTAAAGAAGAATTGTTTTTGGGGTTATTCACTATATTATTCGGACTGTACATGTCGTTTACTAATGAAAAAATATTTTTCCTTATTTTTACACATTTAACTATAAACGAACAAATACGTTTACAATTAGGTATTTTACCACTTGTTGATGTTTGTTTAGCATTTTTTCTCTATTATTTGTATCCGGAGTTTATGAGGAAAAAAGCGATTTATATTATTAGTATTTTGTTAGGTTTACTTTTTTTTATCTATGGGATTTACAACCCGATTACAAAAAATAGTATGATTATACCAATAGAAAATCTAGTTCTTTCACAAATAATCTTTGCAGTAATTTTTATTCCAGTTGGGCTTTATAATGTGTTTGTGCTATTACGTGTGCTTATGAAAGGTGTAGAAGGTTCACGTTATATTCTAATTCTTTTAGTATCTCTTACTTGTTATACTTTTTTGATGGTAATGTATTACATTTTTGATATACCTATAGTTTATAGTGAACAATTATTGTTTATTTTTACACTATATAGTTTTGCATCTCTGCTTAGCTTCCGAGCAAATACATCTTTTAAGGAAGTTCAAGAGTTATCGGAAGAGCTATTGATGCATAATCAAATGAAGGATGAGTTTTTATTGAAAACGTCTCATGAATTACGTACGCCTTTAAATGGTATTTTAAATATATCCAAATCATTAATGGAAGGTGTACAAGGACCTTTAAAGCGTGAGCAACAAGAAAATGTCATTTTAATACATAATGTCGCGCAACGTTTAGGTTATTTAGTAGAGGATTTATTGATTTCTTCGAATCATATGACCGGAGAAGTTCGTGTTATCCCTCGTGTTGTTCCGATAAGCGTAATTGATGAAGTAATTGAGGAAATTCGTAGTTTAATGTCGAGTGATACATCCATAAGATTAATGAGTGCAGTAGATTCTAATTTACCCCATATGTATACAGATGAATTACGATTGAAACAAGTGCTTTATAATTTACTTTATAATGCTCTGCAACATACAAAACATGGACAAATTACAGTCTTAGCTAGTGTACGTAATGATTATATGGAAATACAAGTAAGCGATACTGGAATTGGTATACCATCACAAGACTTAGATCGAATTTTTAATTCCTTTTATCAAGTAAAGAAAGGTAAAAAAAGTGGGGGACTTGGGTTAGGATTAAGTATCTCAAAAAATATAGTAGAACAGTTAGATGGGGAAATTCATGTAACAAGTACATTAGGTGTTGGAACAATTTTTACTTTTACGGTGCCACTTGCCACACTCGAAAAACTAGATATTGAAACACAACAACAGATGGGCAATCGAGCAGATAATACTATACTACAGCTAGATTTACCATTATTGCATAAAGGTAATGACAAAACCATACTCATTGTTGATGATGATCATGTGAATATAAAAGTACTAGTGGACGCATTAATTCAAAAAGGCTATACCGTTATTGGGGTAGATAACGGGTTTGATGCGATGGATTATATAAAGAAACATAAAGTAGATTGCATGTTAGTCGACTTAATGATGAATGGTATGTCAGGCTATGAATTATGCAAACAAGTACGAAAGCAATATGATATGTTGGAATTGCCGATTATTGTTTTAACAGCAATTATGCAGCATTCAGATTTAGTGTTATCTTTACAAGTTGGGGCAAATGATTATCTGCAAAAACCGATTGCGATGGATGAATTACTAGTGCGTATTCAATCATTACTAGCAGTTCGACAATCTTCCATTGATGCGATTGAGGATGAAATGAATTATTTATATGCGCAAGTAACTCCTCATTTTGTCTACAATACACTTAATACTATTATCGGCTTAAGCTATACAGATATAGAAAATACACGAGAGGCGTTATACAGTTTAGCAACCTATTTCCGTGCCAAGCTGAATGCCCATTATCGTAACAGCATGGTTTCAATAGAAGATGAAATAGACCTTGTAAAAGCATATCTCTATATTGAAAAGATGCGCTTTGGTGATCGTCTTACAGTTGCGTATGATATTGATGAGTCCATTCAATCTTTGATTCCAGCATTATCAATTCAGCCTATAGTTGAAAATGCAGTTTTTCACGGAATTTCGAAGAAAAAAGAAGGTGGTACTATTGAGGTGAGTGTGCAACGAGAAGGACAATTTATACGTATTAAAATTTATGATAATGGGGTCGGTATCTCAGAAGAAAAGTTGCAACGATTAGTAAATGAAGAAAACTCACGTATTGGATTTACGAATCCGTTGAAAAAATTTAGGCTTATTAGAAATGCCAGTTTTCGTATATATAGTGAAGAAGGTAAAGGAACTACTGTTATTATTCTATTACCAGAAGGTGATGCATAGTGAATATAGTCATAATTGATGATGAAAAAATGGCAATAGATGTGTTAAGAATTATGCTAGAAAAGCTTATACAATTTACGATTTGCATTAAAGGTACATATACAAATGTAAGGGATGCATTTGCTTTTTTGAAAAAGAACGAGTAGATGTCGTTTTTTTAGATATGGAGATGATTGACGTTCATAAGTTGCAAGTTGCCAAAAAGTTACTAGTTAAATATCCAAGTATGCAAATTATTTTTGTGACAGCCCATGCGAAGTTTGCTGTAGATGCTTTTGACATAGAAGCAACAGATTATTTATTAAAGCCAGTTCGAGAATATTTGAAGAACTTGCTAAGAAGTTAGGGAATGACTGGAATGCCAGAGGTGTAATTAAGATTTTTACTGAAAGAAATCCTTGTAGAAGTTGTTCAGGGGTAATGGACAAATTCCAAGATAGATATCCTAATTTTATTAATCAGTCACCAAAATAATTAACTAGGTGCTCATTGCTTATTTGATTTGTAGATAATTGGTTCAGATTGATGTGATAAATTATTAATGTTCTCTTAAGTAAAAAATACCAGGAGCTCATAAATGTGTGAGTACCTGGTATTTTTTATTTCTTTAGTTTTTATTCTGTATTATGTAGAAATCAGAAAAAAACCACCAGAAAAAGGTGGTCAAAGTGCTTTAAGATAATATGGAGTTCTTTCTATAATATACATGCAGTATACAAAAAGGTTGTTAAAGCCTTATTTAGGGTCTTTCTTAATTCTCAAAACGTTAATTTTACGTTTTTATCAAGCCCTGCAACTTTTGTGGTTGTGGGGTTTTTTGTATTTGTCAAAAGTAGCGTACATAAGGCTCTGTAGTGCAGTTGATAGCTATATATTTAAAAAACGCAAAAACTAGGCACTCTGTTACAAATGCCTTGCTTCATATTCTAGTTATATCTATCGGAAACTATACCTAGGGACGAAGCTTTAATAAACGGTAGCTCCTGCAATTGTCGTAGATTTTTTGCTGTTCCTGTTACGACCGCGCCATTAATAACAATATCCTCGACAACAAGCTCGCCATCCTTACCAGCAATTGTTTCATTTAACCGCTTAAACTCTCCCTGCCAACGAGATTTTATAGGTACACCTGCCTGAATGGAACTAATAAACTGCTGTGCAGGCTTTACTTTGGCCTCCCCATCCGACTCTAACAAGGAGAATCCGTAAACGGTATTTGCACTACGAACTAACGGTGACCCTGTGACTTGCTCTTTATCTACATATTCACGCATGTGCAGTTCTGCATCTTCTGTGACATCGTTAACCCAAAGCCAGGCTGCTGTTAGTTCCTGTGGTATTAAATTTAATGCTTTATCCACACTATAGCCTTTATCAAATGAAAGTGCCATTTCAACAAGCTTTTCACCTGGTATGTCCTGTAAGTATGTCAAATCATCATTGACATTTTCATACTGGACCTGTGGATAGAAAAAGGTCATCATTCGCTGTCCAAGCTCATTGTAATGCGTATAGTGAATGTTCTCCTGCGTGAACGCTCCACCAAAATGCATCGTTGAAGTTCTTCCTTGTCGACCTAGTCTTTCACTACGGAATAGTCCGTAACCGTAGCCGCCTTCACCAGTAAAGACAAGCTTGCCCTCAATCCATTTATACTTTTTATAATAATTTTCTCCACCTAAAATGCCTGGATATGTTTCGATGATTCCGATAAACTCATTGGGTCCAGATATTTGACTAAAATGCATAAATGATTCCTCAATAGGAAAAGCAAGTCTTGGTGTAATAACATGGTTTGCAACAGCCCCCCCAATAACTAGCGTTAATATAACCGCTACTGAAATGAAAATCATTCTCCAAGTGCTGTGGCGCTTTGCTTTGCCAATGGATTTTTCCATCCTTTCGACATTGAATAATTCCTCCATTATGCTTCCTCCCATTTTTTACGCAATGCTTTTCTTGCTCGCTGTAAATATGTACTAACATGATTTTCTGAGTGATCAATAATTGACGCGATCTCTTTGTACGACAAATCCATAAAATATTTCATGATGAGCAGCTGTTGAAATTGCTGCGGTAATTGTAGTAATGCAAGTCGTAATTGCTCATTTTGCTCTCTTGAAATAAGCTGCTCCTCGATATTTACCGAGGCTTGAAGTTGTTGTATATCCTCATCAGTTAAATAGGATTGTATTTTTTTCTTATTGTATATTGTGTAGTAGCGATTCAATGCTACTTTGAAAAGCCATGCCCTTAATTTATTTGCCTCGATTTGTGACAGGCATCCGATCGTTTTGATGATTGCCTCCTGAACAATATCCTCAGCATCTTCCTTAGCAACGCCAATTTTTATTAAATATTTGAAAACGATTTTCGCCTCTTGCAGCAAATATCGTTCCCATTGTCGTTTCATCCATTCACCTACTTCCAGATTCGTATTTGTGTCCCTTGTAAAGCATGTAATTGGCCAGTAACTTATACATATAACAATTGAAATCCGAAAAAGTATACACTTTTTGAAAAATTAGGATGGTGCTTTACAGTTAACCTATATTTTATTAGAAGTAACATCGGGACTTAATGCGAGAGCTTGAGAGCAATAGGGGAACTCATTAGCTACTTGTGATTGTGGAGTAAACTGTAGTGGTCAGTAGTATTACATTTTTACAGCATCTCATATAGAGCTCTTTAGAAATAATAAAATAGTCAATTTGATAGCATGTAATCACATTACCATAGTAAAAAATTTTGAATCACATAATGCATGAGGCTCGTTTATATAGGTGAAGGGGTGATAGTGCTGGATTTGCGACAGATAGTAGATGATTATAGTGAACATTTATTACGTATAGCTTATTACTATACAAAAAATTTACATGCTGCAGAAGATATTGTTCAAGATGTTTTTATCAAGTTTTCGCAGAGCAATTATAAAGAAAATGGTCAATTACGTTCCTATCTAACAAAAATGACCATAAACCACAGTAAAGATTATTTAAAAAGCTGGTCGTATCGAAAGATTCAACTCCAAGAACAATTTCCCTTACTTGCTTTTTTACAAAAAGATAGTCTGGTACAAAAGGAATTGCAAACAACAATTGGAGAAGTCGTTCTATCTTTACCCATTAAATACAGAGAAGTGATTATTCTTTATTATTACGAGGAATTACATACAGCGGATATCGCCTCACTATTACAACAGCCTGAAAGTACAATCCGCACAAGATTACGAAGAGCCCGTGAAAAACTTCGACCTGTATTATCTGGGGAATGGGAGGATTTATATGAAGAGTGAAATCAAAAAGAGTTTGCTTGAAGCAACACCTGATTTACAAGAAAGCAAATCTCGCGTAAGGAAAGCTGTGCTACAATTACCAAAAAAACAGCACTCTCGAAAACCTCGGCTTGTTTCTGGGTGCTTAATCTTACTATTAATTATTTTAATATTCGTTGAGCGACAAAGTGATGAATATGTACAAGGCTACTCAGAAATTACGCTTAATATGTATGGATTAGATGATGCTGACCATTCTGAACGTTATCGTAACGATTTACTGCTTTTAAAATATGGGAAACGTAAAGGTGTAAAGCTAAGAAAACAAGACGTGAAAAAACTGGTTGCATCCTATGAGGCTGAATTACCGAGTTCTTTTGATAAAATCCTACAAAGAAAGGGTATTACAAAAGAGGCCTACAAAGAACAATATCTAACATTGATTGCACAGGTTCAACTTGTACGTGAGGCGTTACTACCTCACTATAAACAAATGTATCCACAATTTCATCAGGAAGTTCATGAGCAATTACTCCTTCTTGATGCAGTTGAAGAAGAGCATATGGAAGATATAAATTTGGGAGCTATGGTCGATATTCATGCCATTGTCTTATATGAAGGAAAAAATGCACGAATCCTTGCATTAATGGATAAAAAAAGGTTGTTAGAAGAACAACTTATTATTATGCCGATACGTGATGAATTAACATTAAAAACAGGTGACGAAGTGTTACTCGAAAACAGCTACATGCCAGGCTTTGTAACAAAAACAGGATTTAAGTATTTTGCAGTAAGCCAAAATATTACAGAAATAACAACAAATAAATCTACAACAATACCAGCCATACAGAAGAAATTGAGCACTTTATTTGAACAAATGACTTGGCAAGATATTTCACAGACAAAAGAACCCGACATACAATTAATCACAATGAACGGAAACTATTCTGTCTGGTATGGTAACGATATTGTCATTGGTTCTGGTGATAAAGGTTTTATCATTAGCAAAGAACAGGTGCAGGAATGGGGAGACGAATTAATTCGAAAATTGCAATATAAATAACATATAAAGGCCATCTATTTTGACAGATTTTTATTCAAAATAGATGGCCATTTTAAATTAAAGGTAATGAGTAGTATTTATTAAAATTATTTTCGGATAAATTTATATTTTTTTAAGAAATTATTTAGAGGGAGTTTAACATTCAATATTAATATTAGTGTCAATGGGACATCAAGCCTCACTAAAAGGGTTTGGGGTAGCTGATTAATAATAAAAAAATGGAGGTAAATAGATATGAAAAAGCTATTAATAGTATCCGTTGCAGCAACGGCACTCCTTGCTGCTTGTCAGGATAAAGAGCCTGTAATGAAAAATGATGCAGAAAGTGCAGAAGTAAAAACAGAAAGTGCCGCAGCAGATAATAAAGCACAGGAGCAAGCAGTAGACCAGTTAACAAAAGGACAAGAAATGGCTAACATTCTTAGTAGTACAAACTGGCAAGGGACAAAGGTATACGATAAAGATAATAATGACTTAACAGCTGAGAATGCGAATTATATTGGTCTTGCTAAATATGATGTTGAAACAGGCCACTATGAATTCTTTGATGCGACTACTGGAGAAAGCCGTGATGATAAAGGAACATTCTTTATTACTAATGATGGGCAAAGCAGGGTTTTAATTTCTGAATCCAAAAATTATCAAGCCGTTGTGGAAATAACAGAGCTAAACGACAATATCTTTACTTATAAAAGAATGGGTAAAGATAAGGAAGGCAATGATGTAGAAGTTTTTGTTGAGCATGTTCCTTATAATGAAAAGGATCTTGCTTTCACGGATGCTGATAAAAATTTAGATGTTACTACAGGTGATATTGTAAAAGACGTGGATGGAGATAAGATCTTAGCAGAGACATTATGGCATGGGACTGTAGTGTTAGATGAAGCTGGTAATGATGTAACTGAGTTTAATACGAACTTCATTAGTATCGCAAAATATGATGCAGATATAAATAAATATGAATTCTTTAATCCAGAAACAGGTGAAAGCCGAGGAGACTATGGTTACTTTGATGTTATTCATGGTAATAAAATTAGAGCCCATGTTTCAATTGGAGACAACAAATATGGTGTAGCACTTGAAATCACAGAGCTTAACGATCAGAAGTTTACGTATAAAAGAATGGGTAAAGATAAAGATGGAAATGAAGTAACTGTATTTGTTGAACATGAACCTTATGAAGGTGAATATAATCCTGAATTCACACTCAAATAAATTTTCTATTTTCTTCTTGGTATAAAACAGACGTAGTCCTTTACTTGCTAATGCTGTTTTTGGGCAGAAGAAATTAAATTATTATCTTGTTTAGTGTGTGTAAACCTCGTCAGCTTAGTGGCGAGGTTTTTAATATATCCAAACATAATAATTAAGGGCTGAGTAAAATGTGTATTTTACGTGGAAATAGCTGATACTGCTTTTAAGCTGTTATTTCTTAGGGGACTTTGAAGTAACTGAATCTATAAAATGGAGGTCAATGTATGAAAAAGCTTTTAATAATATCTCTTGCAACAATGGCATTACTTGCCGCATGTCAGAGTAAACAAGATGTAAAAAAGAAAGAGGAAGTAAAAACTGAGCAATCTGCAGATCAAAGGCCAGTCGAAATGACGAAAGGCCAAGCGAATGCCAATATTCTTAGTAGCACAAACTGGCAGGGTACAAAAGTGTACGATAAGAATAAGAAAGATTTAACCGCAGAAAATTCTAATTTTATTGGCCTAGCAAAGTACGATGCTGATTCAGCGCGTTACGAATTTTTTGATCCACAAACAGGAAAAAGTCGCGATGATAAGGGTATTTTCTTTATCACGAATGATGGAAAACAAAGAATATTGATTTCTGAATCGAAAAATTATCAAGCTATCGTGGAAATTACGGAGCTAACTCAAAATTTATTTACGTATAAAAGAATGGGGAAAGATGCAAATGGTAACGATGTAGAGATATTTGTTGAGCATGTTCCTTATAAAGATAAAAAACTTACATTTACTGATCCAGATAAAACTTTGGAAACTTCTACAGGCACTATTGTTCAAGATGTTGATGGTGATAAAATTTTAACAGATACACTATGGCAGGGAACAGTTGTATTAGATACAGAAGGAAATGATGTAACACAATATAATTCAAATTTTATTAGTATAGCTAAATATGATGCTGATACGAATAAATATGAATTTTTCAACCCTGAAACAGGTGAAAGTCGCGGTGACTATGGTTTCTTTAATGTTCTCCATGGAAATAAGCTAAGAGCACATGTTTCAATAGGCGATAATAAATATGGGGCTGTTCTTGAAATTACTGAACTTAATAACAAGAAATTTACTTATTTAAGAACTGGTAAAGATAAAGATGGAAAGGATATCACAGTATTTGTAGAACATGAACCTTATACAGGTAAGTTTAAACCTGAATTTACACAAAAATAGATATAATTCTTAATTAACGGCATTAGTTCTCAAATTGTAATGGACTAATGCCATTTTATTGTTACTTGAAAAATATCTATTACAAATCAAATCTCCATTTTAATACTGAGTGTTTTTTTCACTTTCTGGCATAGTTCTCTCACTAACATCGTACACTAAATGTAAAAGGGTGGTGGATATGGGTGAAGCGCTGGCTTGCACTAGGAGTAATTATGCTAATGAGTATAGTGGTTGTGGCATATGAAACGAATGCTTCAGACCGTAACTTCTTCTTACCAGACCCACTTGGTGGTCAAAAGATTGTCATTGATGCGGGGCATGGGGGTCAGGATGGAGGAGCTTCAAAGGGTGAAGTGATTGAAAAGGATATTACACTTGCAATTGCTCAGTATGTTGAGAAAGAGCTAAAGAAAAAAGGCGCAACGGTTGTAATGACGCGAACACAGGATGGAGATGTTATCGAGGAGCATGCGCCGTCAGAAAAGTTTGGTACAATGCGTGAACGAAAGAAACAGGATATCTTTTTAAGAAAAGATATTGTTGAAAAAGAAAAACCAGATATTTTTATTACAATTCATGCAAATGCTATCCCAGAGACAAAATGGCGTGGAGCACAGGTGTTTTATCATAAAGAAGGACATGCTGAAAGTGAATTATTAGCAAAGAGCATTCAGGAATCTATTCGTACTAATTTAAAAAACACGGACCGAGAAGCACTGTCTATCAAGCAAATATATTTATTGAAAAAAGTTGAAGTACCTGCTGCACTTGTAGAAACAGGATTTATCAGCAATGATGAGGAACGTGCACTTTTAACGGATAAAAAATATCAAGAAAAAATGGGAGATGCCATTGTTGAAGGTATAGAAGCCTATTTATTAGCTAAAATTGAATAGAGCAACATCTACAACGAAAATCAAATCATTATGATATACTAACATTGAGATAATATAAGGGGAGTGTTCGTCGTGATTACTGAACAACAAGTACGAGAAATACTAGGACAACTACAAGATCCATTTTTACATAAATCACTTGCAGAAACAGATGGAATTACAAACGTATCAATAAAAGAAGAAAAAAATCATGTCAGTGTAAAAATTGCGATTGCTAAAACAAATACACCTGAACAATTACAATTACAGATGAAAATTGTTGAAATTTTAAAAGAAGCGGGTGCAAATACGGTAGGCATTCGCTTTGAGGAGCTATCGGCAGAGAAATTACAAGGCTTCCGTGGAACAGCTACTGAATCTGAGGCTCAGGATATTTTATCTCCTCTTAGCACAGTACAAGTTATTTCCATTGCGTCAGGTAAAGGTGGGGTAGGGAAATCTACAGTTTCCGTTAATCTCGCTGTGGCATTAGCACGTCTTGGAAAAAAGGTAGGGTTAATTGATGCCGATATTTACGGATTTAGTGTGCCGGATATGATGGGTGTTGCTGATATGCCAAAAGTGGTAGATAATCGAATTTTCCCAGTTGATCGCTTCGGGGTAAAAGTGATTTCAATGGGCTTCTTTGTTGAAAACAATGCACCAATTGTATGGCGTGGACCAATGTTAGGGAAAGTGTTAGATCAGTTCTTCCGTGATGTAGAATGGGGCGAATTAGACTATCTACTACTTGATTTACCACCAGGTACTGGGGACGTAGCTCTAGATATTCATCAAATGTTGCCTTCATCAAAAGAAATTGTTGTTACAACACCACATCCTACAGCAGCATTCGTTGCGGCTCGTGCAGGTGCAATGGCTCTACAAACAGAACATGAAATATTAGGTGTTATTGAAAATATGGCATGGTACGAGTCAAAATCAGGTGATCGTGAATTTGTATTTGGTCAAGGCGGTGGACCGAAGTTAGCTGAAGAACTGCGTACAGAATTACTAGGACAAATCCCTCTGGGCCAACCAGACTGGTCAGAAGAAGATTTTGCACCTTCTGTTTATGCTGAAAAACATCCAACAGGACAAATTTATTTAGATATCGCGACGAAAATGATCAATAAATTAAATAAATAATCAAAAACGGATTTCCTGAATTAATGAGGAAATCCGTTTTTTAAAAATAAAAGAATTACTGGGTATTATTTTGTTCCTTGTCAGTGCCGTCACCGCCACCTGCTTTTTTCTCATCTTTTCCAGAAACTGCTGTTGCTTCACCGCCACTTTTTTTAATAAGCTCCTGCCATTTTGTTTGCATAAGTGGACTTTCAATCGTTTCTTTTACGACTTCCTCCATTTGCTTTCTCATGTTGGAAGACTTTAGAATCGTTTCTAACTGCTTTTGCATATCAGGCTGTCCAAAGAATGCCTCCATATCCTTTTGGAAAGTGGGATCCTTGATTAATTCCTTCATAATATCCTGTTGCTGCTTTTGCATACTTTTAGCGACAGTTTCTTTAAACTTTGGATCCTCGAATGTTTTCTTCCAAAAATCTTCTGCTTCCTTAGAAAGTAAGGTTTCCTCGGTAGCCTTCTTCACTTCTTCATGCTCCAAAATCAATAATTCGCGAAAGCTGGGCTCCTCTAAAAGCTGTCGTAAAGCCTTTTTACCGTCCTCAGTTTGTAAAGAGTCAATCATAATTTTTTTAATTTCATCATAGGACATGGTAGAGGTTTTATCTTGTGAACAGGCAGAAAGAAAAAGCATTAGAATTAGTAATAAGGTAAATTTTCGCATCGATCATCAGTCCTTTCTATAGATAGACTCTTTCAATTATTGTTCACATTTACGATGACTTTATGTATTGGTTAGGATGAGAAATAGCTTTTTTAACAATGCATTGTTAAAATAAATACAGATATATTGTAGAAATTGGGGGACTTTTAGTTGTGACGATACGAAATTGGGCAAAGTTTTTCTTTTTTGCAATGCTCGTTGGAGGCGCTGTCAACGGAATTTGTAGCTTGTTTATTAGGTGGGATTTCTTCCAACCATACATAACAAATGGTCATTGGGGAGAATTTTTAGCAGGGCTTTTATGGATGGTCTTTTTAGGATTTACGATGAGTGTTATTGCACAAGCAGGATTCTTTGCTTATTTAACCCTTCATCAAGTAGGGGTTAACATTTTCAGAACACTGACGCTGTGGAATTGGGTTCAGTTATTATTAATTGCTATTACTATTTTTGACGTTATATTCTTCCGCTTTGTCCCAGGCATTAAAGAAGGCCAAAGTTGGATATTTTATTTAGGATTATTAATTGTTTTAATTTTTGGAGCAGTTGCAACAGCCGTTCAAAAAGTAAAAATGACGGGGAAAAAGCACGTTTTAATTTCCGCATTATTCTTTATGATTGTCATTACAACGCTGGAATGGACGATTGCTTTAATGGGGCGTGATGAAAATATTAACGAATATGTCGCATTGTTACTATTTCCTTTACTTGCTGTAAATGCCTATCAATTATTAGTATTACCCAAATATAATGCAAAATCCGATGAAGATCGTCAAAAGTTAGAAGCACGCCGTAAAGCACGTAGAGAACAAGCTAAAAATGCAAACGCATAATAAAGATGCCTCCGATAATTCTGAGGGCACTGAAAAAGTCGATTTGCCACAAAAATTGTGATGCAAATCGACTTTTTTAAGTTTTCAAATCCAACAAAAGACAAAATTCTAATATAAAAAAGTGAATTTTTTTAGTTTTTCAGTGCCCTCAATAATTCTGGAGGCATTTTTTTATGGTGATTTTTTAGTTTGAACTTTATATCCAAATATATTTTCTTCGATGGACATAAATTTATTTTGTTGTAGCAAAGTATTTATATCTTTGAATGTAATTGGATTGTTTTGATGTAAGATGACGAAAATAAAATCGCCTTTTTGTATTTTAGGTGTTTTCTCGCCCTTCCAAATTAAAGAGGGAGAAAGTATGTTTATTTGCTGTTGAAATAAGTTCTTTTGTAAATCCTGAGAATATTGGTGATTGCGAGTGGCAAACCAAAGTGGTGTTTCTTTTAAATACTTTTCGTAAATAGCGATATCTTTTTGTATGGTTGTCATATTTATAGGTTCATCTGTAGAATCCTCTGGTCCTAATAATCCCGTAGGCAGTTTCCGCTTTTGAATGATTTTTAAATGTTCCGGTGATCGTTTAATCCAAGCAGGATCTAGCAATAAGAGTGGATAAGGTTCTTTCACAGTGTTAAGCCAGTCCATTAGTGCTTCATCAGAGAAAGAAATTTCGACAACAAGGGATGTACCGTAATGTCCTTTTGTTACAATTGCTGGAGCATCAGCGATATTAAATACAGAAATCATAGTTGAGTTTATTGGCTTTATAAAAACAAATAGTATTACGATGAAAAGCAATGAAATCAACGTTTTACGAACCATCATAACAACCTCGTTTCTAAAATATTAAAGAGAAAAATAAACTTCTTAAAAAAACTTATGATTTAGTGTTGACTTTCATGAATAATCGATGTTATTATGTATAAGTCGCCAAGAGATGACGCGACAAATTAAAAAATGAACCTTGAAAACTGAACAAGCAAAACGTAATCAATAAAGTTTTTAGTAGCTAACTTATGCTAGTGAACGAGATAAAAATTTTGGACATCAAAATTGATGCCAGCAAAACAATTTGAGCTAATCAAATTTCTTTTATGGAGAGTTTGATCCTGGCTCAGGACGAACGCTGGCGGCGTGCCTAATACATGCAAGTCGAGCGAACAGAGAAGGAGCTTGCTCCTTTGACGTTAGCGGCGGACGGGTGAGTAACACGTGGGCAACCTACCCTATAGTTTGGGATAACTCCGGGAAACCGGGGCTAATACCGAATAATTTATTTCATCTCATGGTGAAATACTGAAAGACGGTTTCGGCTGTCGCTATAGGATGGGCCCGCGGCGCATTAGCTAGTTGGTGAGGTAACGGCTCACCAAGGCGACGATGCGTAGCCGACCTGAGAGGGTGATCGGCCACACTGGGACTGAGACACGGCCCAGACTC
>NZ_JBXAPF010000021.1:0-90052 GCF_058803665.1 Lysinibacillus sp. GW821-FHT14F06
CGAGAAATCCGACTTTGAATGAATTCAAAGTCGGATTTCTCACGAATTGAAGCTAGTTATGTCCCAGCCTCTTTTCTGATTTAACAATCTGCTTAACATTAAAGAATAGGTGTTAACTCAGAGTTCACAAATCGTTGGGCATCGATAATAACACCTGAAGCTGTACGCCCGTAAACGCTGTATAATCCGCCCGTTTGATTTGGAGCTATTTCAACTTCATATTGGAACGATCCTGCTACACTTGGAGTTACAAAAGTAGAAGCATTAGCAGCAGCGGCAAAAGGAGTTGTTGATAGTAATTGTCTTGTACCGTTAAGTCTGAAAACTCGGACTACTCCTGTTAGTAAACCTCCAGTGAGATTAAGAACTTTGATACGAACGTTAGCAGCATTAGCTGGTAGATTACCTGAATTTTCAATTGGACCAGTAGTTAAAGGCATGTAATTTTCACCTCCTCAAGACTAAAGATTTATAATCTGCAGATTACATTTATATAGTATGTAGTACTCTGTTCCATTCTCTAGACTTATTAATCATATTTCTGAAAATAAAAGAAATATGAGATTTGATTAGTAGAAAATTATTTAAAAAAAATCTGTAAACAAAGGTAAGCTTATATACCAAGATGTATTACCGTAGTAGAAACACCTATATGGCAAGAAAGGTCTTCTATATGGATGGTATTTTTACAAAGTCTGAGAAAATCAAATGATTTGGATATATATAGTATTAGAATTATTTTAGAAAGATGAATGTGATGGACAGTGGATAATCTGAATGAGGCATCTATTTATAAATGAAAAGGGTGCGCAAAGCGAGGATTAGAAAGATAGTGGACAGCAGGGGATGACAAGACTGGACTACAAAGATAACCTAACACTTTAAGCTGATAGTACTCCTATTTGATCATCTGAAAAAAGTGAATGCAAACAATAATAATAGAAACGTAACTGATAGTGATACAAGAATTGAAATATATTTCTATTGATAGATAATTACAGCAAAAATATTTTCTATCACAGTGTCTATTATATGTCTTTTGTATAAAGAAACTATTAAAGGGTCACTCTGCTGAAAGTGGCCCTAATATAAACGTTATGGGACTATTTGAACTTGTGAAGTTTCTTAACTTTCATTGAAGCTACTTCTCCACAATTTGTACAAATAGACAATATAAGTGGGGAGCTCGAAAAAATTGAAATTGAGTCTAACGGTCTTACATTTGCATAAGCTCCACCTAATTCACCTTGTGTAAAGGTATCACTACCACATAATTTACAAACTAATTTATCATTTTCCATGAAATCACCTCGTTGTGTAATTATGTAAATTGTATCATAAAAAGGGCAGTAGAGTTGTCACGCGTTACAGCTCATCTAGTCAGCTAAGATACTCAAACACATAAGAGGGCAAAACTATGTGAAAATGGCAAACAGTAGTAGTGCTAGATTATATTTTTTATGATTGGAATGAAGAGAGTAGAAGTTCTGTGGAATATTTTTAAAATTAATTACAAGCAAATAAAGCTTGCCCTTTCTTAAACGCTCAGTTTGGGTACTTCAAATAAGTACATATCCAAGATGTTTATCCTCAAAAAGGTTGTATCCAAATGAATGAATAGAACCAATCTTTATCAAAAAAGGTACGACTTAACTCTATTCACAATTGCTCAGGAATACATTCTTTTTTCACTAAATAACTTTATCGTAAAGTATAGTTCTTTTTTGTTGGGTATTCTCCTACTTAAGAGTGGGACTTCATGATTATAAGACCGTCTAGAGCGTTCTTTGATGGTCGATTTAGTTATTGAACAATCTGAGAATAGGTACTATTAAAAGGGTCACTTTTAAGTGACCCTTTAAAGGAGTGGACCTTTATAATTTAGTCAGCTTCTATACGGATAGCTTGAATATCTTGACAGTCCACGATAATTGTTGAACCAGGTTCTGTTGTGGGATCATTAAAGAATGCACAACAATCTTTCGGGTCAAAGGTAATAAAAATAACATCTTCTATAATCTGACCTCCAAGTAAGAAGAGATCAACTTCAGTTTGAGTTTGTAAACGTCTTGATTGGTTACAAACACAACCTTTACAGCGATTGCTGGATTGTTTTCATGTTTACCACAGGAATCAGAACCAGTACTAATATTGATAATATCACCCATTATCAATACCTCCAATTCTATTTTATTAAGGTAACCATATCCTTACTTTATTAATTTATGATTAGACAAAGAAATTTGAATGGTAATTTGTCTATTAAGTAATGGATTTAGTTTGAAAAATAGAACATGGTTAATAGACCATTGAAAGATTTCATTAATGTGTACGTCAGAAAGGTAATGCGAAATAAGGGAGATATGCAATGGAGTTTTGGTGAAATAGTTGAAGCTAATAAAAATTTTTTCTTTATGGCAATTGTTTTTCTAAGGGTTTTAAATTCGTGAACCACAACATGTAGGACATTATTCTGAACAATGGGTAACTAAGGTTTAATGTGTGATTTGTAAACAATAATTGCACACTGAGGGATTTGAGTGAGGTTTCGATAATGAAGATTGGTGTAAAGGCTGTTTTGATCAGTAAAAAAAGATGGGATTTCCCATCTCTATGTATCCTATTTATCTAGCTTGTTGGAAATAAATCTTAGAATTTCGTTTTGTTCTTCCTGCAAGCTGTTTTGTTTCTCCTGTAAGTTAATGAATTTAATCAAAAACCAAATTATAAATATAAAAAATAATATTACAAGCATTATTCTAATAAAACCCCTTTTTGTGTGATTATACCATAAATATGGAATGATTAAGAAAGAAGGGGAATGACAATCTTGTCAGAAAAATATTGTGGGTACAGTAAGGGGACATGTAATATTTGAAAAAATTATAAAAATACTAGTTGATGTAAATAATTTTTGATAAGATTTTTAATATGATACGTACCTGTCCATAATAATGATAATTAAATACTTTTTACTGGGGCACTATTTCTGAAAAAAACTACAAGTGCCCCAGAAAGTACCTCAGTTAAATACATTTAGTTAGAAAGGTATAATAAATGTCCTTCCTGCAAATCCTTCATCTTATGCATATCTCTATAATTAGAAACATCAGGTTAGAAAGCAAGGTCATAAGGATTACTTATCAAAAAAGATAATATTAATGTAATTTACTTATGAATATAAATACGTTATCATGGGTATTGGAGAAAAGTTGCTTTACATAGGCCTTTTCAAAAAGATATTTAGGGGGATCCGCATATGGCACAAGGTAATTTACACAACAGCCGCGCATCATTCGAAGTAAATGGTAAAACTTACAATTACTATGACTTAGCTGCGATTGAAAAAGCTGGCGTTGCAAAAGTTTCAAACCTTCCTTACTCAATCAAAGTATTATTAGAATCTGTTTTACGTCAATATGATGCGTATGTAATCAAAGAAGAACACGTAAACGAATTAGCAAAATGGGGTAATGGTGCTGATCCAGAAGCTGAAGTACCATTCAAACCTTCTCGCGTTGTATTACAAGACTTTACTGGTGTACCAGTAGTAGTTGACCTTGCATCTCTTCGTTCTGCAATGAAAGAAATGGGCGGCGACCCAAGCAAAATCAACCCTGCTATTCCAGTTGACCTTGTAATTGACCACTCAGTACAAGTTGACAAATATGGTAATGCAAGTGCACTACAAGCAAACATGGACCTTGAATTTGAACGTAATGCTGAGCGTTATAACTTCTTAAAATGGGCTCAAACTGCTTACAATAACTTCCGTGCTGTACCACCAGCAACTGGTATCGTTCACCAAGTAAACTTAGAGTACTTAGCTCCAGTTGTACACGTAAACGAAAATGCTGACGGTACATTCGAAACATTCCCAGATTCAGTAGTTGGTACTGACTCACATACAACAATGATCAACGGTATCGGCGTTCTTGGATGGGGTGTTGGTGGTATTGAAGCTGAAGCAGGTATGCTTGGTCAACCTTCATACTTCCCAATCCCAGAAGTTATCGGTGTTAAATTAGTTGGCGATCTTCCAAACGGAACTACTGCTACTGACTTAGCATTAAAAGTAACGCAAGTATTACGTCAACGTGGCGTAGTTGGTAAATTCGTTGAGTTCTTCGGACCTGGCGTATCTAAATTACCACTAGCTGACCGTGCAACAATTTCTAACATGGCTCCTGAATATGGTGCTACATGTGGTTACTTCGCAATTGATGAAGAATCATTGAACTACATGCGTTTAACTGGTCGTGACGAAGAGCACATCGCGGTTGTAGAAGCTTACTTAAAAGCGAACCACATGTTCTTCGATCCAACATTAGAGCCAGTTTACACTGATGTATTAGAAGTAAACTTAGCTGAAATCGAACCAAACCTTTCTGGTCCAAAACGTCCACAAGACTTAATTCCACTATCTCAAATGCGTTCTCGTTACAAAGAAGCAGTAGTGGCACCTCAAGGTACACAAGGTTTCGGTTTAACTGAAGATGAATTCGCAAAAACTTCTGTAGCTAAATTCGCTGAAGGTGATGTAGAAATTCCAACAGGTGCTGTAGCAATCGCTGCAATCACTTCTTGTACAAATACATCTAACCCTTACGTATTAATTGCTGCGGGCTTAGTGGCGAAAAAAGCTGTAGAAAAAGGTCTAACAGTGCCTAAATGGGTAAAAACTTCTTTAGCACCAGGTTCTAAAGTAGTAACTGGTTACCTAGAAGATTCAGGTTTACAATCTTACCTTGACCAAATCGGGTTCAACACTGTAGGTTACGGTTGTACAACATGTATTGGTAACTCAGGTCCGTTACTTCCTGAAATCGAAGATGCAATCAAAGCTAATGACTTATTTGTAACATCTGTTCTTTCTGGTAACCGTAACTTCGAAGGCCGTGTACACCCACTTGTAAAAGCTAACTACTTAGCTTCACCACCACTTGTTGTTGCTTATGCACTTGCTGGTACTGTGGATGTCGACTTACAAAAAGATTCATTCGGTAAAGACAAAGATGGCAACGAAGTATTCTTCGCTGATATCTGGCCTACAACTGAAGAAGTTAACGCAGTATTAGGTACTGTAGTTAACCGTGAATTATTCCAAAAAGAATACGAAACTGTATTCACAGCAAACGAAGCTTGGAATGCAATTGAAACATCAACTGAGTCTCTTTACACATTTGATGAAAAATCAACTTATATCCAAAACCCACCATTCTTCCAAGGTCTTGCGAAAGAGCCAGAAGCTATTAAAGGCTTAGACGGCTTACGCATTATGGCGAAGTTCGGTGACTCAATTACAACTGACCATATTTCTCCAGCTGGTGCAATCGGTAAAGATACACCTGCAGGTAAATATTTAATCGAAAACGGTGTTGCAATCCGTGACTTCAACTCTTATGGTTCTCGTCGTGGTAACCACGAAGTAATGATGCGTGGTACATTTGCAAACATCCGTATCCGTAACCAAGTTGCTCCTGGTACAGAAGGTGGATTCACTACTTACTGGCCAACAGGCGAAGTAGAATACATCTATGACGCATGTATGAAATACCAAGAGCAAGGTACTGGCTTAGTAGTACTTGCTGGTAACGACTACGGTATGGGTTCTTCTCGTGACTGGGCGGCGAAAGGTACATTCCTACTTGGCGTGAAAACTGTTATCGCACAATCTTACGAGCGTATCCACCGTTCTAACTTAGTAATGATGGGTGTTCTTCCTTTACAATACTTAAATGGTGAATCTGCTGATTCTCTAGGTTTAACGGGTAAAGAAGAAATCTCTGTAAACATTACTGACGATGTGAAACCACGCGACATCTTAACAGTAACTGCGAAATCTGAAGACGGCACAGTTAAAACTTTCCAAGCTTTAGCTCGTTTTGACTCAGAGGTAGAAGTAGACTACTACCGTCACGGTGGTATCCTACAAATGGTTCTACGCGCAAAAGCTGCTGAGTAAACATTTTAAATAAACCGATCTCCCTTGGAGGTCGGTTTTTTTGTATTTCTAAAGGCTCAAAAGTTTACAAATTTTCTACAACTATATATTTATTTATTCAATTTGACCCAACATATAGCAATCTATCATAAATTTGTTTATAATTAATAATGTTATACATACCCTAATGGGATTAGTAGAGGAGAGCAAAATGATGAAAAATAAGAAAAGAAAACTTTATACAACAACTGCAGTTGCATTAGCAGTAACGGCGGTAGCAGCGGTACCAGCATCAGCGGCAAGTCCTTTTTCTGATGTAAGTGAAGACCACCCACATTTTGAAGGAATATCTTCACTTTATACGTCAGGTGTTTTACATGGTTATAGTGATGGCACATTTAAACCATCTCAAGCAGTAACACGTGGTCAAGTTGCGAAAATACTTGTCAATGCATTTGGACTTGCGACAGCGGATACAGCTTCTGTAGAAAAACAAAACTTTAAAGATCTTAACAAATCAAACGAATATTACGATGCTATTAAAAAATTAACAGCACTTGGTGTGGTGAAGGGCTATGATGATCATACATTCCGTTCGTCTGAAACTGTGACACGAGGACAAATAGCTGTGATGATTGCACGAGCATTAGACTTAGAT
The DNA here is from genome assembly GCF_058803665.1 of Lysinibacillus sp. GW821-FHT14F06. Classification (NCBI taxonomy): domain Bacteria; kingdom Bacillati; phylum Bacillota; class Bacilli; order Caryophanales; family Bacillaceae; genus Lysinibacillus; species Lysinibacillus sp. GW821-FHT14F06. Next base: position 6,603 of record NZ_JBXAPF010000021.1, read on the forward strand.
GCAAAAGGTAAAAGCCCGTTTGTGGATGTTCCAGAGAATAGTTCCTATGCTAACGCTGTGACAGCACTATATGAGGCAGGAATTTCAACAGGAGTTTCTGCTACAGAATATGGTGTCAATGATAAAGTAACTCGCGGCCAATTAGCTACTTTAATTGTCAATACATTGACAGCAACATCAACACCATCAACACCAACACAGCCTAGCTCCTTAACATTAGAAGAAGTATTTAATAAATCTCTAGCTAAACAACAAGATGTGAAGAGCATGAAAGCTAGTTTGACGATGACACAGGCAATAGAAGTAAATGATGGAAAAGAAACATTCAAAACAAACACAAATAGCAAAATGTCAATGGATGTAGTGGTCGATCCAATGCAATTTTTCGTTGAGGGAACAATTGCTATGACAGAGCCTGAAAGTGGCGAAAAAATGGAGATGCCATTAAAAATGTACATGACAGCTAAAGATGGAATGTATATGTATGAGGCAACTCAAGGCGCTTGGCTTAAGTTCCCAACTGATATGTATGATGCTATGCTTGAACAAGCAGGCGTACAAGCAAGCGCAGCTGACCAGCTTGAAATGCTAAAAGAATTTGCAAAAGACTTTACATTAAAAGAAACAGATAATGCCTATGTTTTAACATTAAATGCAGATGGTGAGAAATTTACAAAACTGGTTAAAGACCAAATTTCAACTTTAATACCAATGTTGGAAACAGGAGCTGCAACAGCAACAAAAGATTCAGCAGAGGTACAAGTAGGTACAACAACAAAAGATTCAGCTGAAGTAGAGGTAGGAGCAGATGACATTTTAGCCTCATTGAATAATATGTCATTTGACAATATAAAATATCAATTAACGATTGATAAAAAGACATTCGATATAAAAAATATTGAAATTGATATGACTTTAGCAATGAATATGGCAGATGTAAAAATGAAAATTAACCAAAAATCAGCCATCACATACGATGCATTTAATACGCTTTCTACGATTACTATCCCACAAGACGTGTTAAAAAATGCAAAGGATTTATCAGAATTAACAGCGAAGGAAATGGAGTTAGTTTCTTCAATTAATAAATAAAACTGAATGCATTTATGCTGTTAATATAATGGTTGTGGATTATTCCTCGTAGCATAAAACAGTAAAAATAGACTAAGTAATAGCCATCTAGTATCGATACTTAATCGATGCTAGGTGGCTATGTTGTTTAGAAGGGTGATTTGCATTAGATGTGTAAAATGCATGAAAATAAAAGTGGTAGAAGACATTTGATTTACTTACTAATAAGAATATCTATAGGATATAAATAAGGTTCATCAGGTATTTCTATTTCTTTCCATTTATGAATTTTAAGCAATGGTAGTTCAACACCATTATAGTACCCAATATCAATAATTCCTTCTGCTTCAATCCATGTATCTTCTTCTAAATTGCTTGCTTCTAGTATCTCTGACAAAAAACCGATGATGCTTGCGTCAGCTACACAATGTGTAATTAAGAATCTAGAAATCACTAACTGATTTTGCTCAAAATCATCTTCTTTTAATACAAATCCATTTATATGAATGCTTTTACCTTGATAGTTTAATAGATTATTATTAATGTCCTCATAATAAACGGAATATACATAATCCGTCATTTCAATAATTGGATTGCTGGCGAGCTGTTGTTTCAACAAATCATATTCTTTTTTGGGCATCTCCTGTTTTTTTTCTAATAAGTTTGGATCAACAGGGTGTCCTTCAGTGGAATCATTCAGCATTGCTATGTCATCATCACCAGTAAGGGCTTGAGATTGATTAGTCATCATAATCGTGGCTCCTTTTTTTTCTGCAATCGAAGCATCTAAAACCTTGGTCGGTATGATTAATCCAGTGACTATGGGAACGATAAGGATAAAATAAGACAAACCCTTTTTTATAGAAAGTGATGTATTTTCCTGATGATGTGAACAACATCCACATGTAGCACGATAAGAATTACTTTGTTTTGAAAAAGTAAAACCTCTTTTTAGCTGTACAACGAATAAAAATAAAAAAATAATCGCTACTATTTTACTCAACATATCATATTTTGGGTTTATTAATTTTGTTATATTTCCCGTTATATGAAAACTGTAAATCATCGCAGAGAAAGCAAATAAAATGGCTGCTTTGACTGCTTGTTGGAAGTGAAATCGCATAAATTTCCCCCTAAATATATGGTGCTGCCAGCCATAACAGAATAAAAACAACAGCAAAGACTATGACTAATAACCATAATACAAATTTAATCCTAAATACGCCCAGCATCATAATGGTATTTTTAAAATCAATCATCGGTCCAAAAATTAAGAAGGCAAGAATAGCAGGTGAAGGGAAAATAGAACTAAATGAAGCTCCAATAAATGCATCAGCTTCAGAGCAAAGTGAGAGTATATAAGCTAGAGCCATCATAACAAATAGTGAAGATGATAGATCATTTCCAATGTTAACTAGTGTCTTAGTTGATAGAAATGTTTGAACAAACGCAGCTAGAAAGGCACCAATGATTAAATATTTTCCCATATCAAAGAATTCGTCGATGGAATGTGTTAACATAAGGGAGCATTTTTTATTAAACGGTAATTTTTCTGTATGGGCATATGATTTGTTAATGTGAATACCTTGTTTAAATTGTGTTCCTTTAAAGGTAAAACTTATTATAAGAGCTATTATAATGGCAAAAAGAAATCCTAAAATCATTCGTAAACCTGCTATTTTCGCATCATTCCCAAATGCCATATAGGTAGAGACGATGACAATAGGGTTAATAAGTGGTCCAGTTAGCATAAAGCCCATTGCTGCATGAATAGGTACTCCTTTTGAGATTAGCCTTCTTACAATGGGAACAATACCACATTCACATGCAGGAAATAATGCACCAACAATACAGCTCATAATAACAGCCATTAATTTATTTTTAGGAATCCATTTCTGTATATGATCCTCTGTGATAAATATTTGAATAAAGCCTGCGATAAGAACCCCAATTAACACAAAAGGTAGTGCTTCTATCAAAATACTTAAAAAGATTGTATTAAGATTTAAAAGGGAAGGACCGATAGCAAATATCAAAGGGATATTAGAATAGAAGGAAGGTGTTAGAAAAAGAGCTAAGATGAGCAAAAATAAAAACCAAAAATTCAAAAAGTATTTTATGACATAACGATTCACATGTACCTCCTAAGTATATGTCTTCTAAAGATTAACTACTTTTTGTGAACAGTAATGATTACGTTTTAAGGTATGTACTATTCTTTTATATTATTACTAAAGCTACAAAAAAGAGAATCACCGTAATTTTCCCAACGGTGATTCTTAGGGGTCTTACTATTATTTGAAGCCCATTAAATCCTGTACTTTTTTGGTATTATCAATTGATGTTAGCATTTCAAGTAAGGAAAAAGCCACGTCGAAGGCAGTACCTGGATTGGATGATGTAATGATATGTTCGTTTAGGACAATTCGCTCGTTGACAATGTCTGCACCGTAGGATTGGAGCTGTGCTAAACGTTTGCTTGTTGAATGATTATAGGTGGTAGCTTTTCGATTTTGTAGAATGCCACTATGACCTAAAATAAGAGAAGCTACACAAACCGTGGCAATTGGTTTTTTATGTTCATCAAAGTGACGGACAACTTCTTGGAATTCTTCACTGAAGGCATCAGTATAAAAGCCCGCTTCCTCAAATCCACCAGGGATAGCGAGAGCATCAAAATCCACTAATGAAACTTCATGAAGTAATTTTTCTGGGGCTACGTTAAAATTCCATGTACATTGCAGTTGTGGATGTAAACCGACAGTCACTACTTCTGTTGACCCATCACCCTCCCATTTATTCCAACCAAGTACATCTGTAAAGACACTCGCTTCAACAGCCTCAAACCCATTTGCTAATAATAATAAAATTTTTTTCATGCTGATATTGCCTCCTTTTATATGTTTATTGTAGAGGACAAGGTTTCACAATAACAGAAGTTGTATAATGTAATTATAAGAATAAAGTTAATAATATAAGGAATTTTTTAAAATCTAATTAATATAAAAAGGTGGAAAACGATGGATAAAATAGATACTGATATTTTATTGCAATTACAGCAAAATGCAAAAATTTCAATGAAGGAATTAGCGGCATCCGTTCATTTATCCTCGCCAGCTGTTATTGAGCGTGTTAAAAAGCTTGAAGAGCAAGGAATGATTGAAGGGTATAGTACAAAAGTAAATTTAAAAAAGTTGCAGCGTACGATTCAAGCTATTATTTTGTTTAAATCGATAGATTGTAAAAGTCTTTCAGATTTTTGCAATGCCCATCCAGATGTTTTGGAGTGTTATCGGGTAGCTGGGGAGATTAGTTATATTGTAAAGCTTGCTACATATTCAGTGGAAACATTGGAGAGGTTTATTGATGAGGCAATGCCCTATGGAACGCCTTCAACTAATATTGTGCTATCTTCAACGGAGAAGAAAGTCATAGCTCCATTTTTTAATGGAAATTTAGACAAATAAGAATATAATATGGTCGAAACTGCACAGGTGAAGAGAAAATCGCTCCAGTAGCCCAGGAAATTGCTCAGAAAAGAGAAAACTTGCTCGGGTAGCCCAAGAACCTGCTCAGGTAAGGGGAAAACCTGCTCGAGTAGCCAAGGAAATTGCTCAGGAAAAGGGAAACCTGCTCGGGTGACTAAGGAAATTGCTCAGGTAACCGAGAAGACTGCGTAGGAACCAGTTGAAGTTGTGAATCATTCTGCCAGCTTTGTAGAGAAAAAATTTCAAAAAATGCAAACCTCTAGCTTGTGAGCACCGTTTAAAAGGGCAGAGAGGGGGAGAGAAGTTGCTTGAGATTTATGAACTCGAAAAAATAATGGAAAAGCATACAGAAAGACTGATTCGACTGGCTTTTTATTATGTAAGAGATTTACAATGTGCAGAAGATATCGTTCAGGATGTATTTATTAAATTTTATGAACATCAAGAAAACTACGAAGAACGTGGAGAATTGCGGGCATATTTATCAAAACTTGTCACCAATAAAAGTAAAGATTATTTACGTAGCTGGACATACCGTAAAATTCAGGTTCAACAGAAAATTTTTGCGAAGCAATCTGTGATAAGGAGGGACATACTTGTTCAACAAGATGAACAAACGTTAATTGAAAATGCTATTTTAGCTCTACCATTAAAACAGCGTGAGGTTCTAATTTATTTTTATTTTGAAGAATTACCTGTTATGGAAATTGCCGAGCTATTAAGTATTCCGGAGAGCACAGTCAAAACAAGGCTTCGTCGTGGGAGAGAGCTATTAAAGCCAAAGCTACAGCATATTGAGTGGGAGGTGCTACTGCATGAGTAAATTGAATGTGACAGTAATAAGGGATTTATCGGAAAGTAAAAAGAGGGTTATGGCAAATGTTGTGCAGCATATAGAACAGCGTGACAATAAAAAAAGAGCTTGGCGATGGCAATATAGTTTAATAACCATTATTTTTACAGCATGTATAGGGTTGTTTTTCTATTCACAATTACAATTTGATAATAAGCTGCATTTATCTTCAAATGAGCTGCCAATTCTAGATGAAGAAGAAATATCCTTAAATTTGAATGTATATAATCCTCAAAGTGAACAATCTCGTAATGCTTTTTTTCAAACAACGATAGAAATGGATGCTTATCACGCATATGCTTTAAGCAAGGGAATTGAAATAAATGAAGAACTAATAGACAAGAATAGAAGAATAAGTAAAAGAGATTTCGAGAATCAATTAGAAGATGAACATTTTAATAATAGTCTTGCAAGTTTAGAGCTTACATTTGATGAGTATTTTGAAAAATATATCGAGCCTTTAAATATTAAGGGAATCGCGCAAAACGAATTACTCAAAGATTATCAAAAGAGATATGAAAATTCCTTTCCACTACATGCTTATCTTGGTGTTAAAAAAGAGGCAATGGATTATCTTACTGCAAAATATGTAGATAAAATTGACTATTTAAAGAAAAAATTTCAATTTTCAATGAATCCAAAAGATGCGTACGTATCTGACACAAAGTATAAAACAGGCTATGTTGTAGCAATTGAAGAAGATCGTTTCTTGGTTGTTTCTGGGGAAGTAAAAGATTTAATTGGACATTTAACAAATGAAGAAATGATTAATCAAAAAGAAAATGGCATTTGGTACCCTCTACATGAAGTAAAAGATAAACTTGCTGTAGGAAACATGGTAAGTGTTACCTATAGTATGCAAGAGCGTCTTGGCAAATATGGCTTTGTAGCTAATTTGGATGAAATTGAAATTGTGAAATAATAGAAAAGCAGCTTATCCTAAATGATATGCCCCAATTCACAATGAGGGTCATTTTCATTTAGGATAAGCTGTTTTTGGTTTTAAATTAAGATACAATTATTGCAAGTAATTACAGCATTATTACATAAAAAAAGAAAGAAGGGAGTGAAGGCTTTGTTTATGCTTATGGATTTTGCAACCGCGTTTCTGTTAACTATTCCTCTATTTTTTTTACATTTTAAGAGTAACTATATGAAGCATTGTAAATGGCAGTTTTTTTCTTCAATAGGGTTATTAAATTTTTTAACTATTTATTATGTGATATCCTTCGGTGACATCTTTTGGGTTGTGCTTATTTGGCAGTTGGTTTTTATTTGGTCAATCAGTATCGTTTATTATTGGTATTTGTCTAAACAGGATTATCACTCAGATTATTATTGGGGTTTAAGAAAAAAACATTTCCTTTGGATGGGAACACTCACAATCATTAGTATCTTTATGGTGTTTATAGGTATGTATGGAGCCAATACAAAAGTTATTGCCTTTCATCAGCAAGTAATGCAGGATTTTGAAAACAGCCCTAATCGCCAGCTGTATTTAATCGAACATACAATTAATCCAGCTACATTGCTAGATTTATCAGATCAAATAGAGAAGGTGAGAGGTGGACAAGTACGTGCATTAACCTTTCCTTGGCGAAGCAAGGTAATTGTGACGATAGGCAATAGGGAACAAAAGGAATTCACTTATGTAAGGTTATATGATGGATGGAAGCTAGACGGCATTTATCGAGAAAGTTATACTATGGATGTTGACAGGAGTACAAAGAATGATTGATTATTTTGAACGGATCGTGCGCTTGACTGATTTGGAAGTCTGGTCAATCCGTATCGAGCAAATACGTTACTGCTTAGTCATTGAGGATGAAAGAAGAAAGGCGTCAATTGAGGAATTGGATTTGCTAGATGCTATTGATGAAGATGCTCAAAGGACAAATTATATATCAGTTAGCATTTTTTCTGAAATCCATGTAAAAGAGGAACATATAGAAGTTTTAGATGATTATTCAAAGCGCTTCACAGATCATTTAGCACTTGCTCATTGTAATGTAGTTGTGAAATTTTATTTGGAGCGACCAGAAATTGCAATAGATCGATTGTTGTTTCAAAAATATGGTTATAAATTAGCAGATATACCATTAGAAAAATTATGGCATTTGAATCAAGAATAAGGAGAAAACATGATACTTTATGAAAATGAATTAAAAGGAATACTTAAGGACATAAAAAATGGCAGGAAAATAGAGCATCAAGAGGAGCAAGCCCAACTTATAAAATCCATGATAATACATATTGGCTCATTAGATAGTGAGCTGAGGGATGAATTAATTTATGGAACATTTTATGAATGGATACTCGAAAAAAATCTTATAAATCATACACTGTTAAAGGAGCTTTTGAATGAATGTATAAATCATTTATTATATAAGGGTATTGAAGAAAATGAATCAGATTTAGTGTTTACAAGATCATTTACATCTCTCTTAATTGCACTTATTTTGAATAGGGATAATCAAGATGATTTTTTATCTGCTGAAATAATAGCTGAAGTAAAAGAGAAATTAGTAGCCTATTTATCAGAGGAAAGAGATGTCAGAGGATATGTACCGGTCAAAGGGTGGGCCCACAGTGTGGCACATATGGCTGATACAATAGATGAATTGGTGAAAAATCCAAAATTAAATAGAATATTTTTTATCCAAATTGTCAATGCATTGTGGAGCACCATTATTTTTCAAGCAAACCATGCCTTTATTCACGATGAGGATGAAAGACTATTAGCTCCTATTTTTGCCATGCTTGAGTTGGGTTTACAAGAACGAGAAATTGTAAAATTATTACGACAATTACCAAATGATTTAACGGAAAGGCAGTCACAGCTTGATGAGCAGCATTACAGAATATTATTGTTTAATTGTAAAACATTTTTAAAAAGCTTTTATATCCAAACATGTAGTAAGCCTCAGCATACAGTACTTCATAAAAGCATTGAGGCACGTCTAGAAGTATTATAAGGATTTTGAAAATGTTGACAGACAAAAATTACTTTGTTAAGATGAATGACAATAAAAGCATACAAATTCGTTGATGAGAAAGAGTAGTGTTTCATTTTGTTCTACAGAGAGCCGACATTTGTGGTGAAAGTCGGTGTGCAAGTGTTACATGAAAATCCTCTCTGAGAAGATTAGCCGAATATAGTAGGTTAATCCGGGTGTCTACCGTTAAAAAGAACACGTATGATTGTACGTTGCTAAGTGCTATTGAACGATGTGTCAATAGAATTAGGGTGGTATTCGCGGTTAACCCCGTCCCTTACTTGGGACGGGGTTTTTTGTATGCCTTTTATACAAATGGATTGTATAGGAGGAAATCACATGCAAGTGAAAAAGAAAATAGAAACAACTGTAGAAAGAGAATTACGAATTCGCACATTATGGGAGCAAGAAGGATCGTTCCAGGCAACTGTTGCAAATCGTTCTGGCCATAAGCCTTTTGTATTTTACGAAGGACCACCAACAGCGAATGGATTACCCCATGTGGGTCACGCATTTGGTAGAACGATTAAAGATGTCGTTGCTCGCTATAAAACCATGCAAGGCTATTTCGTAGAACGTAAAGCGGGATGGGATACACATGGTTTACCTGTAGAATTAGGGGTAGAAAAAAAGCTAGGTATCTCTGGGAAACACGAAATCGAGAAATATGGTGTTGAACAATTTATCAAGGAATGTAAAGGAAGTGTCTTTACCTATGAAAAGAAATGGCGCTCCTTTACTGAACAACTAGGCTATTGGATTGATATGGATGATCCCTATTTAACACTTAGTAATGAGTATATCGAATCCGTATGGCATATTTTAAGCCATGTGCACAAGGAAAAGCTTTTATATAAAGGGCATCGTGTGTCACCATATTGCCCTAGCTGTCAAACATCATTAAGCTCTCATGAAGTGGCACAAGGCTATAAGGATGTTAAGGATTTATCTGTAACAGCGATGTTTAAGCTTAAGGAGAAGGACGAATATTTTCTTGGCTGGACAACAACGCCATGGACTTTGCCTGCTAATGTTGCGTTGGCAATGAACCCAGAGCTTACGTATGTGCGTGTGAAGCAAGGCGAAAAAGTGTATATTCTAGCAAAACCACTTATCAACAAAGTTTTTACTGAACCTGTGAAAGTGTTAAGTGAGCATTATGGTCGTGAATTTGAAGGCATATCCTACACTCCACCTTTTTCATACGTTACAGTTGAGAAAGGGCATATTGTTCTACTAGCAGATTATGTGACAGAGCATAGTGGAACGGGCATCGTGCATATTGCACCTGCCTATGGAGAGGACGACTATAAAGCAGTTCAGCAAAATGGTCTGTCATTTGTCAACGTTGTGGATGGAAAAGGTTGTTATACAGAAGAGGTGCCAGAGCTAGTCGGTCAATTTGTCAAAGAATGTGATGTCGACATTATTAAAATGCTTGCTAAAAAGGAGCTTTTATTTGATAAGGAAAAGTATGAGCATAGCTATCCTCATTGCTGGCGCTGTGATTCACCATTACTTTATTATGCAACAGATAGCTGGTTTATCAAAATGTCAGCATTAAAAGAAAAGCTTTTAGAAAATAATGAGCAGGTCACATGGTATCCAGAGCATATTAAACATGGCAGATTCGGAAATTTCTTAGAAAACTTAGTGGACTGGAATATTAGCCGTAATCGCTATTGGGGCACACCTCTTAATGTATGGATTTGTCAGGATTGTGGTCATGAAGAAGCACCAAATAGTATTCCTGCTTTAAAGAAATTAGCGAAGGGTGCTTTACAGGATGTCGAGCTTCATAAGCCATATATCGACGAGATTATTTGTAGTTGTCCAAAATGTAAAGGTGAGATGGAACGTACACCAGAAGTAATTGATGTATGGTTTGATAGTGGTTCCATGCCATTTGCGCAGCAACATTATCCTTTTGGAGACCTTGCTACTTTTAACAATCAATTTCCTGCTGATGTGGTCATCGAAGGCATTGACCAAACACGAGGCTTTTTCTATAGTTTATTAGCGGTTTCGACTTTATTTACAGGAAAGGCACCATATAAAAAAGTACTTTCCTTAGGGCATGTTCTAGATGAACACGGACAGAAAATGTCGAAAAGTAAAGGAAATGCATTAGAGCCAGTTGAATTAATTGAGCAATATGGAGCGGATGCTTTGCGATGGTCATTTTTAGTTGACAGTTCACCCTGGAATCCGAAACGTTTTTCAAAGAAAATTGTTATGGACGCGAAATCAAAGCTTGTCGATACATTGGATAATACATTTAAATTTTATCAGTTGTACGCAGAGATCGATGGCTTTGAGTACAATGCAAATAATACTGGCACACGTACAAATTTAGATCATTGGATATTGTCTCGTTTACATCATACAATTCAGCTTGTGACAAAATATATGGACGATTTTCAATTTACACAGGCAACACGAGAAATCGGAAGGCTTGTGGAAGAGCTAAGTAATTGGTATATCCGACGCTCACGTGCAAGATTTTGGGCCAATGGGCTGTCAGAGGACAAACGGGGAGCATTTAGTACACTATATGAGTTACTAACAACAATTTGTCAATTGTTAGCACCATTCACACCATTTATTGCGGAAGATTTGTATGGACAATTATATGGGGAAAGCGTGCATTTACAAGACTACCCAAAATATAATGAAGCACTTGTTAATGCGAGCCTCGAAAAAGAAATGCAATCTATTTTAACAATCGTAGAATTAGGGCGTAGCATTCGTAATAGTCAAGGGATCAAGGTCAAGCAACCATTAAGCGAAATCATTGTCTCTGTTGATGGAGTATTAACAGATTTTCAACCGTATAGTGAGCTTGTGAAAGACGAATTAAATATAAAAGAATGTTTATGGACAAATGATTTTTCAGCATACGAAACGGTTCATTATAAACTGAACTTTAAAATAGCAGGGGCCATATTTGGAGCAAAAGTGAATAAAGTAAAAAATTACGTTATGAATTTAAATGATCAAGAAAAACGTGAATTACAGCAAACAGATGAGGTAACATTTACGATTGAAGGGGAACAGCTAACCTTGTTAAAGGAACATGTTTTAATGGAATCGATGGTAAAGGATCAATATATTTTAGCCGAAGATGCCTCATGTCGAATCCTTATAAATGTTCACCTTACAGCAAGCTTACTAGAGGAAGGGCAAATAAGAGAATTAATTCGCACAATCCAAGATACACGTAAAAAATGGCAACTACCAGTAGAGCAGTATGTTTCAATTTCAATAGCTGGAAATACTAAAGCAATGTCTATTATCCAGCAGCACGAAGCGTTATTAAAAGCAAATGTGTTGTTACATGATATTGATTATGTGAGTGATGGTCATAGTGAACGCTATATTGAAACAGATATGTTTAATGAAAAGATCACCATTTATTTTAACAATCTTTAATTCACAAGAAATTTAGCAACCCCCAAGTCCGCTCAGGTTGCTAGGAAAAGTGCTCTGATAACTCCGAAATCTGCTCAGGTAGCTAGGAGAAATGCTCAGGTAAGCTCAGAAACTGCTCAGGTCGCAAGAAAAAGTGCTCGGGTAACCTCAGAATCCGCTCAGGTCTCGAGAAAATATGCTCGGGTAACCCAAAAAAACGCTCAGGTAACCAAAATAGGAAATATCCTGAGCGTTTTTATGCCAAAATTACAATAAACCATTCAGCAGATATAAAGCTGTAGCCCAGATAAAGACAGCAGAACATTTATTAAAAATACTCATTATTTTCCCTGAGCTATCGATTTTTTTGAAAAAGGCTCCAGCAATGGTAAGACCAAAAAACCATATCCAAGAAATCAATACACATGCAGCAGTGAACAATATTTGCTCCGTGTCACTATATTTTAAAGCACTTGTCCCAATTACACCAATTGTATCTAGAATGGCATGTGGATTTAAAAGTGAGACAGAGAGCGCAAATAAAATTTGTTTTTTCCTAGGAAGTGCTTCGCTATTATCAGCTGTGGTTGGGGTGGAGCGCCATATTGTATAGCCCATATAAAGTAAGAAAAGGATACCAACCGTCATTAAGGCAACTCGAAGCCACGCAAATTGCAATACGATAATAGACAAACCGAATACTGCAAGCAGAATCAGAAGCGTATCACAAATTGCGGCTGTGATGCTCGCAGGAAAGGCTCGAACTAGATGTGGCTGTGTTGCACCCTGTGAAAAGACAAAGACATTTTGTACGCCTAATGGCAAAATAAGTCCAAATGCTAAAATCATTCCATGAAAAAATGCTTCCAATAAAATTCCCTCCTTTCACTAAACATTCTAGTTATGATATAACTAAAAGAAAACGACCAATTGGATGGTTTTTTTACCACCCAATTTTAACTGTTTGAGGTGATATAAATGAGCTGGCAGCCAATTAAACAAGGCGAAATGACGTTACAGCAGCAAATTATCCAATGGATTACAGGACATATTGAGCGAGGTGATTGGGTAGCAGGAACAAAGCTACCAACACAAAGGCAGCTTGCCATGCAATTTGGAGTCAATCGCAGTACCGTACAGCAGGCATTAGAGGAATTGAAGGCAACTGGCATACTAAAAGCCAAGGTTGGCTCAGGTATTTATGTAGCTGATAATTCCTGGCATTCTTTAATTACACAAACACAACCTAATTGGCAAAATTTTATAGACACTAGTCTTCATAAGCCCAATTACCATACCATTCAATTAATCAATGAATATGAGCAGCGCGATGATGTCATTCGTTTGGGAACTGGAGAGCTTGCACCAGGTCTACTGCCAACAGCTGATATAGAAGCATCACTGAAGGAGCTTTCTTTGCAGCCGAAAGCGTTAGGCTATTCATCACCTCAAGGAAATGACAGGCTACGAGTTGCAATTTGTGAATATGTGAAAAAAAGAGGCATCCATGTGCAGCCTCAAAATATTTGTATTGTTTCAGGTGCACTTCAGGCATTGCAGCTGATTGCTGTTGGATTGCTTGAGCAGGGCGCTATTGTGTTCCAGGACCAAACTTCTTATTTAAATTCAGTGCATCCCTTTCAGTCGGTGGGTATGCAAATGATGGCTATCCATAGAGGTGAACAGCTTGCCCAAACATTGGCTCAACAAAAAAGAAAAAGACAGGCTGTGTTTTATGCTGTTCCTACGTTAAACAATCCAACTGGTGAGGTATGGACAATGCAAGAAAAAAGGCAACTTTACGAAGCGTGTAAAGCGTCTCGCATTCCTATTATTGAAGATGACGTTTATCATGAATTGCTCTTTGAAGCGACAACACCTCCAATTAAATCAATGGATGATAGTGGGCAAGTCCTTTATATTGGAAGCGTCTCGAAAACCTTAAGCCCTGGACTTCGTATAGGCTGGCTAATTGGTCCAACGACAGTGATTGAACGATTAGCAGATATAAAGATGCAAACAGATTACGGTTCAAGTGCCATCTCGCAGGAAATTGTCTTACATTGGCTGCAATCTGGTAAATATGAAAGACATATTGAAGACTTACGCCAAAAATTACAGCGAAGGGCACATTATGTAGAGACTATTTTAAAAGAAAAATTCAATGATTTGGCTGACTGGAGCAAGCCAAAGGGAGGCTTTTATATTTGGCTAAAGTTTTATAAGCCCATCGTTGATAAAGCGTTATTTACCAAGCTATTATACCGACAAGTTCTTATCAATCCTGGCTATATTTATGATCTACAGGATGCCCATCATATCAGATTGTCCTATGCCTATGCTACCTATGAAGAATTACAGAGTGGCCTGGAAATATTACATGAATGTGTCAGTAGCAGTGGTTGAAAAACGGAATGAAAAAACTCCATTTTGAAAAAAGATTTACGTTTAGTATTCAATTTAAAAGGAAATTGTTGAAGGCAGAGATATTGCAATAAATAACGTCTCTGCTTTTTTATTATTGTAAAATCATTTTTCCGGTATAGAAAAGTTGCGAAACAAGAAATAGAGTGTTACTATTATCTCGAACTCAAGATAAAAGAATTCAAACCTTTTGCGCCATTTGGAAGGTGGGATATAGAAATGAGTTTTTAAATAGGTTCCTTACTTCAAATAAAAAGAAGGAAGAAGCAATGGCAGAATTAAATATTGGCATCATTATTGGATCAACTCGTGAAGGGCGTGTAAGTCCATAGGTAGCACAATGGGTAAAGGAAATAGCAGATTAACGAGGAGATGCGAAATATACAGTAATTGATATTGCAGATTACAAATTACCTCTACTAGGTGAAGCGGAGCAAGATGCTTCAGGTGCACAAGCTTGGTCAGAAGCTATTGCCAAACGGATGGATTTGTGTTCATCGTACAAGAATACAATCATTCCATTACAGGCGCTTTAAAAAATGCATTAGATTATTTACGTGAAGAGTGGAATAACAAAGCTGCAGGGATTGTATCCTTTGGCTCTGTAGGTGGTGTTCGTGCTGCAGAACATTTACGTGGCATTCTAGGAGAGCTTTTAATCGCAGATGTACGCGTTCACCCTGCATTATCACTATTCACAGATTATGAAAATGGTACAGACTTTAAACCAAAAGCTGTACAAACTGATTCAGTCAATCAAATGTTAGACCAACTAATTCCGTGGTCTAAAGCGTTATATACAATTCGTTAAACATCATGAGAAATGACAACAAAATTTGGAGGAATGAAAAATGAAAGCAGCAGTATGGTATGGTCAAAAAGATATTCGAGTAGAAGAAAGAGAATTAAAACCATTAAAAGACAATGAAGTAACTGTTCGTGTAGCATGGGCAGGTATTTGTGGTTCAGATTTACATGAATATCAAGAAGGGCCTGTTTTTGTACCAGTAGACGCACCAGATGCATTAACTGGCGAAATTGCTCCGATTACAATGGGTCATGAATTTGCAGGAGTCGTAGAAAAAGTAGGTCCTGCTGTTACAAAATACAAAGTAGGAGACCGTGTAGTCATTAACCCTACAATTACTCATGGAAACAAACCAGAAGACATTGACAGCTATGATGGTTTTAGCTTTATCGGCTTACATGGTGATGGTGGTTTTACTAAATTTGCAAATGCGCCAGAGCATAATATTTATAAATTACCAGATACATTAACGCTACAGGATGGTGCTTTAGTAGAGCCTACTGCTGTGGCTGTACAAGCAATTAAAGAAAGTGGTATGCAATTTGGTGACACAGTGGCCATCTTTGGTGCTGGTCCAATCGGCTTATTAACAACAATTGCAGCAAAAGCAGCTGGCGCAAGCAAAATATTTGTCTTTGACTTATCAGAAACACGTCTTGAAAAAGCGAAAGAGCTTGGGGCTACAGAAGTATTTAACTCTGGAAAAATCAATCCAGTGGACGCGGTAAAACAACATGCTCCAGATGGAGTCGATGTTACGTTTGAAGTTGCAGGTGTTGCACCAACGTTTAAATCATCCATTGATGTAACTCGTGCTCGTGGTACAGTTGTTATCGTATCCATTTTTGCTCATTCGATTGAGTGGAACCCAATGCAACTAACAAACACAGGTGTTAAAGTAACTTCAACTATTGCTTATACACCAACTTCATTCCAGCAAACAGTTGATTTAATGGGTACTGGACAATTAAAACCACAAGGGATCATTACTTCTCAAATTGAACTAGATGATATCGTAGAAAAAGGATTTGAAGCATTAACAAATGACAAATCTCAAGCGAAAATTTTAGTTAAATTAAGTGGAGAAATGTAATTCATTTAATTTTGGTTTATGATATAAGCACAGCAAGAAGGTAGCCGTAAATAGGCTACCTTCTATTATTATCGACAACTATGAAGAAGGGTTCTGATAAAGTGATGAAAATACTCCCAGCCAAAGAAATTTACCTCAAAGGACATGAGCATGCCATTTTACTTTTGCACTCATTTACAAGTCATACAAGAGATATGAAGAAAGTTGCAACCGTGCTCCATGAAAAAGGTTACACATGCTATGTACCGCTCTATCGTGGACATGGTTATATTCCAGAGCAACTATTACAGTATAATGTAGACGACTGGTGGGACGATGTGGTGAACGCTCACCAATTTTTGATGAATGAAGGGTACCAAAGAATCTCTGTAATCGGATTATCAATTGGTGGTATTTTCACATTGAAACTTGCTCAATTAGAAAAATTAGAGCAAATCATTGTATTATCGGTACCAGTAGATAAGGGGCCAGAACAATTAAAGCAAAGAATCATCGACTATGCTTACAATTATAAAAAAGTAGAGGGGAAACCAGAGCTCCAAATTTCTAATGAACTCGAAATTTTTAACGACATGCCGCTAGATTCTTTTATAGAATTTCAAAAATTTATTAAAGCAACTATGCAGCATCTGGATAAAATCTCAATACCTATCGCTATCTTCTATGGGGAACGAGATGATGATTTGTACGCGCAAAGTGCCGAAATTCTATGCAATAACGTCAATTCTGATGTAAAACGGATGAGAGGCTTTGAAAAGTCTAAACATTTAATAACATTAGGAAAAGAACAAGATGAAATAAATAAGGAAATAATGAATTTTCTAACGACGACTAATTTGTACTAATCCTAAATAGGGGGTTTTCTAAGTTCAATTAGATTAAACCCCGTTATACTTCCATACACCATTGTTAATTGTGGCTTTACAACGGTAACTGTGGGATCGGTTGTCATTGTCAGTATTTTAATCAAAATATTGTAGGGAAAGTTATTGACTATCAATAAAAATCATGATAATATTATCTCGAATTAAAGATATTTTAATTCGAGATAATATTTTTATACATATATTTTTGATGATTATCTCGGATTCGAAATATGAAATCTAAAAAGTCGAAGAATGGCTTCTGAGTTTTGAGAAATCCTATAGGCTATGACTTATAAATAATATAATTTTAAGGCAAATCGATCTCAAAATTTACTCAGCATTTATGGATAGGAAAGATTTTATATGTTAAAAATCATGATACATACTTGGATCATCTTGATTGACGGTTTTTTTCACCCGACGAAGTTCTAAAATATCGTGATAAAATTTATGATTTTCGTGTGCATTTTTCGTAATCATTGAAATATGAGGGTGTTCAGGTGCTTCAATTTTTCCTAAAGACGGAGATAATGTAAAAGTTTTAGTGGGGAAAGCAGATCAAGCTTTGTATGAAGCAAAGGAAAAGAGAGATAGTTTTGAGCTATTTACTGGATTATAACCTACTAATTTAGGGTAATTAGAAGAAAAAGTGAGGGGAATGCTTATGAGTTTTAAAGAGTACAAAGGAGAAAAAATTACAGTTTATTTTGATGGGGAAATTTGTCAGCATGCAGGTGAATGTGTAAAAGGATTACCTGAGGTTTTCAATGTAAAAGCAAGACCTTGGATTTCTCCTGATCAAGCAGATGTAAATGATGTAGTAGATGTAATCAAAAGATGTCCAAGTGGTGCATTAAAATATAAACGTTAAAAGGAGAACTATTTCAATGGATATTAAACAGGGTACTCAGTCATTTTATATTGGGAACGAGGAAAATAGTGAAGCTGAGGTTCATTTTGTTCTTGTAGGAGAAACTCGAATCATTTTAGATCATACACATGTTGCAGAACATTTAAGAGGTCAAAATGTAGGTCAGCAATTAGTAAAAGCAGCTGTGGAATATGCCAAAAAAGAAAAGTTATTAGTCATCCCATTATGTCCTTTTGCAAAAGCTGAGTTTGAAAAACATCCTGAATATCAAGAATTATTAGGATAGCCATCCATAACTTCGGAAAAGCGCAAACAATGGACAAGCATTTGACCATCTGAAGAACTACGAAAAATTGAGTTCCTTGATAATAATAAAATATCGCACCTCTATTCAGGGGTGGGATATTTTTTAGGAAATCTCTATTTAGAGATTGTATAATAATCCATTCCTTTAAAATCTAGATGTTCTTTAGGTGGGCTTGTTATGGAATATTGCTTAGTCATCCCAATTTTCTCTAAAATCCTTACCGAAGGAATATTTTGGGGAAATACCGTCGTCACTATTTCATCCAATCTTAAGGTAGAAAAACCATAATCTAATAAGGCTTTTGCCGCTTCAGTAGTAAGCCCTCTTCCTCTAAAATCTTTCTTGAGACCATAATAGATTTCAATTTTTGTAGAATCTAAATCATAGGGTCCAAGTCCACAAAAACCAATAAAGCAATTTGATTCTTTCAAAATAATACCAAGATTTAATTTATAAATTTTCTCCAGGGTATTTTTATTATTGCAATCCATAGACCATTGTATTATTTCCCCGACTTCTTTTAGGGAAGGTGGGGCTTCAGGAATATAGTCGTAAAAATTTGGCTCTGATATTATAATAAACAAATCTTTAGTGTCTTCCAATCGATAAGGTCTAATAATGAGTCTTTCGGTTTCGATTAATAAATTCTTGAAAATAGTCTGATTTTTAATTTCGCTATTCATCTCAGTTCTCCTTTGTACAATTTCACACAGAAATAGATGCATACTTAAAATAACTATGTTTGTTAATATTGTCAAATTGTCGCCTTTAGAATTGATATTTCCTGTGCGTTTGATGCCCATAAAAAGAATAATCTAGATAAAGAACCCATACATTTTTAAATAACGATTTCTTTATGAAGAGGTGAATAATTGGAGAATATGCCAGAGGGCTATTTTTATGTTCCACAGCCTATTCGAGATGATGCGGGAGGGGTGGATAAAGGGCCAAGAGATATTATGAGAGATTTAGAAAACCCTAATATGCTAGTCCCTCCAAAAACAGATGCTGGACTTATACCAAATCTAAAATTCTCTTTTTCTGATACGCATATGACCTTAAATAAGGGGGGCTGGTCACGAGAAATTACGGTGCGTGATTTGCCAATCGCCAGGACATTGGCAGGGGGTTAATATGAGTTTGACACCTGGTGGCGTGCGTGAGCTGCATTGGCATCAACAAGCGGAATGGTCCTATATGCTTCTAGGTCATGCCCGTATTACAGCAGTGGATCAAGATGGCAGAAATTTTATAGCGGATGTTGGACCCGGGGATTTATGGTATTTCCCACCTGGAATTCCTCATTCGATACAGGGTCTTGAGGACGGCTGTGAATTTCTACTAGTGTTTGATGATGGGAATTTCTCAGATCTAAATACATTTTCAATATCTGATTGGTTTGCGCATACGCCTAAAGAGGTGCTGTCAGCTAATTTCGGAGTACCTATTAGCGCTTTTAACCATATTCCATCTGAACAAGTCTATATTTATCAAGATAAAGTGCCGGGTCCTATCGAAACACAAAAGGTTCAATCTCCATATGGTAAAGTTCCTCAAAGTTTCAAACATCGATTACTTTCACAAACCCCCATTAAAACACCAGGTGGCAGTGTTAGAATTGTAGATTCCTCAAACTTTCCTATTTCCCAAAATATAGCGGCAGCGCTTGTAGAAATTGAACCAGGAGCAATGCGAGAATTACATTGGCACCCGAATAATGATGAATGGCAGTATTACCTACAAGGGAAGGGACGTATGACTGTATTTGCCGCTAATGGTACGGCTAGAACATTCGATTATCGTGCAGGAGATGTCGGTTATGTGCCATTTGCCAACGGTCATTATATTGAGAATACAGGAACAGAAACATTATGGTTCCTCGAAATGTTTAAAAGCAATCGTTTCCAGGATGTGTCGTTAAATCAATGGATGGCGTTGACTCCATCTGAGCTGGTGCAAAGCAATTTACATGTTGGTCAGGAGCTCCTCAAGGTCTTGAGAAAGGAAAAATGGCCTGTTGTAAAATATCCTGGATTTTCTTATTATCCAAGGTAAATCTATAGAAAAGCAGGTGAAGAAAGAAAATTCTTTCATACCTGCTTGTTTTTAGTATTGATATTTATTTCTAGTCACAAGCAAAATAGCGATAGCTGGAACCGTACAAATCAGCATCGCTCCAAAGGATAGACCAGGAGAAATTTCGTATAAATAACCGCCTAAAAAAGTAAGGATAGCTGTACTTAATCCCATTGCTAAGGCAGAATAAAGTCCTTGTGCATTTGGGATCTGTTCCTTCGGTAATGCTTTAGTCAAATAACCAATAAAGGCAAAATGTGCAAGGGCAAACGATAATGCGTGTAAGGTTTGTGATGCGATAAATACCCAAACATTAGGAAAAAGATAAATAAGTAACCAACGTAAGGAAGAGCCACTTGCTGCTAAAAGCAATAAAGAGGATGAGCGCCATTTTGTAAATAACGTATCTGCCTTCATAAAGTATAAAATTTCACAAATAACCGCTATGTTTATAATCATCCCCATATAGAACGAATCGACATGTAAATCACCTAAATAAATATAACCGTAGCTGTAGTATGAAGCATGTGCACCTTGTAATAGGATGACGATGAATAAAACAATAGGGAATCCTTTAATTGTCCAAAGTGTTTTCATCGACAGCGATTTTGCTCGTTGTTCTTTTGTCGGTATCACAAGTAATTCTTTTGGTGTCGCTAGTTGCTGCATCAACAGCATACCGATAAGTCCAAGAACCATACTCCAAAAGATAATATCTTTGCCAAATACACCTGTTAGCATACTAATAATTAACACCGCAATTACAAAGCCGAAAGATCCATATGAACGACTTTTACCATAGTGAACATTTCCATGCTGGACTAATGTAGCGGCACTACTTTCAACGGCAGGTAGAAGAGCAGGGTAAAAAATGCTAAATAAAATAGTAACAATTAAAAGCATGCTAAAGCTTGTACTCGGTAAGTAAAGGAATGTTGTTATAAGTGCGCCTGTCGCAAGAATTGTAATAAGTCGTTTATTGTGTACATACTTAGCAAGAGTTGGGAAGAAAAACAGATTTGAAGTAGCTCGAGCTAAAAGACCACAGCCCATCACAACACTTGCCTGTGAGACAGTTAGATGCTTGACATCTACGAGCCAGCCTGTCCAATAAGGCAAGAAAATACCCCAAGTAATAAAAAATGCAAAGAAATTCTGAGAAAGCCATCGTTGATTATTCATTAATTTACCGTACCTCCATTAACTATGTTGAATAATAGCACGTTCATCGGTACAATAATGTGAGATATCTCATATTTTATAGGAGAGAGTAAAAAAATGCATATACTGACAACTAATGAGCGCATACATTATCTAGAAAAATACCCGATTCATGATTTCTTTTCATTTGATATTTATCCTTATCTTGAAGTATGTCAATTTGACAAAGGAGAATGGATTTTTAAAGAAGGATCTTTTCCAGATACGCTTTATTACATGGTGGAGGGGAAAGCAAAGCTATATATGACCCATAAAAATGGGAAGGTTTCTCTTATTGAATATTTAGAGGCACCACGTTTTATGGGGGAAATTGAACTGCTAAATGAAGCAAGATATACTAAAGGAATTCAAACGGTAACAAAAACAATTTGCTTCTCTATTACACAGGCATGTAAAGAAAAACTTCTGGCTGATGCTCTCTTTTTACGAAGACTCTGCGTGTTTTTAGGTGAGAAGGCGACAAATATGACAGCTAAATATACACAAAATCTGGCATATCCATTTGAAAATCGCTTAGCTGCCTTTATTCAGCTATCCGCAGATCAAGGTATCTATAAAGAAAGGCATACAGAAATCAGTGAATATTTGGGGGTTTCCTATCGGCATCTATTATATGTTCTAGCACAATTTTGTGATGAAAAGATTCTAGAAAAGAAAAAGAATGGTTATCACATTATTGATGGAGAGCGTCTTCACCAATTGACCCAGGAAATTCAGTAATTCTATATTTAAAGAGCTATTACCACCAATTGAGAAATTTTTAAAAAAATAAAAAGGCAACAGTTAATACTCTTTAATTTTGCAATCTTTTTCTATATTTCCTTACAGCAGGTATATATCTAAATTGTTAGAGGTTCGTAAAATAAAGATTACAGCACATAATGAGGCCATTGAAATGTTAACTATTATGAAGGATAGTGAAAATGTTAGCAAAGTGATTGAGGAAATAGCAGCGGTAACTGAGCAAGTGGCGGCTTCAGCGGTGCATCTTCAGACAGTGACGAAGAGTATGCATTAGCTTGCAGTAACCGCTGATAAATTTGAGGAAATTAATTAGATTTTATCAGCTAAGATCTGAAAATGAATTTAACAGACTTCAAATAAAGAGGTCAAGCTTATTATATTCACTTTTTTTAACCAGCCAGCGAGCAATTTCCTTGCCGCTGCAATAAAAGCTAACTTCATTGATTCTTTGTTTTTGTGGGGTAATGTTAAAGGTTTTTTCCATAACGTCAAAAGGAATAATGCCTGTACAATAATGCGTGTAGGGTGAAAACGGCTTATGCTTTATCTCAGCGGAAGTTAAAATTGTAGTATCATATTCTTTTCCAGATTTCTGTGCATTTTGGAATGGACAAGCAAGTAATGCTCCTTGTTCCCATGGTGTACTTGGTGAGTAACAATTACTTTTCATTCATCATGCCCCCTTTTGTCGTTAGTTTTATTGTACAAGATACCTGTCTTAAAAAGTCTTTATTTACAAGGCTTTAACGAAAACTTAAAGCTTAGTAACATGAAGTAGTAATTTGTAACCGTATTCATGCCGTTGACCGATAAAAATCATAGAAAACTGATATAATTTATCAAGCAAAAACAGATACTCAAACTATTGTGAATTTTTCTAACACAAAGTATTATTGTAAGTAGATTTAACGTGAAGTTTTTCACATAGTCACGTAATCGTGAGGAGGAATTTTGATGAGTGCAATTCGAGTAGGTATTGTAGGATATGGAAATTTAGGACGCGGTGTGGAATACGCTATTTCACAAAATCCAGATATGGAATTAGTAGCGGTATTCACTCGTCGTGACCCTTCAACAGTAAACGTTGCAAGTAATGCAAAAGTGTATGTAGTGGATGATGCTGAAAAATTCCAAAATGACATTGATGTAATGATTTTATGTGGAGGCTCTGCAACAGATTTACCTGAGCAAGGTCCACACTTTGCACAATGGTTTAATACAATTGATAGCTTTGATACACATGCGAAAATTCCTGAATTTTTTGAAGCAGTAGATGCGGCAGCACAACAATCTGGTAAAGTTTCAGTCATTTCAGTTGGTTGGGATCCGGGTTTATTCTCATTAAATCGTGTACTTGGTGAGGCTGTACTTCCAGTAGGTACAACATATACATTCTGGGGAGATGGCTTAAGCCAAGGACATTCAGATGCTGTACGTCGTATCGAAGGTGTAAAAAATGCTGTACAATACACATTACCAATTAAAGATGCTGTAGAGCGCGTTCGTAATGGTGAAAATCCTGAGCTGACAACACGTGAAAAACATGCCCGTGAATGCTGGGTTGTACTTGAGGAAGGTGCGGATGCAGCAAAAATTGAACAAGAAATTGTGACT
This sequence comes from Lysinibacillus sp. GW821-FHT14F06, assembly GCF_058803665.1. NCBI lineage: Bacteria > Bacillati > Bacillota > Bacilli > Caryophanales > Bacillaceae > Lysinibacillus > Lysinibacillus sp. GW821-FHT14F06. The sequence goes on from NZ_JBXAPF010000021.1 coordinate 30,446, forward strand.
ATGCCAAACTATTTCGATGAATATAATACAACTGTTAATTTCATTTCTGAAGAAGAATTTAAAGCAAACCATACTGGTATGCCACACGGTGGTTTTGTGATCCGCAGCGGTGAAAGTGGAGCAAATGATAAACAAATTCTTGAATTCTCATTAAAACTTGAAAGTAATCCAAACTTCACGTCTAGTGTACTAGTAGCCTACGCGCGTGCAGCATATCGTTTAAGCCAAGCTGGCGACAAAGGTGCGAAAACTGTATTCGATATTCCATTCGGTCTGTTATCACCTAAAACAGCTGCTGAATTACGTAAAGAGCTTTTATAATTTTTGTTTATAACCTCGATTATCGGTAGTGAGATAATCGAGGTTTATTTTACTGTAAAATGAAAGTGGTGGATAGAATCAATGAACTGATGGATAGAAAAGCTAAAGAGATGGATAGAAATATTAAACTGATGGATAGAATCTCTCCTTCGTTTAGTCTAACGATTTTTTGAAAAATTGGGTATAGATGATATATTTGTGGAAACAACATTTTTTGGAGGAACAACTATGCCATTTTGCCAGGTAAGTAAGGCTAATATTTACTATGAAATGATTGGAGAGGGAAAGCCAATCGTTATGCTTCATGGATTTTCTCCAGATCATGGATTAATGGAGGGGTGCATGGAGCCCGTTTTTGTCAAAAGAGCAGGCTGGAAACGAATCTATATTGACCTTCCAGGAATGGGGGAGACGACAGACTATGAAGAAATTAATAACTCTGATGAGATGTTAAAGGCTGTAGTTGAGGTAATCCATTCCTTAATTCCAAATGAACCCTATCTTTTAGTAGGGGAATCCTATGGTGGTTATTTAGTTCGAGGCATTATGAGGGATTATCAAGAAGAAATATTAGGGGCTGCATTTATTTGTCCGTTGATTATTCCAGAAAAACAAAGAAGAACAGTGCCAGAACAAAGTATTATTCTGTCCGATAAAGAATTTATTTCAACATTGACGAAGCAGGAGCTAGAAGATTATAGCTCCTATCTAGTTGTTTTAGATGAACACCATTGTACCCGATACATGAATGAAGTAGTAGCAGGACAAGAAAAAGCTGACGTCAATTTTTTGGAAAAGATTCAGCAAAACTATAGCTTTTCCTTTCCTGTTGATGAAACGCTATTTGAAAAACCTTGCTTATTTTTGCTGGGTAAACAGGATTCTATGGTTGGATATAAGGATGCATTTGCTATTATTGAAAAGTTCCCAAGAGCAAGCTTCACGATTTTAGATAAGGCTGGTCATAACTTGCAAATCGAACAAGCGAATTTGTTTAATAGCCTTATGGGTGAATGGTTAGATAGAGTAGAGGAATTTACCGATTAACAATGGATTCCTTTGAATTTATTGACGAATTACGCACGCAATAAATTCAAAGGATTCGTTCCTATATCTCACTTCTCATTAGAGTCTATCTCAATTTTTATTGTCTCCAGTCTTTCTTTCGTAATATTTCCTTCTTTATCCATTGTATGAACGATTGGTGTGATGTAAATTGAGGATGCATTAGCCTGAAAATTATTTAATATAACTTTACCATTTGAGTAATGATCAGTTATTTTATTTGTCGTTGTTTCGGATGTGTCATAATAATGATTGTCAAAATTATCAACAATGTCTAAAGTTATGAATTCAGTAGCAAAATCTAAATCACAGCTAAAGTAAATAGATGCTGTATTTTCTGAAATTGAAATACGATTAAAAATAAATTCATGCTGTTTTGAAAAGAGTTTTTCAGATAAAGTTACATCCTTAATTGGTAATATAGAGGCCATTGATGAAAAATTCACTAAGCTAGCTGAACAAATTCCAATGGCAAGAATGGAGGCAATGGTCCATTTACGGATTTTCTTTCGCCTGAATTGCTTCTGTAAAACGGTGTTTAAAACCTTTTGCTTCTCATTTTTTGAAACCGCTACTGGCGTTATATCATCTATATCCAACTGTAAAAAGATTTTTTCTTTATTCATGTCCAACACTCCTGTAATTTAGGATTTTTAGCAAGCTTTTTCTTTCCTCGATATAAGCGATTCTCCACTGCAGATTTTGAAATATGTAGAATTTCTGCTATCTCGTTATTTGTATATTCAAGGTAATACCTCATTAAAAATAGTTCTCTATCTAAATCAGGTAGATGCATAATTTCAAGAAGTAATTGCTCTTTCGCATACATTTTATCAAACTGTTGTTCAATATTATCTGGTGCGATAAGAGGAGGAATATTTTCCATAGGTAATGCCGCTAGTTGCTTTTGCTGTTTTCTGTAAAGATCAATCGCTTTATATTTAGTAATCATTCCTATCCATCTTTTAAATTCCGCTTCCTCCCCAATAAAATAATTACTTTTTTGCCAAATAAGTAGGAATACGTCATTTACACATTCCTCAACTAACATATAATCTGATGGTTTTTCTAAAATTTTTAGAGTAATTGCCTTTACAAATCCTAAATAGTGATCAACAACATATTTCAATGCTTTTTCATCATGTCGTTGAAGACGTTGGATAAAATCATTCATTTTTTCACTCCTTATGATCGTTATACATACTATAACGAAAATTTTGTGGAACACTCGCGCAAAAATGGAAAATTTTCTTTGTATATATCTAGTTTTTTGTCAATCTTAAGCTAAATAAAAATGTCAAAGCGTTGATTTGAACAACATTTTGGCATTTTATGTGTTTTATAGGAACAGCCCAAACATCTTGAAATCGGAATTTTCCGTTATTTTGGTATTAATGGGCTAACAGTGACTTAACGTGGATTTTTTGCTTATTGTTTACTAATGGAGATTTACTTATATAGATGAGGGACTATTTTTTATCTTCAACAAATCAAACTTCTAATATAGTTCTGTTATTCATATCTTTATGTTATGAGTTTCTTTTCTTACTATATTATCTAAAAACAACTCTTCCAAATAAATACCCTATTCCAACTCCTAAACTAGCAGTAAATACTTGAAAGCCTGGTTTAAAAAGCATGCCAAAAATTACACCTATAGCACAACCAAAAATCATCCCTAATGATATTAAACTATCTATTAAATTATTAGTATCACTAGATTTGCCACAACTTCCTTCAATAAAAAACCGTTCATATTTGTAAAATATATTAATTTATTGATAATGTATTGAAACTATTATTAGAATCATGTTTAATTAACGTGATTTACATTTTATACATATTATTCCTACAAGCTATTTAAGAAAGGAGAGAGAGATTTTGCGCACATTTAAAATTAGTACAAAATTTAATTTGCTTTTAGTGGTGGTCATTATATGTTTAAGCATTATGATTGGCGTTGTTTCCTATGTACAAGTGAAGGATATTATGCGTAATAATTTCGAGCAAAGTATAACGCATATTTCAAAGGTTGGTTATTTGCTGCTTGAAGAACGATTTAAAGGAGATTGGGCAATAAAAGATGGAGAGCTTTATAAAGGCAATGCGAAAATAGTTGACCAAGTGGACTTTGTAGATGAGGTGGGAGAAAGCATCGAAGGCGGTGTGACGATTTTTCAAGGAACCAAAGGGCTGATTACTAATTTACAGCTTAATGGTGATCGCTTAGTTGGCAAGGATGCTGACCCGAAAGTTATTGAAGAGGTAATGAAGAAAGGCAATACATTTATAGGTGAAGCTGATGTTGTTGGGACAAAATATTTAACACTCTATGCACCCATAAAAGATGCTAATGGAGACATTATTGGGATGTGGTTTGTTGGTGAGACGATAGATGAGGTTCAACAAATTATTTTTGCATTTATCGGCAAGCTGTTTATTGTCATGTTAATAGGAGCCGCCATTGCGACTTTGGGTAGTTTCCTTTTCACAAGAGCATTTGTAAGACCACTTCAGGAAATGAACCGTCAACTTCGAGATATTGCAGAAGGGGAAGGGGATTTAACAAAACAGCTACAAATTAGTTCAAAGGATGAAGCAGGTGAGCTTGCACAATCCTTTAATAAAATGCTGGCAAGTTTAAAGAGCCTAATGCAACAGATTGCCCACACATCTCATCAGGTTGATTTATCCTCTGATAATTTAACGTCTCAATCAGATCAATCAGCAGAAATGACGAGAGCATTAGCCTCAACCCTACAAGATTTAGCACAAGGCTCTAGAACGACATTACATACCACAGCGGAGAGCTTAACGGCCATGCAGGAAATGGCGATTGGTATTCAGCAAGTGGCTGAAACCGCTTCAACAGTGTCAGATGCTGCTGATGTAATGGGGCAAGAGGCATCGCAAGGAAATGATTCCTTGAATCGTGTGATGTCGCAAATGACAATTATAAATGATTCATCTGATCATGTAGAGAAACAGGTGCGAATATTAGGTGAACAGTCACAACAAATAGGCAATATTGTAGATGTGATAACTAGTATTGCAGATCAAACGAACTTACTTGCTTTAAATGCTGCGATTGAAGCAGCACGGGCAGGGGAACAAGGAAAGGGCTTTGCCGTAGTAGCAGACGAGGTACGAAAATTAGCAGAGCAATCGAAGCAATCAGCAGACCAAATTGCGGCCCTTATACAATCGATTCAACACGACACTACCAATGTGATTACAGCTATTTCGAGTAATACGAAGGAAACTGCTGCAGGTATGGAAGTTGTTGATGAAACAAAAGAGGCCTTCCAAAAAATTATGCAGTCCATAGAAGGAGTAAGTTCGCAGCTTCATGACATTTCTGCGGTGACAGAGCAGATGTCAGCAAGCATTGAAGAAGTGACCGCTTCCACAGAGGAAATGGCTCGTATTGCTAGTAGTGCAACAGATAGTTCTGAACATGTAACAGTCACTGCTAAGGAGCAATTAGCCTCGATAGAACATATGGCTTCTACAGCTAAGGAAATGGCTCAGCAGGCAGATGAGCTTCAGGGCTTATTAAAGAAATTTCATTACTAAGGCTAAGCAACAGATGTAAGGTTAAGAAAAAGCACCTGACACCTCTAAATTTTATAGAGGGTTAGGTGCTTTTTCTTTGTATTGAAATACGCTCTAAAATATTATCAAGTACAATTAAGCAATGGACAGCCTATTACTTAAAAAAAAGTACAGTTTAATGCAGGTGAAATTCCAGCAGCATTACACAATCTGTAAACCAACTTTATGAATACTTGTGAAGCTATATATCAACATTAGTGTTTTGCTTATAACGGCTGTACAAACAGAAACGCTAGCATAGTCGTAGCGTTATTTTTATTGTCTAAATCAGCAGGGAAATCCTTCCTTTAGTCGAATTGGGTAGATGAAAGGAGTGAATTTTATGGCAAAGCCAAAGTGTCCTGAATGTAAAATCGAGGGATTAGAACACATAGTATCTGAAGATAGTACTGAAGAATCAGAAGATGGACAACCATGGTTTAATATTGCTTTTTGTAATAACTGTGGGCATGTATATGGTATTTTTAACAAATATTCGCTTAATCCTTTTGATTTTGACTAATTTAAAGTGAAAAAATGCTTAATTTCTCAAATTTCTATATGAACAAATAAATTATTATCAAACGAAAAACTTTACTGACAGTGGATGTCAGTGAAGTTTTTTTATAATAGGATTTATTAATTAGAAAGGAAGTGTCTATTATGAATGCAAAGGTGTATCTTTATGTATTTGATACAATGTCAGACTGGGAGATAGGCTATTTAATTGCTGAACTTAACTCAGGAAGGTATTTTAAAAAGGAACTAGCACCTTTAGAGGTGGTTACAGTAGGTATTCATAAAAATGCTGTTACAACAATGGGAGGATTAAAAATAATACCTAGTGTTTCTATTGATGAGTGTATTTTAACAAGTTCGGATGTTTTTGTACTTCCTGGAGGAAATACTTGGATGGATTCAATTCATGATCCTATTTTGAAAAAGGTATCTAAATATTTAAGGGAAGAAAAAATTATTGTTGCTGCAATTTGTGGTGCAACAGTGAGACTGGCAAACGAGGGGTTACTAGATTCTAAAAGACACACAAGTAATCATCTAGAATATTTGAAAATGGTTTGTCCTAATTATAGTGGAGAAAAATATTATGAAATGGAACCGGCTGTAACTGATGGTAATTTAATTACTGCATCAGGAATAGCTCCTTTGGAATTTACAATGCATGTATTGAAATTGCTTGGTGTATTTGCACCTGAAACATTACATGCATGGTTCAAGCTGTATCAGACGCAAGAACCAAAATACTTTTTTGATTTAATGAATTCTATTGAATAGAAAATGGGAGGAATATTATTAAAAGAATAAAAGCGATAATCTTCATCTTGCTAGCATTTATTTTTTCACAAAGGTTCCCATAATGGATACATATCAGTAAAATAGAGTAGGTTAGGGGGACTTTATTTTGAAAGATCAACGATTTAAAGTTGCGCATCGAGAGGCGCTTATTGGTGTCGTGCTTGTCATCGTCAATTTTGCGATTTGGTTTGGCTTTGCCTATGGACTAGGTTCTGGGGATCCGACAAGCTATACCTATGTTTTCGGTTTCCCTGCATGGTTTTTCTATAGCTGTATCGCAGGGACAGGCTTTATGATACTTCTCATTTGGCTTGTCATGAAACTTTTCTTCAAAGAGGTACCGTTTGAGGATGAGGAGGTGGATCGATAATGCATTGGCAAGTTATTTTTCCACTGTTATTATTTTTAGTCATTATCTTTGGTATTGGTGTCTGGGCTAATAAGCATATACGTTCCTCCAATTCATTTTTACAGGAGTACTTTCTTGGTGGTCGTGAAATGGGAGGCTTCCTCTTAGCTATGACCATGATAGCTACGTATGGTAGTGCAAGTAGTTTTATTGGTGGTCCAGGTGTTGCTTACACGAAAGGTCTAGGTTGGGTGTTATTAGCAATGGCACAGCTTCCGGCAGGCTATTTTGTGCTTATGATATTAGGGAAGAAATTTGCCATTCTTGCAAGACGTTATCATGCCATTACTTTAATTGATTTTTTACGAGAGCGCTATAAAAGTCATGTGATTGTCATCTTATCCGCAATTAGTATTATTGTCTTTTTATTTTCTGCCATGATGGCCCAATGGGTAGGTGGCGCACGTCTTATTGAATCATTAACAGGCTTAAACTACACAGCAGCACTCTTTATTTTTGCTATTTCTGTATTAGTGTATGTCATTATCGGTGGTTTTCGTGCTGTTGCATTAACAGATACTGTGCAGGGCTCTATTATGGTCATTGGAACGATAATATTATTAATTGGGACAATTATCGCAGGTGGAGGCATCGATCAAATTATGGCATCCCTTGTCGCGGAAAACCCGAATTTTGTCTCTCCATTTGGAGCAGAGGGAGAGTTAACACCATTATATGTTTCTACATTTTGGATTTTGATTGGGGTTGGCGTTGTGGGGCTTCCACAAATCGCAGTTCGTGCTATGAGCTATAAGGATTCTAAGAGCATGCATTTAGCGATTATCATTGGTACTATTGCCATAGGAACAATCATGTTTGGGATGCATTTAATTGGTGTCTTAGCTCGTCCAGTTTTACCAGGAATTGAGATTGGGGATAAGGTAATGCCGCTACTGACATTAAAGGTTTTACCGCCATTTTTAGCAGGTGTAGTCTTAGCCGCACCAATGGCCGCCACAATGTCAACAGTCAACGCATTATTGATGCTTGTAAGCTCTACTGTAGTGAAGGATATTTATCTAAATTATATAAAACCAACAGCTAATGATACAGAAATTAAGCGGGCTAGCTTTATTGTCACGACTGTTATAGGTTTAGCCGTTATCGTTTTTGCTGTGAATCCACCAGATTTATTAGTGTGGCTGAATTTATTTGCCTTTGGTGGACTTGAGGCAGTCTTTATTTGGACCGTTGTATTAGGGCTATATTGGAAGAAGGCTAATAAGTACGGTGCTATTGCGTCAATGTTTTCAGGCATGATCTTGTATATTGTTATTGATCGTTTTTACCCGTCCATCTTCGGAATGCATACCGTGACTATCCCGATTGTCGCTTCTTTATTTATCTTTGTAATTGTAAGTTTATTAACAAGCCATAAATTTAAGGAAGATAAGTTATTTATTTAACTAGAAAAATGCCGTGAAATTTCGTTCACGGCATTTTTCATGTCTATTAATGAGCAAAGTAATCATATGCATTTTTTGTTAATAATGTTATGGTCACAATAATAAACAAAACACGCACAAAACCGCTACCTTTTTTAATGGCTACACGTGAACCTACCATTGCACCAGCAATTTGAGCGATGCCCATTATGAAACCATAGGCAAAATGAACATGTCCTAAGTAGACGAACATTAAAAGACCCGCAAAATTACTTGCTAAATTTAAAAACTTTGCATTTCCTGCAGCCTTTAAAAAATCAAAGCCAACAAGTAAAAAGCTAAAGATTAAGAATGATCCAGTACCTGGACCAAGAAACCCATCATAAAACCCAATACTAAATAGCAAAAACATAAATAAAGCCAAGTGTAAAGGAGATAATGTTTTAACAGCAGATACAGAGCCCCAATCCTTTTTAAAAATCGTATAAACTGCTACTCCTGCTAGCATTATGAGCATGATTGGTTTGAGTAGCGAGGGATTGATTAAATGTACAGTCCATGCGCCAAATAACGATCCAACAAAGGCTAGTGGAAAGTATTTTATGACAGAACGAATGTCTAACTGTCCTGAACGATAAAAGGAAATCGTAGAGGTTAAAGAACCCATAGTACCCGCTAACTTATTGGTTGCAACGGCTGCTGCAGGATTTAAACCCGCAAACAAAAGAGCAGGTAATGAGATTAAGCCACCACCACCAACCACAGAGTCTACAAAGGCTGCGAGAAACCCAAACGCAATCAATAAAATTACTACATTTACATCTACTTCAAAAAGCATGTTGACACCTCATTAGATAGTTACTACTGAAATAGTAACTAATTTTTATTTCGCTGTAAAGACTATTTTTTTCATTAGCTTCTATTCATCAAATTATTCTATAATAAAGGAAATGGAGGGATTGGATGGATGAATTACTCGCCCAATTAAAAGAGCTAGGATTTACAGAATATGAAGCAAAGGCCTATACGGCACTTGTCCAAAAGAGCCATATTAGTGCTTATCAGGTCAGCAAAAACTCTGGTATTCCTCGAGCAAGAGTTTATGACATACTGGATGTGCTCGTTGAAAAAGGATTAGTGCTGAAAGAGGAGGCTGCTGATCAAACAACTTATTCTTCCATTCCTGTTGCTATGTTTTTACAGCAAATTCAACAGCGCTGGCAATCGAATTTTACGTCAATTAGTGACCAATTAGAAAAATTAGAAACTAAGGAGCAGGAAGCGGAGCCTAAAGTGTTAATGTTAAAAGGGAAGGAGACAATTATTAATTACTGTCAGTCATTATTAAAGAAAGCGGAGAAAAAGGTACTTCTTTCTATGTGGGAAGAGATGTATGAAGCATTGAGAGAGGATATTTTATTGGTGGCTGAACAAGTTCCTGTTCACGGTATTACACTATATGTGCATGAACCTGTGTCATCCATCGATATGCATCGAATGACATATTATACGAAAAAATCTTCTACACCGCACTGGTTTATCTTGTCTATAGATGGTCAAGAGATGATTTATGGACATTCTCCTTCAAATCTTGAAACCGCTTTTATTACGAATGATCCGGTTCACATTTGTTTATTAGAAGATTATATATGGCATGATGTCCTTATTAATCGTCTATTAAGACGAGATGATCATGAGCTTGAGGAATGGATTACTAAAGAACGTAAAGCATTTTTTGTAGAGTAGAAAATAAAGAATCTGCTTGCCTTTGTAATACTTAAGAGGCAAGCAGATTCTTTTTTAATAAAATACTTTATCAACATTATATTTAGAGCGGAAAACATTAATGGCATACGTTTCGTAAATTTCACGTTCCATTGGATCCTCTATTTCATAAACTTCAATTTTGAAAATTTCTTGACGATGATTTTTCATAGGCGATACATTGTCTTCAAAATGCTTTTTTATACGCTGACGAATTTTACGCGCTTTACCGACAAATAAAAGCTCATTTTTCTCATTGTAAAATAAGAAAATGCCACCTTTGTCTCGTGTGATTTTATGGAAGTCAATAAAACCATGGTATGGTGTAATTGGTACATCACCAGGCTTTAAATCTTGCTCACGCTGGCGAATCACTAAATCTGGTTTAGGAAATTCAATTTTAATCAAGCTATTCACGTTCCTCTCTGTTACTAAAGGTATATGGTAACATAATTACAGCATGTTTACCATAAAATTTCATATGTTATTATGATGATTAGTGTTCATCAAAATTTAGCTAAACATGCATAGTAATGACAAAATATTCTATGTTTTATTGATATTCTTAATAGTTCATGTTACAATTCATTTTAATTAAATAATCTTATCAAGAGAAGCTGAGGGATTTGGCCCGATGACGCTTCAGCAACCTCTAACAAATGTTAGAAAGGTGCTAATTCCAGCAAAGGTTTGTTCCTTTGAGAGATAAGAGTGAACGTGGTAAATCCCTTCTCATTCTATCTCGCATGGAATGAGGGGGATTTTTTAATTTCATAAAAAGTGTCATTGTAAACATTAAGAGTGAATTAAAAGAGAGGGGAATGCAAGATGCCAATTAATATTCCAAAAAACTTACCAGCTGGAGAACATTTACGAGAGGAAAAAATCTTCGTGATGGAAGAGGATCGTGCGAAAACACAACAAATTCGTCCATTAAATATATTGATTTTCAACTTAATGCCTGAAAAAGAGAAAACAGAGCTTCAGTTACTGCGCTTACTAGGGAATACGCCACTGCAAGTCAATATTACATTTTTAAATACAGCAACACATGAATCAAAAAATGTTAGTAAATCACATTTACAGTTATTTTACACGACATTCCAACAAATTCGTCATCGCCGCTTTGATGGAATGATTATTACAGGTGCTCCTGTTGAGAAAATGGCTTTTGAAGAAGTGAATTACTGGCAGGAAATCTCACAAATTATGGATTGGTCTAAGAAAAATGTGACATCGATTCTACATATATGTTGGGGGGCACAGGCTGCCTTATATCATCATTATGGGATCGGGAAGGTTGAACTTCCAGCAAAATGCTCTGGTGTTTACTCGCATGTTATTACAGATTTAACAGTGGACTTAGTGCGAGGTTTTAGTGATTTATTTACTGCACCACATTCTCGTTATACATCTGTTTCTATAGATGAAGTACGCAATCATCCTGATTTACGTTTACTATCCTATTCAGAGGATGCAGGTGTATTTATTGTGCAGTCCAAGGATAATAAAAACATTATGATTACAGGTCATCTTGAATATGATGCGACAACTTTAGCAGATGAATATAGCCGAGATGTTTCAAAAGGGTTAGACATTGCTGTGCCAGTGAACTATTTCCCAAATGACGACCCAGCACAAGAGCCGATTAATACATGGCGTGCCCATACCCATTTGTTATTCTCAAACTGGCTGAATTACTATGTTTATCAAGAAACACCATATGAATGGGATTTCGTTGATGAAATTGAATATCATATTTAAATCAATTATGCCTCGACATAATTGAGTCCGGAATCGGCTTTGTGCTTACACAAAGAACTCCTTTCCGATTCCGTGACATCCGCCGGAGGCTTTAACTTCTTTTAGCGGTTGTTTGGACACCCGTTGAAAAGTAGCTTAAATTCGCATTCATCTCACCACCTTTAGAGGCGGGAGACTTCTGCTGAAAGAAGTTAAATTTAAACCCGCAAAAAGCCCAATGTCTCCACTTATTAGTGAGAGAGGTTGGGCTTTTAGCTATTTCACTTATTGTTCACAAATACTGCCATTCTTCCCTTTGATAATTTCTAAAAAGTTGAATCTACTTCATATGTGGTATATTATTTTATCAAATGATAGATTTAACTATCATTTTAAATTTACTGAAAGAAGGGATTCATGATGATAAGTGTAGAGGATGTTCCAAAACCAAAAACATTTGGTCCACTTGGCCATTTGCCTTTAATCGATAAAGAGCAGCCAACATTATCACTTTGTAAGCTTGCAGAAGAGTATGGGCCGATATATCGATTAGAAATACCAGGTTATACTAGCCTGGTAATATCTGGTCATGATTTGGTAGCTGATGTTTGTGATGTTTCTCGTTTTGATAAGCAGATATATAGTGAGTTAGAAAATGTTCGTGCTTTTGGTGGTGATGGCCTGTTTACAAGCAGAACAACTGAGCCGAACTGGCAAAAGGCACATAATATCCTACTTCCCACGTTTAGTAAACAGGCTATGAAGGATTATCATTCTATGATGACGGATATTGCTACACAGCTGATACAAAAATGGGAACGCTTAAATCCGATGGAGGAAATTGAAGTCCCGGAAGATATGACACGATTAACACTAGACACAATTGGTTTATGTGGCTTTAATTATCGCTTTAATAGCTTTTATAGAGAAACACATAGCCCCTTTATTATGAGTATGGTTCGTGCTTTAAATGAAGCTATGCTAAAAAGTTCCCGATTAAAGATACAAAATCTGATGATGGTTGGCACTAGGCGTCAATTTAACGAAGATATCGAAATAATGTTTACATTAGTAGATAAAATTATTGAGGAGCGAAAGGCAAGAGGTGCACAGGAGGAAATTGATTTATTAGGCCGCATGTTAAATGTAAAAGATCCAGACACAGGAGAAACACTAAGCGATGAAAATATTCGCTATCAAATCATTACATTTTTGATAGCTGGGCATGAAACAACAAGCGGATTGCTATCCTTTGCCCTCTATTTTTTAATCAAACATCCTGAAGTATTAGAGAAGGCTTATGCAGAAGTTGATCAGATCTTGACTGAAGAAACACCAACATATGAACAAATAGGACAGCTAAAGTACATTCGTCTAATTTTAAATGAATCATTACGATTATGGCCGACAGCACCTGGCTTTGAGCTTTATGCAAAAAAGGATACTGTCATTGGCGACAAGTACTTGATTAAAAAAGGTGACAATATAAGTGTCCTTCTGCCACAGCTTCATCGTGATAAAAATGCATGGGGTGAAAATGCGGAACAATTTTATCCAGAGCGCTTTGAAGATCCTCAGAATGTTCCTACACATGCCTTTAAACCGTTTGGAAATGGTCAGCGTGCCTGTATCGGCATGCAATTTGCCCTTCATGAAGCAACATTGGTATTAGGAATGATTCTACAGCGTTTTGAATTAATCGATTATGACAATTATCAATTAAAAATACAACAAACTCTAACGATAAAGCCAGGTGATTTTAAAATTCGAGTAAAGCAGCGTAATCGAGTAATTAACCAAAAAACAACAGTAGCACCTCAGCAACAAGAAAAAATGCATACTTTACCAAAACCAAATGTAGAGAATGCAAAAATGTCTTTGCTAGTCCTTTATGGTTCTGATTTGGGGTCGGCAGAAAGAATTGCCAAACAATTAGCAGACGAGTCTATTTTGTATGGTATTCGTTGTGAGGTAGCTGCACTAGATGAGTATGCTGGAAAATTACCTAAAGAGGGCGCAGTATTTATTGTTTGCTCTTCTTATAATGGTCATCCCCCAAGAAATGCTCGAAAGTTTCTCTCATGGCTAGAGAATAGTAATGCGAATAGCTTACAAGGAGTTAACTATGCTGTATTCGGCTGCGGAGATCGAAATTGGCATTATACGTATCAAAAAGTACCTCGAACAATAGATGAACAGCTTGCCATAAAAGGAGCTACAAGAATTTTACTACATGGGGAAGCTGACGCAAGTGCAGATTTTGAAAAGCAATTTGAGCATTGGCGAGAGCAGCTGTGGCAGACTATGAAAGAGACATTTGATTTAACTATAGATGACGATATTTTGCAGGAACAAACTAAATTGTCTATTCAAGTCGTAAAAGGCTTAGCAACGGTACCACTTGCTTTAAAACATGGTGCTAGTTATGCCTCAATTATAAAAAATGAAGAGCTCCACTTAGCCAATAGTGAACGGAGTACACGTCATATTGAAATTGCATTGCCAAAGGGGCTTAGCTATCAAGAGGGCGATCATCTTGGCGTGATACCAAAGAATAGCAGCAAGCTCATCCATCGAGTTCTTCGTCGATTTAAATTGAATGCCAATGATCAGCTACTCATTTCGTCTAATGGAAATGGGTCGCATCTTTCTACAGATTATCCGGTTAGCTTATACGAGGTACTTGCTACTAGTGTTGAATTACAGGAGACAGCTAGTCGTTTACAAATACGAGAGCTAGCTGCATATACAGAGTGTCCACCGCATAAACGTGAATTAGAGCAATTATTACAGGAAGATATTTATAGGGAGCAGGTATTAAAAAAACGATTATCTATGCTAGAGCTCCTTGAAATATATGAAGCTAGTGAATTACCGTTTGAAAAATTTATTGCTTTACTACCGGCATTAAAGGCTAGATATTACTCCATATCCAGTTCACCAATGGTAAATCCTGAACGCTTAAGCATTACAGTAGGTGTCTTGCAGGAACCAGCCTGGAGTGGGCGAGGGGACTATCATGGGGTGGCGTCAAATTATTTGGCACAGTGTCAACCAGGTGAATCGCTAGGTATGTTTTTACGTTCAGCTGATTCAAGATTCCAGCTACCAGAGGATGCAGCTACATCGATCATAATGGTTGGACCAGGAACCGGTATAGCACCATTTAGAGGCTTTTTACAGGCTCGTGCTGCGATGAAACAGCAAGGAATTGTACTTGGGCAAGCACATCTTTTCTTCGGCTGTAGAAATGATGCTGATTTTATTTATCGTGAGGAGCTTGAGCAGTTTGAAAAGGATGGGATTGTGACACTTCATAAGGCATTTTCCCGTAAAGATGGAATACAGAAAGCTTATGTGCAGCAAATAATGGAGCCTTATTCCTCAAATATTATCGAAATGTTAAATAATAATGGACGATTATATGTTTGTGGAGATGGTAATCACATGGCACCGGCTGTAGAAGCTATGCTGCAGCAAGCCTATCAATTTGAAAAAAGGGTAGAGGAGATTGAGGCAAAAAACTGGTTAGAGCAGCATCAGTATAGAGGAAACTATGTGAAGGATGTCTGGGTGCAGAATGGGCAATGACTTTCTTTGTAGTGCAAAATGTTATATTTCTTTGTAAGAAAAGCCTTCCTGATAGGCAAGTAGGTTGAATTCCAGTGTTCTGTATTCTACAATTGTATCAATTGGTAGTAAACACTATCTAGTATTCACCTTATTTTTGGAAAGAAGTGAAGCATGATGAAAAATGCAAAAGAGGCTAGGCTTCTTGCTATATTAGATGCAGCTACAGAGCTCCTCGTCGAAAAACCGACAGCCTCCTTAACTGACATCGCTAACTATGCTGGTATTGGTATCGCAACTTTACATCGTTATATTGAAAGCAGGGAACAATTGATGTTGCAATTAGGCTTTAGAGCTGTTCAGGTTGTCAATGATACCATGAACGAAATACCAGTGGATGAAGAAAAGCTGGAATCCTATATCCCAAAGCTTATTGAGGCTTTAATTCCGTTAGGAGATAAAATTTATTTTCTCGCACATGAATGCTCAGTAAATTACAGTTCAGAATTATTGGCTGCTGAAGATCAGCTGAAGGAGCCTATTAGACAGACGATTATCCAATTACAGAACCAAGGTTATTTACGTCAGGATATGAGTAGTGAATGGATGCTTAATGTCTTATATTCACTCCTATTTACTATGTGGCAGCAAGTACAGGAGGGAAATATTGCCAAAAACTCAGCTGCATTGTTAATTGTTGAAACGTTATTCAACGGCATAAAAGCGAAATAAATGATAAAATGATGACCTAACAGTTAATAAGGTCATCATTTTTTAATTTTCATTTTTATCTTGATCAGATTTTACATCATCTTCATTTTTAGTCTGTGACTTACTATCATTTTGGCTTTCTAGTTCAAGTTTATTTTCATTTTGTTCCTCATTTTTAGAATCGCTTTGGTTATCACTCTCTGAAGCATTATTACTTTTATTCTCACTATCGTTCTGTGCGTGATTCTTGCTCGTTGTTTGAACTTCATTGCTATTTTCACCTTGTGAATGCCCATCTATTTTGCGGAACATCGCAACGATTAGTAAGGTTAACGGCAAAATAACTGTGAATATAGCCGAGAATATGGGCCAAATTTCATTGTTGTAGACATTAGAATGAACGATATTAGGATGAACAATTTGAGAAAGACCAATCATTAATAAACCAAGTGGAAAAATAAGTGGACGATGATCCTGTATCTTACATATCTGTGCTATACCAATGACTGCAGCGTAAAAATACATAAATGTTCGAATATAAATAGATATTATCCACATGCCTGCCATAATAATTTCAATACGCTGTAAAAAATTACCGATAGAAATTCTTTGTGCCAATGCGTAGCTAGGGAAGGTACGAGAGGCGGTATTAGAGGGACCTAGCACAAGGACACATAAGGTAATTATGATAATTAAGACAATACCACCAATAATTGTTCCAATGTAAAATCCCTTTTGTGCTGACTTTTGGACATTAACAGCAGATGGGAAAAGCATTAACAGTACAACTAGTGGGAAAGAAAAAATACTCATAAATCGAATAATACTATATACAAAGGATTTTTTGGATGTTTCCAAGATTGGCTGTACATTATCAAAGCTAATCTGAGGTGCTATACAAATTGCAAAGACGATAAAAATCAAGATAAAAAAAGGGAAAAGAATCTCTGCAGAACGAGCAAATACCTCAATGCCGAGAAAAGCAGCATACACAATGATGATACTAAACAGCAATGCAAATGCCATAGTTGGGGTTTCTGGCATCACTTCTGTTTTCATGAAAATACCAATAAAATATAATAGTTCACCTGAGGAAAGAAAGGTAAGAATTATAAAGCCGACCGCTGTAAATTTCCCAAAAATGCGCCCTAGTATTTTTTCATTTGCCTCAATGAATGTAAGGTTAGGTGTACGTTTTCCTAAAGAAATATATAGCTTTACTAAGAGAAAGCTTATTGCGACTCCGATGATTGCTGCAATCCAAGCATCTTGCTTTGCGGCACTTGCAATAGTGGCTGGAATAATTAATATGGCTGTTCCAATGGAAAAAAGAAGGGTGATGATCATAAATTGTCTTGAACTAATAATTTCTTTTTCCATTATGAGCAACCCCTTTTTTATTTTGTAAGTGAAACAATTAGATCTCTAATAGGTGAAAAAATAAAAGTGATCAAGTCAAGTGGACTTGGAATCTGAAGCTTTAAAACGACACCAATATTTAATGCAGTAGCAAGTAATAAAATAATTGAAAAAATAACAATCGTCTTCGTTTCTTTTTGTTTTTTTAATTTTGGGATAAAAGCAAAGGCAATTATGGACGAAATAACAAGGATAAATAGCGTCATCACCATGGTCTCACTCCTCCTTTTTGGATTTGTGCAATAATGAATTTTGCATCGTTCCTAATCCCTGTGTATTAACATGTACTTCAACGTTAATAGGAAGCTCAGGGAAAATTGTCTCCCAGTCATTTTTTATTTTTTTCCACTGTTTAGCATCTGATCGATGGAGTACTTCGCTAAAACCGAAAACATCTACTTGATAATTTTGCTGAACGGTTCTGATTGTATTTTCAACATGTTGTTTAATCATTTTCTCCGTTTTTTTATTTATATATTTAATGGATTTATTGTTAGAAAGCTTCATATCACACTCAACTTCTCCAACATTTTGCTCTACGTCAATATGCACATTTATATGAGGGGAGCCCTTTTTAAAATTACCTTTTATTTTGGTGGTTGATTTGGTAATTTCGGTGGATAGAGTACCTCCATTTGTGCAAGCAATAATTTCAATGGTGCTATCTATTTTGTCATTAATATAGCTAAGTCCTCTACTTTCATTTTCTGTTAAAAGTCCGATATATTTATCTTTTTTAAAGACGGCTAATCCAGCATATTTTAAAAGTACAGGGGTTTTCACTTTTGTTACATTTGTTTGATCCATACCTAATTTTGGATCACCATGTATTTCAATAGCTGACAGGATTGCACTTTTTTCATTGTTGTTTAAAGTATTGACTAAATCATCGATATTGATGGAAATGGTAGAGCCCCAAACTTTTTCTGATACTCTCAAAGAATTTAGCATTTTGTTGGCTGGTACTTTTTCAATCGGCGTTAACACACTTAAAACGTCCTTAGCAGTTGCCTCATGGGACATGATGACATCAAAATCATTTCGGAATTCATGATCTCTGGAAATTAAATCTAATGCTTCGTTTATTCCCTCTTTCGCTAATTCCTCACCGATAACAACTATCCGAAGATGAGAAAAATAGGGTTTCCTAGCTGCTAAAGTTGTCATTTTTCGAACAGCTTCAAAAATGGTTTCTCCTGTTGCATGATAGGTAATAACAGGGGTACGTCCAGTAGATGGCTGTCTAGTAGAAATTTCACTAGGATCTACTACTTGAATCGATAATTCATATTGATCATCAACCTTATCTACCCCTAATGCAACGACAATTGCTAACTCGTTCAATTCACGCTTACTCCAGCAACCACTTAGTAGCAAAGGGAGGATCAGTAGGAAACAAATTAGGCTGAATTTTGACATGTGCCATTCCTCGTTTACACATTAGTTTGTATTTCTTTTTTTCATATCCAAATATTTATGGCCTCTAACGTTATTTTTTTGACTAACTAAACGTGGTCTGGTCAATAAATCTCTGCGTGGTAGTAAGATTAAAGCATCTTTCTGATCCTTTATAATTAATGGAGCAAATGGACTGAAATAGGGTACACCAAAAGATCGAATGCTACATAGGTGTAGAATAATTATCATTATTCCAAACATAACACCAAATAAACCTAACATGGCTGCAACAATCATTAATGGAAAGCGTAGAACTCGAATAGTATTCGATAAGCCATAGGCAGGGAATAGAAAGCTACAAATCGCTGTTAATGCTACAATTATAACCATTACAGCTGATACAATACCTGCTTCAACGGCGGCCTGGCCAATGACTAAGGTTCCTACAATGGATACAGCAGGTCCAATAGTTCTTGGCATGCGAAGACCCGCTTCCCGTAGCACCTCAAAGGCAATCTCCATAATGAGTGCTTCAACTACTGCGGGAAAGGGAACACCTTCTCGCTGTGAAGCAATACTAATAAGCATAGCAGTTGGAAGCATTTCCTGATGAAAGGTAGTGATGGCAACATAGAGTGACGGTGCCACCAACGCAAGACTTATTCCTAAAAATCTTAATAAACGAATTAGGGAACTGATGATCCAATTTTGATAGTAATCCTCAGCAGATTGTAAAAAGGATGTAAATAAAGCTGGTACTACCAATACAAAGGGTGTACCATCCACTAAAATAGCAATTTTCCCATCTAACAATTCTCCAGCAATAACATCAGGTCGTTCAGAATTATAGATTGTTGGAAACATTGTGAATTTAGAATCTTGAATAAAATCTTCGATATAGCCACTTTCTAATATGGCATCAGTATTAATACGATCAATACGTGCTAAAACCTCTGCCACTATTTTGTCATTCGCAATGCCATTTAAATACATAACGGCTACATCTGTTTGCGTTACCTCTCCAACCACACGAGATTTTATCCAAAGATTAGGACTTTTAATTTTTCGTCGGATAAGGGCTGTGTTTGTGCGTAATGTTTCCGTAAAGGATTCCCTTGGTCCTCTAATCACAGATTCTGTTGACGGCTCTGTAACCTCTCGATCTTTAGCACCCTTTGTACTTGTCACGATCCCAGTGGTACATCCATTTAATAAAATGACCGTATTGCCATTTAAAATAGCCGTATACAGTGCGGTGAAATGAGAAAGATTATTGGTATCACCAACTGTCAAACAAGATTCTCTTATAAATTGATGAATAGTTTCTATATCTGTATCTGAGCCATTTTCTTCAACCTTATCGAGCATAAGCTTATCAATAACCGTATCCGAAATGGTTGTTCTATCAGATAAGCCATCCATATAAATAATTGCGATTGAGTGCTTGTCAGCTTTTCCAATGGTAATTTCTCGTATAACCAGGTCATTACTATTTCCAAGTGTGTTTCTAATCACTTTCATATTGTTCGAAAGTGATTGATTTAGGAGTTCGTTGTTGGAATTTGGTTGGGAGGCATCTGAACTTTTTGAAACGGACATTTTCTTTCCTCCTCCAAGTATGCATTCAATACCTATAGAATGGACAAATTTCAGGAAAGATAAACAAAGATAGGAATTTATTCTATTTAGTTTCTGGCAAATGAAAAAGCCATGTTCCCTTCGTAAAAACGAAAGGAAACACGGCTTTATTTACGATAGTCATATTTTAATTCATCGTTTGTAGCATCAATATCTACATGTAGATTGTGGCTATTAAAAAACCATAAATCTTTTTCATCAATATAGTAGGTAACCCCATCAATCTCTGTTTTGACACCAATCTCGATTGGTTCCTCACGAGTCATACCAAGAGAAAAGCCTTCATGAAATGGACTGGAACCTCCGTATCTTGCATAAAAACGAATGGTATCGCCTGTTTCTACTTCCATTTCTCGTTTAAACCAATGCAGGGCTTCCTCTGTTAGTGCAATATTCATTAGAATGCTCCTCTCTTTGCTACAGCCATTTCACCTTTGGCTCAGTCCCATTTTTAATGCGGCCAATGTTTGCCCGGTGACGATAAATAATAAAGGTGAATAAACATGCGACTAAAATGCTTAACGCAAAATCACCTGTAACAAAATAATAAACGATAGAATAAATAAGTGCTACTAAAGCGGCAATCATGGAAGTTAAACTTACAATCTTTGTGACTTTTAACGTTACAATAAACGTAATAAAAAGTAAGACAAATAAAGGCCATGTATATCCTAAGAGGACGCCAGCTGATGTTGCTACAGCTTTTCCTCCACGGAAGTTTGCAAAGATAGGGAACATATGACCAATAACCGCTATAAGTCCAAGAATTAATGAGTGTATGGAGACTTCAGAAAATATCGGCAGCGCTACTAGCAATACGGCCGCTGTCCCTTTTAGGACATCCATAATGGTTACGACAATTCCTGCTTTTTTTCCTAAGATACGGAAGGTATTCGTGGCACCCAAATTACCACTACCATGTTCACGAATATCTGTTTTATAAAAAATTTTGCCTATCCATAATCCAGAAGGTATAGAGCCAATTAGATAAGCACATAAAATAATAAGTCCATTTAACATAGTTGGACTCCTTTCATTGGTAATTCATCACTTGGTACTAATAGTTTGTAACAAGTATTTTACACTTTTTCTTGATAATCTACAATGTCATGAAGGAGATTTCATGACGTTCCTTGAATTCAATACAAAAGAGAACTATTTTTTCAAGGGTTTCTATATGTATATTGTGCTAAGGTTAGGCTATTTGACACGAGCATCCCATTATCAAGACAATCCTTTTCTAAAAATATAGGTAAAATGGCAATTTTGTCAATCATCCTTTCCTTTGGTAGAATAGAAGTCTATCTTAAATTTCATGGAAATGCTAGTATGAATCTTCAGTCAGGCAGAAGATCCCATTTTGTTGTTAATCTACATATCCGCCATTATTAGAGCGGTTATTGAATGCTTCTGCATGAAGAATTGAATACCTTCACGAGTTATCTTTGTTTTAGCTGAAAGTTTATAATCGGTTATTAGTCATTAGGTGTTTTATCTTGATTTAGCAAATCTTTACTGTGCGACAGCAACAGATCCTTATTGTGCGAAAGCAAAGCGACAGCAACAGATCTTTATTGTGCGAAAACGGTAGCGGCAGCACCAATATTGTGTACCGAAAGCGAAGCGTTAGGTACACAATACTTCCACCTCTAAAGGTGACGAGATGAATGTGTTTTCCTAACGCAATTACGCTAGGGAGTAATTGATTTATGCAACAAAAGCTCACGTCCTTGCGTCAAGGGAATATGACAGCTTATGACAATGCAGATGATTACTTTTAAAAATAAGGAAGCTGTGGAGAATTAAAAATTTATTGGGCCTGTCGCTAGCTATTGACAGGAAATGCTATTATTATTAGGAAGAGAAGATAAATAGAACATGCGTTTGTTTTTTGGAGGGGAATTTTTTGACGAATAAGCAGTCACCAAGCGTCTATAATGATGACGCTATACAAGTATTAGAAGGATTAGAAGCGGTACGAAAGAGACCCGGCATGTATATCGGTTCTACAGATGGCCGTGGACTTCATCACCTCGTGTATGAAATCGTGGATAATGCGGTGGATGAAGCATTGGCTGGCTTTGGTTCACATATTATTGTCAAGATTCATAAAGATCAAAGTATTAGCGTGCGAGATTTTGGTCGAGGAATGCCAACTGGTATGCATAAGATGGGGAAGCCAACACCTGAAATTATTTTTACAGTTTTACATGCTGGCGGTAAATTTGGACAAGGCGGCTATAAAACAAGTGGTGGTTTACATGGCGTAGGTTCTTCTGTCGTTAATGCGTTATCAACTTTTTTAGAAGTTACAATACACCGCGACGGTAAGAAATACTGCCAACGCTTTGAAAATGGTGGTCATCCAGCCACAACGCTTGAAGAAATCGGCAGTACGAAACAAACAGGTACGCTAGTCCATTTTCTACCTGATGACAAGATTTTTTCTGTTACAAAATTCAATTATGATACACTTGCAGAACGTTTACGCGAGTCGGCATTTTTATTGAAGGGCTTAAAAATTGAGTTAATCGATGAACGCGAGGAAGGCAAAGGTGATGTGTTCTTTTATGAGAACGGCATTGAAGCTTTCGTTGCGTATTTGAATGAGGAGAAAGACGTTCTTCATCCCGTCAAATATGTAGAAGGGATTCAGGATGATATTGAAGTAGAATTTGCGTTCCAGTATAACGATGGCTATTCAGAAACAATTCTGTCCTTTGTTAACAATGTTCGTACACGTGATGGCGGCACACATGAAACAGGTGCAAAAGCAGCATTAACACGTGTGTTTAATGAATACGCAAGAAAAATTGGTCTGTTAAAAGATAAAGATAAAAACCTTGAAGGAACAGATATTCGAGAGGGACTGGCAGCAATTGTGTCTGTACGTATTCCTGAGCATTTACTACAATTTGAGGGGCAGACAAAAGGCAAGCTAGGGACGAGTGAGGCTCGTTCTGCCGTAGATAGTGTGGTTTCTGAGCAAATTTTATATGTACTTGAGGAAAATGCCGAGCTATCTGCATCACTTGTGCGTAAAGCTATTCGAGCACAGCAAGTTCGTGAAGCGGCTCGTAAAGCACGTGAAGATGCACGTAATGGTAAGAAAAATAAGAAGGCCAGTACCATTCTTTCTGGTAAATTAACGCCCGCACAATCTCGCAATGCTGCGAAAAACGAGCTGTATTTAGTCGAAGGTGATTCTGCTGGGGGCTCCGCAAAGCAAGGGCGAGATCGCACATTCCAAGCCATATTACCATTGCGAGGTAAAGTCATTAATACAGAAAAGGCTAAGCTACAGGACATCATGAAAAATGAGGAAATTTCAACAATTATTCATGCTATTGGTGCAGGGGTGGGCACAGATTTTTCTGTTGAGGATTCAGCCTACGATAAAGTCGTTATTATGACCGATGCCGATACAGATGGTGCACATATTCAAGTTTTGCTATTAACATTTTTCTATCGTTATATGCGTCCATTAATTGAAGCAGGCAAGGTCTTTATTGCCTTACCACCCTTGTATAAAATTTCAAGGGGTACTGGTAAAAAAGAAGTGATTGAATATGCTTGGACTGAAAATGATTTGCAAAAGGCCATCAAAAAAGTTGGAAAGGGTTACATATTGCAGCGCTATAAAGGTCTTGGTGAGATGAATGCAGACCAGCTGTGGGATACGACGATGAACCCTGAAACACGTACGTTAATTCGTGTAACGATAGAGGATGGTGCACGAGCTGAAAGACGTGTCACAACATTAATGGGCGATAAAGTTGAACCACGTCGTAAATGGATCGAAGCCAATGTAAACTTCGGTATGGAGGATGATTCAAATATTTTAGACAATGAATTCATCCAACAAGAGGAGGACCAAGCATGAGTAGTACGGAAAAGTTTCAAGATTTACCTTTAGAAGAAGTGATGGGTGACCGTTTTGGTCGCTATAGTAAATATATTATTCAAGACCGCGCGTTGCCTGATGCACGTGACGGTCTTAAGCCTGTGCAGCGTCGTATTTTATATGCGATGTTTTCTGAGGGGAATACAAATGATAAACCATTCCGTAAATCCGCTAAAACGGTCGGAAATGTAATTGGTAACTATCATCCTCATGGTGATAGCTCAGTTTATGAAGCGATGGTGCGTATGAGTCAAGATTGGAAAGCGCGTCATATGCTGATTGAAATGCATGGAAATAACGGCTCTGTTGATGGAGATCCACCAGCAGCGATGCGTTATACAGAAGCAAGGCTATCAGCTATTGCTGCAGAGATGCTACGTGATATTGGCAAAAAAACGGTTGAATTCGTGCCAAACTTTGATGATCAGGATATGGAGCCAACCGTGTTACCAGCACGCTTCCCAAATTTACTGGTGAATGGCTCAACAGGTATTTCAGCTGGCTATGCAACAGATATTCCTCCTCATGCTCTTGATGAAGTACTGGACGGTGTTCTAATGCGCTTAGAAAAGCCTCATTCAACAGTTGATGAGTTGATGACAGTTATTAAAGGTCCAGATTTCCCAACAGGTGGCATTATTCAAGGTGTTGACGGCATTAAAAAAGCTTATGAAACTGGCCGTGGTAAAATCATTGTTCGTGCACAAGCTACTGTGGAACCGATTAAAGGTGGTAAAGAGCAAATTGTCATTACGGAATTGCCATATGATGTTAATAAAGCAAATCTTGTGAAAAAAATAGATGAACAACGCGTCGATAAGCGTCTAGAAGGTATTTCGGAAATTCGCGATGAATCGGACCGTACAGGCTTACGTGTGGTCATTGAGCTAAAAAAAGATGTACCAGGGCAAGGGATTTTAAATTATTTATTTAAAACAACGGATTTACAAGTAGCTTATAATTTTAATATGATTGCCATTCATAATCGTCGTCCAACGATGATGACCTTGCCTTTATTACTTGATGCGTATATTGCCCATCAAAAAGAAGTCGTTACAAACCGTTCGATCTATGATTTACAAAAGGCTAAGGATCGTTCGCATATCGTTGACGGCTTAATTAAGGCATTGTCCATTTTAGATGAAGTGATTGCCACGATTCGTTCTTCTAATGATAAAAAAGATGCGAAACTAAATTTACAAACAAAGTTTGACTTTACAGAGGTGCAATCAGAGGCAATCGTTAGCTTGCAATTATACCGTTTAACAAACACAGACATTACAGAGCTTCGCCAAGAACAGGATGAATTAAATAAATTGATTGCCAAGCTAGAAGGCATTCTTAATAGTGAGGCAAAGCTTATTCGCGTCATAAAACAGGAGTTACTTGATATTAAAAAACGTTTTACAGAGCCACGTCGTTCGAAAATTGAACAAGAAATTGAAGAAATTAAAATTACATTAGATGTTCTTGTACCAAGTGAAGAGGTTGTTGTGACTGTAACAAAGGATGGTTATATTAAACGTACTTCTACACGTTCCCATGCAGCCTCAAATGGTCAGGATATTGCAATGAAGGATTCAGATTATTTATTATATGAAGAAACCTTAAATACACAACATCATCTCCTGCTGTTCACAAATCGAGGCAATTATATTTATCAGCCTGTACATGAGCTGCCAGATATTCGCTGGAAGGATCTCGGCCAGCATATATCGAGTATTGTGCCGACAGGAGAGGATGAATCCATTATTGCGGTCTATGGCTTCGACACATTTGAACAAGCGAATATCTATATTTTAACGGCTACGAAAGATGGACAAATTAAACGCTCTTCTTTGACAGATTATGCTGTTACTCGTTATTCAAAGCCGATAAAAACGATGAATGTTAAAGCTGGCGATGAAATGATATTTACAGATTTCGTTACGGATGACACTGAATTATTATTAACAACGGATACAGCCTATGCTATCCGTTTCCCAATCGAGGAGTTACCAGTAACAGGCGTGAAAACAGGCGGTGTTAAAGGGATTACCTTAAAAGATGGGGAAGCACTTGTTGGTGTCAATGTTTTACAGCCAAATGACACAGAATATGTTGTTATTGTAACGCAGCGAGGTGCTGTGAAGAAAATGAATGTAGCTGAAGTTGAGATGGCGAGTCGTGCGAAACGGGGCTTAAAGGTTTTAACTGAATTAAAGGCAAACCCTCATCGTATCGTTGCAGTAGTCAAGGCGACAGATGAGGAGCATGTTATCATTGAAACTGAAAAAGGTGTGCAAGAGGTCGTAGATGTTCATGCACTAACCCGTTCAGATCGCCATTCAAATGGCTCGTTCAAGGTAGATATTGCAACTGACGGACAAATTTCACATGTATTAATCGCAAAAAAAGAACAAAACCCAAGCTAGATTAAAGCCTGTTCTCTTTATGAGAAAGACACTAAAAAAGTCGATTTGCCACAAAACTGTGATGCAAATTGACTTTTTTTAGTTTTTAAAGTGCCATTCATTATGAGTGCTGCGTTTTTTATTATTATTCAGCACCAACTAAATAATGCTATTAATACAAAATTAATGAAAAGATGAAACCAACAAGCATTATGCCTTGTCTAACTTATACAAATTGATGAAGGGAGGGAATTGCTTGGAGAAACAACAAAGAGATATATATTTACGGGAGGTTATGGATTTATACGGTCATTACTTACTTCGACTAGCTTATACATATGTAAAAAGTAAAGAAAGGGCAGAGGACATTGTACAGGAAGTATTCATCCGCTATTACATTCAGATGGAGCAATTTGAAGGACGTTCTAGTGTCAAAACTTACTTATATCGTATGGTCGTCAACGAGTGTCACAATTACTTTAAGAGCTGGGCATATCGGAAAACAGAGTTAACTAGTCTTTTTAAAAAGCAGGAAGCCTCTATTTCAGTGGAATCTCAAATTTTAAAGCAAGAAGAAATGGATGTTATTGCTCACAGTATTACTACATTAGAAACGAAATATCGAGAGGTCCTTTGGCTTTATTACTATGATGAACTATCTATCACCGATATCGCATCCATTTTACAATGTTCAATCAATACAGTGAAAACAAGGCTAGCAAGAGGGAGAAAACGAGTAGGCATCCAATTAGAAAAGGAGGGAATTTATAATGGAAATGAATTTACGTAAGCGATTAAAGACTACTATACCAGATCAATTAGCATTAACTCCTCAAAAAAAAGAAGAGATTTTAGAGGCTGCTCATGTTAGATTTGAGCAACAGCAAACTCCTGTAAAAAAACATGTGTGGAAGCCCGTAGCAGTAGGATTTTCAGCTTTAGCACTTACGGCATTACTAAGTTATCCATTTATAGATGAAATAAAGGAACAATTGACGATTTCGCAAATAAGTGAACAATCCTATGAAGAAATTAGTATTCCTGGTCGAACTGCTAATACATTATCTACAGCTATCTTTGATGATGCAACGAACTCCTTTTATTATTACGAGGGTAATACCATTTATTCCTATTCACTCGATACACATATTGAAAAAGCGGAAGTAACAAGTACAAGTGAATTTCCTATTTCAAAAATGTTAGTAAATGAAGATTGGCTTGCTTGGATGGCTGATGATAGGAATTCTGTGTTTGTAAAAAATAGAGAAACATTAGAGGTCAAAGGCTTTTCTACGGATACTTTTATGGATTTAGAAGATGATACACTACTGACAGAAATGTCTGATACCAGAACAGGTCATACCATTTATAGCTTAACAAATCTGCGTACAAATGAGGTAAAACAATTTAAACAGTCCTTTGATAATAGTGCAGTAAGTCAGCCAATTTATCAGGACAATCAGTTGCTCCTACCAAGAGCCTTTAAAAAAGATGGAGTAGAAACGGTAAGCTTTACGCTCTATGATGTTGGAACGGAAAAAGAAAAACAATATGATTTACCTTTTAAAGGCATACATGACGTGGCACTTACTGACCATAAAATCTATGCCTCCTTTAGAACTGAAGAAAGCTTAGAGACAGGATATGTTGATTTAGTAGACGGCTCCTATCATAAACTTGATGGTAAAAAAGCCCTTTTTTTAAAAGCCTATCAAAATAGTCTTGCTCTTCATGAATGGATACCAAAGGAGGAGAAATACCGCTTTAGATTCTATCAAGTGGAAGAAGATGGTTCATTAACACCAATTTACGCCTTTAAAGATGTTTCATTAGCTCTCTTAGCGCAAGGTTATACTAAAGAAGGGACATTACAGGTATTTGGGATAAATGAAAAGTATCTCACGGAGGATGGAATTCATGAAGCAAAAGATGATGCAATTAAATTATTTTTACAGCGTTTTCATTAAATAGAGCCTTGTTATTTACAGTGAGATATGGGTATAATAATCAACGAAAAGTTCATATGGAAAGAATGTAGGGGAGCTGGTAGTTGCCAGCTGAGATTGTGTCCGTTAGACGCTGACCCTTTGAACCTGATTTGGCTCGTACCAGCGTAGGGAACATCTATTCAAAAAAAGTAAGTTTTTGATATTGATTGCACAACGTCTGGGAGGAATCCTAGGCGTTTTTTTGTTTTATATACACATCTTGGGTGTAGATAGACTGTGAATACGCTTTCTTCTGGTAGAACATTCCTTTATGAACACTTTCACACTACTTACTGGGAGGATTCAGCATGAAAAAATGGTTATTGGTTCTTATGGCTGCCCTTTTAACATTAGCGGGCTGTAGCGAAAAAAAGGATACCAACAAGGATGAGCATGCATTAAAAAAGGTGTCCGTTGTACTCGATTGGACGCCAAATACAAATCATACAGGGCTATATGTTGCTAAGAAATTAGGTTATTTTGAAGAGCAGGGCTTGGATGTTGATATTTTACAACCTGGTGACGCAGGAGCGGATCAGCTCGTGGCATCTGGCAAGGCACAGTTTGGTGTAAGCTATCAGGAGGGAATTACACAGGCTCGTGTACAGGGGGTACCTCTAGTATCGATTGCGGCGATTATTCAGCATAATACTTCTGGCTTTGCCTCAATTGCCTCTAAAGGCATTACATCACCGAAGAAATTTGAAGGGAAAACATATGGTGGCTGGGGAGCTCCACTTGAGCAGGCTGTTCTACAGTCATTAATGCAAACTGAAAATGCAGATATTAATAAATTAGATATTATTAATGCCGGTGATATAGATTTCTTTACAATGATGAAAAAAGATATTGATTTTGCATGGATTTACTATGCTTGGACTGGAATTGAAGCTGAGCTTCGTGGTGAAAAGCTCAACATGCTGTATTTAACAGATTATAGTGACCAACTGGATTATTATACACCCGTTCTTGCTACGAATGAAAAAATGATTCAGGATGATCCAAAGACAGTTGAAGCATTTGTCGCTGCCGTGGCAAAGGGCTATGAATATGCGATCAGTAATCCAAGTGAGGCAGCAGATGTTTTACTTGAGGCAGTACCTGATTTAGATAAAGAGCTTGTGCATAAAAGTCAGGAGTGGCTAGCAGATAAGTATCAGGATGACGCTGCTCAATGGGGCGAGCAAAAGCTAACTGTCTGGGAAAACTATGCGAAGTGGATGACTAGCAACAACGTTTTAGAGGGCGAATTTAAGGCAGAACAAGCATTTACGAACGACTTTTTACCAAAAAAGGAGACGAAGTAACATGGCAAACTCATTAATCAGTGTACAAATTATCCCGAAAACAGAAAAATATGAAGATGTTATTCCATTTGTTGATGCGGCCATTGCTATTATTGATGCGTCAGGCGTGAAATATGAGGTGCACCCTTTAGAAACGACAATGGAGGGCGAGCTGACAACGTTGTTAGAAATCATTGAACGGATGAATGAAAAGATGATAGAGCTTGGGGCCATCAATGTTATTACACAAGTGAAAATTTTATATCAGCCATCTGGTATTACAATGGGAACGTTAACGGAGAAATACAAGTGATGAAGCAGGCAATACAAAAGGGAAGGACGATAATTTTTATCGCCTTCCTCTTATTCATATGGGAGCTAATTGTGCGTTTGGCAGATATCCCACATTGGTTATTGCCAGCACCAATTGCTATTTTGGCAGAAGGTTTACGATCGTATGAAACATTTATGCCTCATGCCTTCGCAACAGTGAAGTTAGCTTTACTGGGACTTACTATTGGCATATGTTGTGGACTAGCGGTTGCTGTGCTCCTGCATCGTTTTTCATTTATTCGAGAACTATTTTATCCCATTCTTATTATGTCACAAAACATTCCTATACTTGTTCTAGCACCGTTATTAATTATTTGGTTTGGCTTTGGTTTATTACCTAAACTTATCATTATTTGTCTTGTATGCTTTTTTCCCATTGTTATTGCTGCAATGGATGGTTTCCGTCAAACCTCATCGGAATTGAAGCATTATTTTGAGATGATTGGGGCAACAAAGGCACAAACCTTTTGGAAGCTTGAATGGCCATATGCATACCCGTCTATTTTTTCAGGCATTAAAATTGCCGCTACCTACAGCGTTATGGGGGCTGTTATTGCTGAGTGGTTAGGTGCCAAAAAGGGGATAGGGGTATATATGACATTGGCACAATCATCATTTCGTACAGATCGTGTGTTTGTGGCCATTTTGGCTATTGTCTGTTTAAGTTTAGTATTATTTAGCGCTATTCAACTGCTAGAAAAGCTTATTGTGAAGGGGAGAGGATTCCATGCTAAGCGTTCAAAATATTGATAAATCCTTTGATACTCTTCAGGTCATTCGAGATTTATCCTTTGAGGTGAAGGACGGTGAATTTGTGGCAATTATTGGTCCGTCTGGTAGCGGGAAAAGTACGCTCTTTCAATTAATTGGAGGTGTTTCTTCGATTGATAAGGGAGCCATTTTATTAAACGGTGCAGATATACAGCAAAAAAGAGGAACGATTGGCTATATGCCTCAGCAGCCATGCTTACTACCATGGAGAACTATTTTAGAAAATGTCACAATTGTAGAGGAGCTTCAGCAAAAGCCGAATATAGAACTTGCAAAGGAGTGGTTAGCGAAAGTGGGTCTCGCTTCATTTGTTAATGCCTATCCAAGTGAGCTATCTGGTGGTATGCAGCAGCGAGTGTCCTTTATTCGTGCAATTGTTAGTAACAAGCCTATATTATGCTTAGATGAGCCATTTTCTGCGTTAGATGAGTTTACAAGATTAGAAATGCAAGCTTGGCTATTATCCATTTGGGAAAAATATCGAAAATCTATTTTATTTGTAACTCATAGTATTGAGGAAGCGCTATTTTTGGCAGATCGGATTATTGTACTATCGAAACGACCAGCAACAATTAAACAAGAAATAATTGTTCCTTTTGTACGGCCACGACAAGAGGAGATTCGTCATTCTGAGACATTTACAGCATTAAAGCAACAATTATTTACGTTTTTAAAAGAAGAAAAGGATGATGTCTATGTTGATTGATGCCCATATTCATTTGGATCAGTATCAGGAAAACGAGATACCTGCTTTACTTGAGAAAGCTGAATATGTTATTGCTGTCAGTATGAATCTTGCATCATGTGAAAAAACGTGGATGCTGTCGAAAACTTATAAAAATGTCAAGGCTGCATTTGGCTTTCATCCTGAGCAAGCCTTACCTAGTAAAATGGAAATGGATGCTTTGTTTGATTGGATACGCCAACATGCACATGAAATGATAGCAATAGGTGAAGTAGGTTTGCCATATTATTTAAAACAAGAAAAGAATATTGATTATCGACCTTATACAGCATTGTTGGAAAGTTTTATTTTGCTGGCAAAGGAAATAGATAAACCAATTGTTTTACATGCGGTTTATGAGGATGCAGCTCTTGCTTGTGATTTGCTTGAAAGACATCAAGTAACGAAAGTACATTTCCATTGGTTCAAGGGAGATGAGATAGTGGTCGAACGCATGATTCAGAATGGCTATTTTATTTCTGTTACGCCTGATTGTACGTATGAAGAGGAGATTCAACAGCTCATTACAAAATATCCAATCGAACTAATCATGGTGGAAACGGATGGGCCTTGGCCATTTGAAGGTCCCTTTGACAATAAACGTACATCTCCCTGGATGATGAATCATTCTGTACAGGTCATTGCATCAATAAAGGGGTTATCAACACAGGAAGCGGCAAAAATAATTACACAAAATACAAAATCATTTTACAATCTAAAATAAATAAAAAAGCAGTGTATAGTATCTATTCATCTATACGCTGCTTTTTGTATTTTGTAAAGTTTCTTTCTATTGTTTCTTGCTTTGACTTTGTGACACGTTCATGCGTACTAAAAGGGGAGGCTTGACGATCGATTTCAACATCTTTTCCTTTTGTACGCTTTAGATGCATACGTTTCTTTTTGGCTTTTGATTGTGACATAGTATTACCTCCAATACTTATTATCAATATAATACTGAATAGAACAGAAAATGTAAAACCTCGTAAGTAATTTACTTACGAGGCAATTATCATATTATTAGTGAGATACGTCTTGAACTGAAATACCTGTGTTTGCTTTAACATCCACTTCGCGATATTTCTTTTCATCATTTTCTTTAGAAAGTAATGTTCCAATGAAACCACCAAGGAAACCAAGTGGTACCGAAATTAATGCTGGATTTGTTAACATAATTAACGGCTCACCTACGAAAATCGCTTTTCCTTCAACTGGATTCCAGATGTTTGGTGATACCGCAACAAGTGCTAATGCAGAGATTAAACCTGTTAACATTGCCGTTACAGCACCAGCTGTATTAAAGCGTTTCCAATAGATTGTATAAATGATTACTGGTAGGTTAGCAGAACCAGCAATACAAAATGCAAGTGATACTAAGAACGCTACGTTTAATGTTTGTGCACCAAGTGCTAAAAGGATAGAAACAACAGAAATTGTAATAGAACCGATACGAGCTGCAAGTACTTGCTCTTTTTCTGTAATTTGACCTTTTTTAATGATTTGTCCATAAATATCGTGAGAAAGGGCAGACGCACCAGAAAGTACAAGACCCGCTACTACGGCTAAGATTGTTGCGAAAGCTACCGCACAAACGAATGAGAATAGAATGTCGCCACCAAGTGCTTCTGCCAGAAGTGGGGCAGCCATGTTACCAGCAGCATTTGCTGCAATAATTTTTTCAGAACCTACGAATGCCGCAGCACCGAAACCTAAGAAAATTGTAAGAACGTAGAAGAGACCTACAATCCAAGTAGCCCAAATTACTGAAGAACGAGCTGTTTTCGCATCTTTTACTGTGAAGAAACGCATTAAGATATGTGGAAGACCAGCAGTACCTAATACTAATGCGATAAGCATAGAGATTGTATCAATACCATTTGTATACTTAAGACCTGGATTTAAGTATGCTGCACCATGCTCAGTTTCTGTTGCCATTTGCGAGAACATTGTTGAAATACTGAAACCAAATTCTTTTAATACTAAGAAAGAAATAATGATAGTTCCTAACATTAATAGGCAAGCTTTAATGATTTGTACCCAAGATGTAGCTGTCATACCACCAAATAGTACGTAAGTTGTCATCATGATACCTACAAGTAGTACCGCCATCCAGTAATCAATTCCTAGAAGTAATTGAATAAGTGCACCTGCACCAACTAACTGTGCAATCATATAGAACAATACAATTGTAATTGTACTTAATGCTGCTGTACCACGAACTTTTGAACTGTTAAAACGTGCTGTAATCATGTCTGCTAAAGTAAATTTACCAAGGTTACGTAGTGGTTCAGCTACGATGTAAAGTACCACTAAGTAGGCTACTAAGTATCCAATAGAGAAGAAGAATCCATCAAACCCAAATAGTGCAACGGCACCAGCGATACCTAGGAACGATGCTGCTGATAAGTAGTCACCAGCGATAGCTAGTCCATTTTGCCAACCAGTTAAACCACCGCCTGCTGTGTAGAAATCACTTGCAGAAGAAGTACGTTTAGATGCCCACCATGTAATAACTAATGTAAGACCTACAATTGCTACGAAGAAAAATATTGCAGTAAAGCTCATCGGCGGCCACCTCCGTTTTCATATTCTGTGATAATTGCTTTTGCTTCTCTATCATAGCTGTTTGCTTTAGCTACATATAAATGACATAAGCTCCATGTCATAATGAATAATCCTGCTGCATAAACCCACACCCAAGTGATTTCCCCAAATGCCTTTTGGTGTAGAATTGTCGTGTACGAAGTAAGAATAGGTAGCAACATATATGCTGCTAAAAAGACTACAGTCATAGTCCAAAGAAATGAATTCTTTCTTCGTACAAGTGATTTAAACGATTCTTGATTTGCAATTGCATCATAGTCAATCACGACGCCTTTGTTTGCTTGATTGTTCGCCATTAACATTCCCCATTTTGTGTTTATTTTTACTGCTTCAAGACTTGATTTTGCTAGTTAAGTGAATTCACATCTTCATTTTATGAGACAGTTCACTAAATTGCAATACATTTCAGAAAAATTATGTAAAAAAAATTTTTAGAAAAATAGTCTTGGAAGAGAAAATATATGACAAAGCCTAGAAATATAGGGGTTTTGGAAAATTCAGATAAATATACAAAACGAGGACAAATCTAGATTTCGGGGCATAAAATAAGGTTAAAAATTGAAAATAAAATTATTTTTTCCATAAAAAATAAACACTATTTACCTAGTGAAAATTGGGTTTTTTCTGTTTTTTGGAAATAGAATAGTATTGTTCAATAAGTAAATTGGTAAAATTTTTATAATAAAAAAGTAAAAAACTCGACTAAAAAATCGAGTTTTTTACTTAAATTGTTAGTGTTGTAGAACAGAAAATTTGAGTTTGTAAAGCGCTAAAGATTAATGTGAAATATCAGAAACCGATACACCTGTATTTGCTTTAACACGAATTTCTTTGTAAATACGATCTGCTTCTGCCTGTGGTACTTTGCTAGAGGATAGAATAGATCCTAAATAACCAGCGATAAAGCCAAGTGGGATTGTAATAATTGCTGGCACTGCTAGAGGCACAATAGGGTTACCAACAAAGATTGCTGCTCCTTCAACAGGACTCCATACATTAGGCCCCATTGCACCTAACACTAAACATGATACTAAACCAGTTACCATTGCTGAAACGGCACCTGTTGAATTGAATTTTTTCCAATAAATTGTGTAAAGAATAACAGGTAGATTTGCTGAAGCACCAATACAAAATGCAAAGGAAACTAAGAACGATACGTTCAGGTTTTGTGCAAATAGAGCAAGAATAATCGACACAATAGCAATTGAAATAGAGCCAGTACGAGCTGCAAGTACCTGTTGCTTTTCTGTTAATTTACCACCTTTAATAATTTCGCCATAAATATCATGAGAAATCGCAGAAGCTCCTGTTAAAACTAAGCCTGAAACAACGGCTAAAATAGTGGCAAATGCTACTGCACCGATAAATGCCATCAGCACATCACCGCCCAAGTAGTGAGCAAGTAGTGGGGCAGCCGTGTTACCTGCTTTACTTTCAGCAAGAATATTATCTAAACCTACAAAATTTAATGCACCAAAGCCTAAGAAAATAGTTAATGAGAAGAAAATAGCTGTAATCCAAGTAGTCCATGAAATAGAAGAACGGGCAGTTTTAGCATCTTTAACAGTAAAGAAGCGCATTAAGATATGTGGTAAACCAGATGTACCTAAAACAAGTGCCATCATCATAGAAACAGAATCAACCGTACTTGTATATTTAATCCCTGGTACAAGGAATTTTTCTCCGTGATTAACAGCGATTGTATCAAACATCTTCATAAGAGAGAAATCAAATTTAGCTAATACTAGAGTAGCTAATAAACCTGTCCCAAATAATAGAAGACTTGCTTTAATGATTTGAACCCAAGATGTAGCAGTCATACCGCCAAACAATACGTAAGTTGTCATCATTACACCTACGATTAACACAGCAATCCAATATTCAATTCCGAATAATAGTTTAATAAGAGCACCTGCACCTACTAATTGAGCGATCATATAAAGAATAACGATAATAATTGTTCCTGAAGCAGCAACTCCACGGATACGTTTTTCATTAAAACGTGCAGTCAGCATATCAGCTAATGTATAACGACCTAAATTACGCATTGGTTCTGCAATTACATATAAAAGAACTAAGTTAGCTACTACATAACCAACAGAGAAGAAAAAGCCATCAAAACCTGTTAAAGCGATTGCACCAGATACACCTAGGAATGCGGCTGCAGATAAATAGTCACCTGCGATTGCAAAGCCATTTTGCCAGCCTTTAAGACCTCCCCCAGCTGTATAAAAATCCGCTGCAGAAGACGTGCGCTTTGCTGCGATATAGGTAACAACAAGTGTCAAACCAACGATTGCTAAAAAGAAACCAACAGATACCAAGTTCATTTATTTTCCACCTTTCGCATGATATTCTGCTAGCACAGCTGCTGCAGCTTTATCGAATGAAGAAGCTTTTTTTACATATACTGTACAAAGTACGATTGTCATAATGAATAATCCTGCTGAATAAACCCATACACCTGTAATATTTCCGATGAATTTTTGTTGTAGTACAGGCTGGAAAGCAAGGATTGGCAGCAAGATATAAAGAATTAAAAATACTGCTGTAATCGAGAAAAGGAAGGTATTTTTCTTTTTCACGAAGTTGTTGAACGATTCCATAGCTTCAATTGCACTATAATCAACTGATTCTACATTTTTGTTACCAGAAATGTTTGCCATTATTATTCCCCCTAAAGTGTTATATTTCTGTTTTAAACGACATATTTCTTTTTCAATCGCCGTTATATTCACTTATTTTATGAGGTATATTCCTATAATGCAATACTAAATTTTGAGTTTTTATAATTTTTAGTCTCTTTGTGTTTGTGGAAATAACATAGAAATAATAAGGATTTAATAGAATTATTCCGTATGAAAGAGAACCGAATTACCTATTAGAATAATATTATTGAAATAGTTTGGTGATAATAATTCTGAATGTAGGAGAATATTTAAACACAAAAGAGAATTTTAATGAATTTATTATTGTGCTATCAAATAATGGAAGATTTAAAAAAGCATAAAAACTTTGTTATATAACAATTATCTGATGTCTTGGGAAATAACCAAAATAGTAAAAAACAGCTTTAAAAAAAATTTGAAAAAGCGAGAATTATTTGGAATATACAGGATATTTGTATGGCAAAATCATACAATATACAAAGATTAGACATATAAAATAGTAAGGTTAAGACCATAATCTTGTATTTCAAGGTTAGAATTTATACAATAAAAAATAGTGGTAAATTGAAGGGAAGTGGGCAAATTAATGAAAAAGAAAAGTACAATGCTTGTATTGATACTAGCATTAAGTAGCATTTTAGCTGCTTGCGGTAGCTATAAATTTGAGCCAGAAATGAATATAGAGGTACAGGATTTTTCGGTAACAAATCAACACAATGAAAAGGTTAATCTAGAGAATTTTAAAGACAAGCCATGGCTGGCGATGTTTATTTTTACAAACTGTAATACCGTATGTCCACCAATGACGTTTAATATGACAGAGGTCCAAAAAGCGCTAAAGGATAAAGGCTTGGAAGACTATCAAATTGTAGCTTTTAGCGTTGATCCAGAAGTTGATAAACCAGACGTTTTAACGAATTATTTAAAAACGTATTCAGTCCCGGATGAAAGCAAATGGCAGCTATTAACTGGCTATGATCAAAAGTTTATTGAACAGTTTGCAATGAAATCGTTTAATTCACACGTAAAAAATGATCCAAATTCTGACCAAGTTATACATATGGGAAGATACTACTTAGTCAATGCTGATGGTACAGTTGTTAAAGATTATGATGGCACAACAGATGTACCAGTTGATACAATTGTGGCGGACATAAAGGCTTTAACAAAATAAGCAATCAATAACAACTTAGACGTATAGAAGACTTCTGATTAAAAAAGACAAGAATTTCTTGTCTTTTTTTAATTAGAAAGGATACTGTATGTAAAGAAACTATAATTTTTTAATAAACTATTTAAGCAAATCTACAAAATTTATGGCAAAGGAGTTGTCCTAAGAATTTCTGGACAACTCCTTTTTTACTCATCCAGCCAATTATTAACTTCTTCCTTGCTAACAATGCTTTACCTTCTTTACTAATTAAATCAATAGGAAGAAACATCATTTTAAATAAGTTGGTGTTTCAAAAACTGACATAGGTTTTACATGAAGTCTCTTAACTGTATTTTGTCACTATAGTTCTTACTAGATTGGAAAATATCTGATGCATCTTAAGTTCATATTGAATTATTTGATCCTTATCGAAGCTTGTCGTTATATTGAATAATTAATCAAATTTTTAATAGCTTATTGCATGTATATTTTCGTACAATATAAATACTAATAGCCTTTTTTGCAATATATATACTATACGGCCTAATTATTGAAATTAATTAGGTGAGGAGGATATACGTGAGTGACCAATATTTAGAAGAAATTGAACTACATTTTTCAAAGAAACATTTTCCAGAGGTGTTTCAAGCATTTGCGGGCACAATGTTTGAGGCGTTGCACCATTATTTAATTGACGAATGGAAGGACGAAACGTTTTTAGACGCATACCAATTAGCTCAGACAAGCTTAGTAAAACAAGTGGCCGTAATTTTAGAGGAGTATGAGCCTTCTATGCCCTGTTTTCAGCTTTCTAATACTGAGCAACTTGATCTAGCGATAGATGCATTCATTGATTTAGGGGGGATATGTGCACAATTTCAAAAAGATGTTGCACAGCTTTTAAGTGAGCATTTTCCTAAAAAATATCCAATGTTTTTTTATGATATAACAAGTCAATTACAGCCGCTTCAACAGGAAATTGAAGCGTTCAAAGCTGAAATAGAGTTGTTGAAGGGAAAGCTTGAGAAGAAGGAAGAACATTTAGAGCACTATCGTCTTACAACACAGGAGTTAAAAGTTGAAAAGAAACTGCTTATAGATCAGCAAGTGGAAACACAACACAATCTAAAAAAAGAGACTGAACGCTATCAACGCTTAAAAAAATCACATGATACGTTGGAACATACTATAAAAATATCGAATGAGAAAATAGAAGAAGAGCAAACAAAGCGGGAAAAAATTCAAACAGATTATATTGAGTTTCAAAAAAAGGCTCGAAATACGATTAGATTTTTACAAAGTAATCAAACAGAGACAACGACTGAGGCAAAGCATATAGGGTCTCAACAACTGATAGAGCAAGTTAATGAATTAAGGAAGCAAAATACTGCGCTGCATCAGCAAAATGAAGCAATACGACGAGCAAGCATTACGGATGCTAAAAGAATGTCTAGTTATAGTCAAACAATTCGGGACTTAAATGAGCAACAAAAAAAGCTATTGACGGAAATTGAAGTGTTAAAGAATCAGTTACAGTCAAAAAATGAAGCAATTAGTCAACTTGTGCAAAAAACAACAAACATGTCGCCACAAAAAAGTAGTGGTGCGAGCGAGCGAAAAGAAGATGATACGAAAAAACTACGGGAATTACTGAAAAAATATCGAAATGAAAATGCCGTGCTAAAGCGTAAGTTGAAGGGAGATTCATAGTATGTATCGTGTGAAGGGCAATGGCTTAGATGTTCAATTATCTATCTATACAGAAAGTGAACAGAAGGAACATATTATTCAGAAGCAAGTGTTATTTCGAAAGGAACAGAGTCAAATTGTTGTCTATTGCAATGGGGAGAGAATTGGTGATGTTCGTATTCGAAAAGAAATCGCAACAATCCAGCATATCCTTGAACACCATCTACCATATTATGCATGGGTGCAATCAATTAATAGGAAAATCGTGCAAATTTCTGTTGTAAGACCCACGGAAATTGTCACAGGAGTCGAAAAAATCGCTATTAATTTATCGAAATTAGATGGTTCATTAAATCGAGAATTGTATATATCAATGCCTCATAGCCCGTTTCCACATCAAATCGGTTTAGTTTATATTGCATATGATGAACAAAATAAGCGATATTACCTCTTCAGTAATGAACCAAAAAAAGGCTCAGCTAAAGTATTAGTACTCATATGGGAGCAGGATCAATTATTTGCGGTTGCAGAAGAGCCCATTACGTATAAGCCAGAGGAGAAAAAACGTTTATTAAAAAAAGCAAAGTTGTTTGATACGATGCTTATCTTGCGTGATACGATACAGGGTGAGCAGCTTGAAACGGAACTAAATTTCCATGAGCATTTTAGCTCTGTAGATAAATATTTAGATGCATGGAAGCAATATATGAACTAT
Source organism: Lysinibacillus sp. GW821-FHT14F06 (assembly GCF_058803665.1). Lineage (NCBI taxonomy): Bacteria > Bacillati > Bacillota > Bacilli > Caryophanales > Bacillaceae > Lysinibacillus > Lysinibacillus sp. GW821-FHT14F06. The sequence continues at coordinate 71,006 of NZ_JBXAPF010000021.1, forward strand.
GAGCGTGATTTACTTACGCAAAAGCAACAACAATGTAAATTACTTCAATATAATGATTATGATTATGTATATGGTAAGCTAACGTTTTACTTAGAGGGAAAAAATGATATATCTGGCTGGCTCGATCAGGTAGAACAAGTATCTGTTGAAATTCCGAGCAGTGAAGAGGCGTTACAGGTGGGAGTATTAAAATATATTAATGGATATAAATTAGAAGTCGATTTCATGTTAGATGACACAGCAGATCGTCTTCGATTTCCGAAAAAAGGTAATTTGCAAGTGAGTACATTAATGAACGAAGTGGCACAACGTCGGCGTGATATAGCATTGCAAAAAACGATGGCAAGCTTATCGGTTATTTCTAATTTAGGTACATATTTAAGCGAGCCTGAAAAAGTACCACCAATGGGGGCTATTCATTACCGTTTCCCATCTGCTGATGTGCCGACCCTTGTAAATGGTCGTGATGCCGATATCCAGCAGCGACTAGCAATTGAAGCAGCATTGAATACAAATGATCTAGTGCTAATTCAAGGGCCACCAGGAACCGGCAAAACATCAGTAATTCAAACGATTATGAAAAGTTTAATTGCTTTAGGAATGAATGATATTTTACTAACATCATACCAGCATTTAGCGGTTGATAATGCAATGGAGGGGCTAATTGAGCATGGAATGTCTGCACATCGTTTTGGTGGCGAGAAATATGTTGAAAGCGAGCTGAAAACATATCGTCGACTTGTGAATGAAATGGCAAGTCGTGTAACATTTGATGATGTCGACATTCAACAAAACATGCCGTATTATGAGAAACTTTTGCAAGATGTTCGTGATTTTTTAGCACAAGCTCCGTTTACACCAGCGACTTTGACGACACTACGTCAGTATATGGAAGGGCTTGAGGGAGATGAGGAGCTGCCAATTTCACTTATCTTAACCTTAGATGAACTATTAGCCTTATTGAAGGAAGAACAATATGCGGATGTCCATGTAACTGTAGACATTGACCCAATACTTCAATCGCAGTTTGACAAGTTGCCTAAAGCAGTAGCTGGAATTAGGAGTACAAAGGATGTAGAGCAATGGCAAGTATTTTTAAAGAACATTGCTCTCCTACAATCAAAGGAGCGACATAAGCAATGTGACATCTTAATAACAGACATTAAAAAGACACGCCAACAGCTCGTTATTCGTAAAGATAGTAAAGCGTTACAAGAAAACCTTCAGCAGAAATTAGATGAACTTGTGGTGCTCGTATCATACTTATTTACACAACAAGCCCCTACATCGTTTTCAAGCGATGAGCTAGTGGGGCAACTACAGAGGATTATTGTTGAGGTTGAGATGCTTATAGAGGAATCACAACAAGTCGTTGTACTGGCTGAGCAAGCAGTTATTTCAGAGTTTATGCGTCAAATTAAGGCGGATCCATTAGAACTTGCTAAATGTATTCGTCTATATGCACAAGTAAAGGGAACCACTTGTCAGCAAACAGTCGCACAACGTCATAGGCTGTATGATGTCATTTTCGATGCGGTTATTATCGATGAGGCTGCACGTGCCAATCCATTAGACGTTTTAATTCCGATGACTCTCGGTAAAAAAGTCATTTTAGTCGGAGATCATAAGCAGCTACCTCATATTTTAGAGCCAGCCTTTGAAAAGGAAGTCGATTTACCTCCAGATGAATTTGACAAAATGTATGCCCAAAGTCTATTTGAACGGTTGTATCAAAACTTAGCAGTTGGTAAAAAGGTGATGCTTAATAAGCAATTCCGTATGCACGAAGACATTGGTGAGCTTGTGAGCCAGCTTTTTTATCCAGAGGGGCTTTACCATGGGCAGCCAGCTGGTGCATTACAAAATGATACTTCCTTATACAATGGCAAGCATTTAGCATGGATAGATGTATCATTAAGGGGACAGGGTGAGCAAGGACGTTATGTCAATGAACATGAAGTGGATGTATTGATTGAACAGGTGAAAAAGTTATTAAAAAGTAGTCCGCAATATAACGGTCATATTGGCATTATTTCATTTTACAATGAACAGCTTGTGTTGCTAAATAAAAAGCTGAAAAATGCGGGGCTTGAACAGGCTGTCCAAAGTGGAACGGTCGATGCATTTCAGGGGAAGGAGTTTGACATTGTATTCTTAACAACCGTGCGAAGTAATCGTTATCAAGGCGAGGCACGTGCACTTGGTTTCTTACGCTCACCAAATCGATTTAACGTTGCTTTATCTCGAGCACGTAAGTTGATTGTTATCGTTGGGGATGCAAAAACGCTTTGCCATTCAAATATGTTCCAGCATGCTTATGATTATGTGAAGGAGAGAGGATATATTGAGCATTATTGATTTAACACGTACTCAGCGCACAATGCGTCAGCAAGATCAGCCCAATAGTTTGTTCGTTTATTATCCAGTTGCAGTTGTGCCAGTGGAATATTGGAGTGTACAAAAAATTGACCATAGCATAATTGCTCAAACACTCTTAAAGCTTGGGGATATCGCTCCTTTCCGACTAGATGAAGTATGTGAAAAGCTTGGTTTCCCAGTGGAATTTCATTTCATCGTTGATCAAGAAATTCAGCAATTATTAAAGGAGCAACAGCTTCAAGAGGTAATGACAGGGAAATATAAAACAGTAAAAAAACAGGTAGCTGTTAGCTATGAATATAAAAAAGGTTACATGATGTATGATGAAATTCGAGGACAATTTTTTACCTATATTCATGAAAAGGAACTGTTAATGAGTCATGATACTTACAATATGGAAATGCTAACCAGCAACATTCCACTTACACTTGAGTTGTATCAACAAACGTCGTTTGAGACACTTCTGAAGCTTGCGGTCAATCAATTTAATCTATATCAAGAAAAGCGTTTTACAGAAGGAGTAGCCGATACAGACATTGTATTGTCTAGCCATCTTGAGGATGAAGCTAATGAAGAGATTAACACCATGATTCGTGTTGAAAAGCAGCCATACCCTTTTGTAAAACGTGGTTATATTGCTGTGCAGCTTACAGGGATGATTATGCAATCGCAAAGTGGTGAGCTGTATACGAAAGTGAGTGCCATTTCCCCCTTTACAGATGATCACTCTGTGCAGTTATATGAGCTGATTAAAGGCCAAGACGTTGGCGAGGAGGCAATTCGTTTAGTAGAGCTAATGGCAAAAGAAGCGGAATTGCAGAGTTTTGGCTCCTCTCCAAATGAGCAGCAAGATACACTTGCAAATATTGAAACGATGTTACAGGGAGCGCAAGTATCAGATGCCTTATATGAGTATTTACAAACGTGTGAACGCGATTATCTACGCTATAAAAATGGCAATGGTGAAAAAGGAGATCGTGCAAGTAGCTTAAATACATTTGGTTTAATGGCGGAAGCACTATTACAGGAACATTTAGAGCCGTACATTCAAATCGAGCCGATTCTAGTAAAGAAAAGCTGGTTATTAAATGGCCATGTGAATCGTAAGGCGCTAAAGGCAGACTTTTATACAATTAGTGACCATATTCCACAAGCAATCTGGTGTAATCTTGAAAAACTTGCTGAAAAAATGAATCGATACGGTTCTATTCAAAATGTCCATTATTATGGAAGCCGTGACTACGTTGCCGCATTGTTAATAAGTGATTATTTAGGAGAAAAGAGTTTTTATGAAAAAGTCCTCCAGCACCCACAAGGATTAACATATGTCGAAGATATTGTCGCAATTCGAAATAAGCTAGCAGGACATCATAGTGGCTGGTTAATGGAAATGCAAAATAAAAAATTCATAGAATTGTTTACAGAGCTACGTGAAAGCATGTATGCGTTTATTCGATTTATGGAGGAGAAGTAATTGGAAACAGAAATCATTTCACTACAAGAGCAGTTAGAGATGCTGCAGGCAGATTATGAATCTATGCTGAAGCTGTACGAAACCAGCAAAGCGACAGTCCATACACAACGTAAGCAAATTGCTATTTTAATGGAAGAAGCAGATGAGAGAGAAACGGAGGTAACAAACAAATATAAAGATGAGCTCAAGTTTTTAAAAGGTAAGATGGAGGAGCTAAAGGAACAGCTCGAAGAACAACAGACAGATTATGAAAAGCAAACAAAGGCTTTGAAACATGAACAGAAAAAACAGCTGGATTCGTTAGCAGAACAGCATGCTGAAGAGATGCGAGTATTGGAGGATACTGTAGTATCTCAGCAGGAAGCATTAACGGAAGTAAGTGATGAGCTGGATGCAGAACGAGAGGCATTCGAGCAAGAAAAGGCAATATTTAATATTGAGGATGCTCATCAAACAAAAATGGAACTTGAACGTATACAGGAGCGTTATGCACAGCTTCGTCCATATGTTGACGAATTAGAGCGTACCAACAAACAGTTAAAAAATAACCTAGATGATGTAGCTTATATATCAGAAAACGTAACATTTTTACAGCAACAGCTACAACAAAAGCAGGAGCTGATACAACAATATAAAGAGGCAGCATTTCAATGGGAGCATTTACAGTCACTCCGTGATGAATATGATGAAATTTCAATACAAAATAAAGCAATCAAAGCTGAAAATTTGAAGCTGCGTGATTCGTTACAACAGCTTCGTATAGAGCTTGAGGAAAAACAGGAAAAGGCAGAAATCCTAGAGCATGCCGAACGACAGCGTGCATTTTACTTATATCGTACACGCAATTTAGAACGAGAAATTCAGCGTTATCAAAAGCGTGAACAAGAGGCAGTATCAGATGAAAATCGTGTATTTGAGAGCTTCCAGATGTTAATAGAAACTAGTCAAAAAACGCCTAACCAGGTAGATAATTATCCAGGAGATCAAGTAATTAAGCAACGAATTATTGAGACAAGCGAAGCAGGAAACTATGAGTTTTCATTGGATATGGTAGAAGGATTTTTAGCAGCCATGAGGAGTTCACGTTTTATTATTTTAAAGGGTTTATCTGGTACAGGAAAAACAAGCCTTCCCAAAATTGTTGCACACGCATTAGGCGGTGTATGTGAAACAATTGCTGTACAGCCCAATTGGAAAAGCAAAACGGATTTAATTGGATTTTATAATCATTTCAATGAGCGCTTTATGCCAACACCTTTTACAGAGGAATTATTTAAAGCACGCTTACCTGAGAATCGTGATAAGTTTTACTTTATTGTGCTTGATGAAATGAACTTAGCACGTGTGGAATATTACTTCTCAGACTTTAACTCAAAGTTAGAGTTGGAGGAATCGAAGCAAGTAATTGAATTGTTTGATACAATGGGGCGCACATCAGGCACATTATCAGAATATATTGATGGAGGCAATAAGCTGAAAATTCCTTCTAACGTATTCTTTATCGGGACAATAAATGAAGATGACTCTACATATACACTGAGTGACAAAATATATGATCGTGCACAGGTATTAGATTTCCAAGCAGTATTAAGCGATAAAATTGGTAATATGGAAAAGGTGAAAGAGCATGCTAAAATGCCAGCAGTTAGCTTTGTGGGCTTTAAAAAGCAGCGTGAAGTAATTGAGGAACAAAATGTGGATCGTGAAATGCAGCGCATTGAAAAGGTATTGAGTATTTTAAGTGAAAACTTAGATCTTCAAATTGGAAATCGTCCACGCCGTCATATCCGTGCTTTCTTGCAGGCATATGCAGCAAACAATTGGAATAAGGATGTTGCAATTGATTTACAAATTGTTTCTAAAATCGTACCAAAAATTATGCCAAGCTATGACGATGCCTTTGTTGAAACAATGGATAAATTAGAGGGTGTAGTAGATACAATTCGCAAACAGTCGTTAGCGAAAAAAGCATTCCAAAAGGTGAAGCGAAATGCAAGATAGTGTTCAGCTACTGTATAAAAATCGTTGGTTACAAGAGGCCTACTTGTCATATAAAGGTGAGCATCTGGATCATCCATATCAATACGATTTTAGGTTAACATGGGGCGCGCAGTGTATCCCACAAAAAGTCCGCATTAACAATCAAATATTGCATACATTTTTTGATGATCGTCATATCTATGAATTTACTTTGCCGTTTATGCAGCCAATCGTTACGGTCGAACTACAGTATATTTTGGATAAAGAGATTTTATACGAATCATTTAACATTATCGGTACTAAAACGTTTAAAGTTGTTCCTGAAATGCTACACGATGTGCAAACTTTATATAGGGACTGGAAAGATAATTTTAAAACAGCGTATGAAATCTATGAGGAGAAATATATAGAGTTTGCCGACTTTTATACAAAAAAAGAAAAGCAAGATTTATGGAGCCAGCTAAAGAAAGAACTTGAGGAGTGTGGAGAACATTCACCTTATTGGTTTTATCATTATCGTCAGGACATTTTAAAACACTTGCAATTCATTACTCGAAAACCGAAGCTAAAGCTAGAGAGTGAGCATTATTTAGTGAATGCGGAGGAATTAGACGTTGTGACACCACAAACTGTTCAGTATTTTATGAAAGATACAACGACATGGCGCCGTACTACTTTAAATCGACCAGTGCCTCAACAATTATTAAAGGAGTCGTATATTGAATCCCTTGATGTACACGAAAACCGTTTTGTCTTTACATTTGCCTATATGCTAGAAAAAAATGTACGTCAATTTTTAAAGCTGTTACGTGAGCACATTCAAAACATTCAACGTGAAATGAACAATACAAACAGTCTAATTGAACTCAATATTTTACGGGAAGAGGCAGAGTGGAAAAAGCTAGATGTCGAACAATACCTTGAATTTTTTAACTGTGTCTATAGGCAAATGAAGCCACTTCATGCATTATTGCGTGAGGCACTGCGTTTATTCCGGGGACTTCAAAAACTACATGGCTACATTCAACCAAATCAGGTGCTATTATATAACCGAGATTACAAGACACTATACAAGCTATACAATGAGTTTCTTAATAAAGGGGAACCAAAAGAGCAAAAATGGCATGATCATATTGATTATCAGACGTATTATGTAGATAGTGTATTTATTGATATTCTTCAAATGATTGTGGAAACGAAGCTATTTACAGTTGCAAGTGAGCCGTTGAAACTTCCGATTGGTGATTATTTGGATGATTATATTTTTCCACGTAAGGATATTGTCGTAGAATTTACACACTCAGATGTTTCGCTTCATGTAACACGTGTTCAAAATGAAAATTTTGAAGCGGAACGGTCTGTTATTTTACTCGAAATGATTAGACATGATATTAATAAAGTAATTACGTATCGCCTAGTTCCAACTTTTGTACAGTTTCATGAGGGGTTAAGTAAGGCTGAACTCGAGGGTCTGTATAAATATCCAAAAAATGGTATTTCAACATTTATTATTCATCCATCCAAGGAAGAGGATTATAGTAAGCAATTAACATATAATGAACTACATCGCTTATTTAATCTAGGAATGAATTTTTTAGAGGATGAACATTATGAACAATTTGGAAATATGAAATACGGTGCATTTTCATCCGCTGTAAATATGGCTGAAAATATTAAACGGTTATTACGTCTACAACTCTTTACGTTAGGTGTTCGTCATGTGTGCTTTATTTGTGGAAACCACGGTAATGCAATAAAGCAACAAAAGGGAGAAGAAGAGTATGTCTGTTCAAATGTGAGATGTAAAGTTGAATGGGGAGTACGTCGCTGTAGTAAATGTGGAACTGAGATATACAAAATGCAGAAAAAAATAGAAGCAACCTTTTTAACCGAAGAGCAAATTGAAGAAATAACAGCAAAAAGAGATATTGCCTGGTTATTAGACGCAGAAAAGCGTAATGGTGATTTTGCCTTAGCTAATTTTTGTGAAAATGCACATCTAGGTAATAATTTCTTTGCGATTTGCCCAAACTGCGGCGATTGCCAGCAAAAAACAAAAAAAAATCGTCTTTGTCGACGCTGTGATGTAAAGTCTATGTTGTAAAGAAGTGATTAACAACAAATTGTAGATTTGAAATAAAGTCACGACGTTTATAAAAAGATTTGATTAAAAATCCTGTGTTGATATACAGGATTTTTTCTTGTTCCACAAACGGGCCATATTCTTGAGGAACGTTTTCGTTCACTTTAAGGAAACATTTACCGATGGGTCACTTTCCTCGGTTGTGTATGTGATATGTAGTACATTAATGATATCTAATATCATATTTGCAATTGTCTATCTTACTCATACAGGTTTTTCACATGATGGTGAAGAACTTACGGTCCTCCTACTGCAAATTAGCTTTTTATCATTATTATTTTTATATATCGCAAGGTTGAAAGATTCCCTGAATCATTTTCTTGATAGCCAGAATGAAAAAGAGGCAGAGGACAATAATAAATTCATTTTATTTCTCTACAGAATATCTAATAACTATCAAAGGATGTCAAAAATATGGGCAATATGTTTATTTCCAATTTTGGTCATCATCCAGTTGATTTTGGTCCTGTTTGGACAACGACCAGATAGCTTTATCCGGGTGTTCCTTGAGACAAGCTCTTTCAACTATTCAAATATCCCTGCGCCAAAACCAGTGATAGTAGAGGGTGACGGGCATTATTTGTGTATGGTCTCTGCTAAAGGGCATAAAAACTTGGTCAAACCGATCAGAGCTGGCATTAGAAGAGGAAAAAGAATTCCCGTGAACCGCCAGCTGCTGTTTGCTAACGCATTTGAGAACATTCTAGAACAATATATGCCAACCTTCCATAAAGTCATCCGTAACTTTTACGATCGATATGGCTATCCAATAAGTAGGCATATCAATTCAAAATGGTCCGCAGATATGTATCTCTTAATGAAACCTTTAGAGTGATTCTTTCTTGTTGTGCTATATACAGTTGACAAAAAACCAGAAGACAGAATTCATATACAATATAGTGAGTTGAGAAAGTGAAAAAAATAAAATGGTTCACATTGAGGTATTTGATTTTCAGATAATCTCAATATCGAATCTTCAAGAAAAGGGCGCAATTCTTGAAAAAGAATAGGCGCCAATTTTTCATTTAAGAGCCATTTAATTTAATTTAATAGGGAAAGAAGATATTATACCTGCAAAATAAACATCTACATTTTTATTTCTTTTTTTCTAGGATATTTTTTAATGGCTTTTGAAGTACGTCCATAATGGCAGCGATGATAGTTGTTGCTAATATCCCTATTAGTCCAAGTGCTATTGGACCTGCTGGATCATCACCCGTGAACATGGCATACACCCTTAAGTAAACTATTACTAATAAAATTAAGAAAATAATTGTAAAAGCGCATTTTTTTATAACCTTCAAGGATTTAAGGGATAACTCGGAAAAAGCGTTGTTACTATCGATATAACTCAATAGTTTATATGCTTGATACAAAGCTACAGAAAACGTAATGCATACTCCATAAGCACATATTAACAACGGATATATCGAGTAATCCCCTGGATGCACAATAGCATCTTTTCTGGCTGCTTCAGGCAACAAAAATATACACACGGCAAGTATCGCAATTCCAATAAGAAAAGCAACAACCTTTAAGAAAAAAGTTGAACCTAGTTTACTATTCATTTAACGCACCTCACTGATTTAATGATTATATGATTTTAATACAATATTTATCGATTATCAATAAATTTATTTTGTTTTTTATTATATTGTTATTGTTTTAAATATTGATTTGATTATTATGTGGGAATCGTACTTGAATTATTGTAAATTTTATTATGAAGTAACCTAACAATCGTGCGCATTTCTGCAGCAAGAATTGTGCTTTTTCTATTTGAAAAGGTTAGATTGGAAATGAAAAAGGTTTCTGATAAATTTCTGATAAATAGAAGGAGAAATACACATGTATGGCTAGCAACACAAAGATAAATGCCTTATGAAATTAGCGAGGCAAAATGAAGCCGAAGAATGTTTTTTAGAAGCATTGAAGTTAAGAAAAATAAAAGAAGATTTCTCATTGATTGACTCAACTCAAAAAGCATTGAATCTGTTAAATGAATTGGAGTGGAAAGCCTCTAGTGAAAATCCTGATGTATAAGAATAAAAGAAGAGTATAGGTTTATTCAACAATCGTGCGCAATTGTGGAAGAACAGAGGTAGAAAATGATCAAACTTAAATCTGCTGAATAAGAATCCCTTTTGATCAATCTTTTTTCAAAAGGGATTTTTTAATTTATCGTAAAATAGGGGTTTGTGAGGTGTTTTTAATCAAACTTTATTCCAGGGCTACACAAATTAATCATAGAACGTCCATGTTATTCAACAATATGGCGCAATTTAATTAGAACTTAAACGATTTTATTGTTATTGTTATATTTTTTTTGTATAGTGATGTACCTATATCATAAATTATACAACTATATTTTAAACCCCGCTAATTTTAGAGCGGGGTTTAAGTATGTGAGTTTTTATATTACAATTATTTCGATATTATAGGCGAGAAATTAGGCTTTTTCTTCGAAATGTCAGTAGAAGGCATATTCTATAGTCTAACCTTAACCTCAGTACCGTCCTTAGCTTTGACATCTACAAGCACGATCCCTTTATAATTTTTCAATTCCTTGACAATAGGCATTAGCATTTTTTTGTCTAAATAAGGCAAGCTAAGGTCCAGTTTTTTTCTTTCGAAGTAATCTTTGGTCCATCTATTTACATATTTCTGAAAAAAGTTCGAAGACAAAATAGCATATGGAACTGGAATAGTAAACCGAACATCCTTTGCTTTTACTTTTACATATATCATAAGCAAATCACTACTCAATGAAGACCGAAACGGTATCCCCATTTGCGGATTTAATATCAACAATTTGACCATCTAATTCATTTTCGATTGCCTCTATAATAAGGTTTATGTCTATATCCTTCACGTATTTTTCTGACTGTGGAATACTCGCTGCGATGCTATGTCCAGCCATTAATACTACCTTAACAAGCTTGATAGGCAAATTGACTGTGACGTTATCATTTTCGGCTGAGACCACACGAACTTTTAATGTTTTATCTAAATAGGCAGTTTTTTTCTCAAAAGACTTATTACCTGTTTTTTCTTTCTCTTGTAATGCATGAATCAGTTCGGATCCTTTATCTGCATCAATTTTCCCTTCCTGAATCATCGTTAATACTCTTGTAATTTCCTCTTTCATGATAAGCTCCTCCTTATTCTTCTTTTAAAAGCTTAATGGCTTCTTCGGGGGTAATTTCGCCATTCTCCAACATGGTTACAACCTTTTTCTCATCTACTTCATTTTTCTTCTTTTGTACATATCCAAGGGAAGAAATGATGTCTGTTAGCTTACCTCGAACTGTTGGATACGAAATCCCCAGCTCTTTTTCAACATCTTTAATATTCCCTCTGCATGTTAAAAATACTTCCACAAAATGAAGCTGATCCTTTGATAAGGTTGCCAGCTTACTTAATTCAAACTCATTTTCAATCGTAGTATGACAATGGGAGCACTGTAACTTTGTAATTTTCAATGTTTGACTACAGACAGGGCAATTGGTGATTACTTTATAAGCCATAATGAAATTCCTTTCTTTTGGTTGATTTGATTATACATTAAAAAATAGAAAATTCAAATGATAATATTTAATTTTTCAAAAACGAAAAATTGATAATGTTAATAATTAAATTAAAATTATTGATTTTTATTACTTGTATTGAAATAATCATTCCTTTTAATGAAAATATCAAAATACGTACGATTCTTAGATTTTCGTTACTGATTACGCAGCAATTAGCATTGATGTATTAGTGAATGGTTTAGAATTAAAAAATAAAGAGGGGGAATTTGCATAAAAGTATAGGATTGTTATCATAATTCGTGTAATAGATGCTACTAAAGAGTTTGTCTGGTGAAATAAAAAGAAAGAACATATTTGAAATAAGCTTTTTCAAACACGTTCTTTTTAAGAATAATATTATTTCTATTTGCGTAAAATTAGATTCGGAACTACACGAATATAAATTATTTCCCCAATAATTTCAACAATGGTTTGTGTGACAATAATGGCGGCTACTAGTGTACTTAAGTGATCTGGCAAAGATAAAGCTAGTGGAAGCACAACAAGTGAATTACGTGTAGAACCGCTAAAAATTAATGCTCTACCAGACTCAATATCAAGTTTGAACCATTTTCCAATTAATCTAGAGATAAAAGGCATAATAATCATAAAGGCAATATAAATGGGGATGACCCTTATAATCCAATCAATGGATGTAGATAATTTTCCTATTTGAGAGGATACAACAACAAAAAGAGTTAACGCCATAAATGGAACAGGAAGCCACGCAGAAAGATTAATTAATTTATTTCCAGCAGATGATTTCTTTTCAAATAATTGCAGGGCAATAGCTAGTAGTAGTGGTATAACGATAAGTTCCAAAAATGCCTCTAAGAACGGCTGTGGATCAACAATATTTGCTGCTTCATCACCAATGAAGAACCATAAATATAAAGGTAGTAATAGCATTTGACTGATGAAGAGAATGGGTGTGGAAATAAGCATAGCTTTTTCATTACCACGCCCGAGTGCCGTAAATACTATCACATAGTCAATACATGGTGTAAGTAAAACTAAATAGACACCGAGTAATAAAGGTGGATGATCTGGTAATAGCATTGTTAACAGCCATACAATAATAGGCACAACAATATAGTTGACAGTTAGTAGAGCCCAAATAAAACGTCGGTTAGAAAATGATTCTTTTAAAGATGTAAATGGGATTTGTGAAAACATGCTATACATTAATATAGCAATTACAAATGAAATCGTAACGTCTAACTGCTTTCCGATAGTGGGGGCAAATAATCCTACTGCTGTGGCTAGCAACAAAACAATTACATACAGGAAAATTTGGTTATTTTCTAATTTTTCTCTAGAAATCATTATTAGATAACTCCCTCTATAATTGTTGGTTTATCAACAATTTGACCCGGTTTTTAAAGGGATCAAATACTTTTTCATCGTATAAACACATTGTCAGTTGGTTGTGACGCTTCGCCAAGCTAATTAACTTTTAATCCACTATGAATCAGCAAAATTCCTATACAAGAGTACCATATCTTGTTAGTTTAAACTAGTTTGGAAATACAAGAGAAAAAAGAAGTACAGCCTAAAATTTAATAGGCATAGTGCTAATTATAACAACCATGCCTATTTATGAATTAAATCTATAGTTTAATTACTTCTATATATCTATACATTCCGTTTAACATTACATTCTCATCTTTTTCAATTTTTATTCTTTGTTTATTTTGATTAATCAGCTCCTCAAAACTTCGACCAATATCGGTTCCTATCATGCTAATAAATGGTCTAAACAGTTTCTTTAGCAATGTGCTTTTTTGATTTTTAAGAGCAAATTTATCAAAGATTAGAATTTTACCATCTTTTTTTAGAACACGTATCATCTCTTGAAAACATTTATTTTCATCCGGGACGACTGATAGTATTAAGCTAGCTACAATATAATCAAAAGTATCATCTTCAAATATTAATTTTTGAGCATCCATCTCCAAAAAATTTATTGCAGAGTGCTTGAATTTACTTTTAGCTATAGCAAGCATATCAGGTGAAAAATCAATTGCTGTTATATCATAATCAGCAAAATCGATTAATTCTAAATCTGCGCCAGTACCAATACCTACATATAAAATTTTTTGTTCGTTTTTAAAAGGAATCTCTTGAAAAACCTTCTTTCTAGCCTTCAAAAAAATACCTGTGTTAAAAAATTTATCATAGAAGGAAGAGCCGATTTTATATATAATCTTGTTCCATGTATTATTCAAAATTTACAACCTCTTAACTTTAAATTAATTTCCAGAACTTTTGAATTGCTTAAAAGTACTTAAATCCTGTGAACCCACCAAAAATAGGAGTGAATAAAAAAATTGGAAATGAAATATGTAACAATTCAAGCCTTAATAAATTGTAAAAATCTAATTTTCGTTGGGAACTAAAATAGTTTGCAAAACTGGGAAAACTAGTAGATCGTAATACTTGTTGTTGCGTAAGCATTATTAATAGAAACATCAAAAATGTTAATCTAAGACCTAAAAGTGGTTACGAAAAAAATGATAGTAAGCGTTATTACATCCATGCAAACATGATTCTTACCTCCAATGAACTTATTTTTTGAAAATTTTGACACATATAATTAGATAGTGTTAATATGTGTGACACACATATTAGTAATATCGAATATGATAATAACAAAACATATTAGTAAAGTCTAATGTGAATTGGAGGAGATTTTGTGACAGATAATTTGTTTGATTTAAAAATTAAAATGATACATGGATTTTCAAATAAGGTAAGACTTCAGATTTTGGAGTGTATTAAAGAGAAGGAAAAGACTGTATCTCAAATTGTTGAGGAACTAGAAGGAAATCAGTCTAACATCTCACAACATTTATCCTGTTTAAAAGGTTGTGGCATTATAGTTGGTCGAAATGAAGGGAAATACTGCTACTATAGTTTGAGGAATGAACGTATTCATGAGCTTCTAGATATGTTTGATAACGTTTTAGAAGATGTTCAAACTGATGTTGCAAAATGTGCAAATCATATAGATTAGAGAGATTGAGATGGCAAAATAATAACCAAAGGTTGTAGTGATTCAGATAATCAAGATGAAAAAAATCAATGGGGAGGCAAGATGTACTGTGGACAGTTAGGGAAGACTTTGGGATTCACTGTAAAACCAAAAGTCTTATAAATGCTTGATTTATAAGAATTGTTAAATTTTAGTGCCCAAAACTATTTGACCATTTTTAAGACAAATAGTTTTGGTTTTTGGTGGAGATAGAAGAATTATTCTTAAACTTACAAGCAGAAGAATTAAACTTAGAAATTGATTTGTCTCCCAAATGATTTGTTAGTACAGGAATAAAGATAATAATAAGCTTTAAAAAACAAGTTAACCTTCGTTGGCTAACTTGTTTGATGAAAGGGAAGTGCTAATCATTTTTTTGAAAAGTACTAGGCATTACAACAAGAACTACTGTACCTCGAGCACATAGAGTATCTTGTGCGTAAACTTCGGTTTCAACCTTCCATCTTTTCGGATGAATTTCTTCAACAGTCCCAATAGCTTTTAATGGGACATGTTGTGGTGTTGGTTTTAGGAAATCTACATTAAGGTTAGCAGTTACAAATCGAGGTGGCACTGCACCATCACCAATTTCGTGTCCATTTTTACGATGCAGAGCAAGGGCTGCAGATCCTGATCCATGACAATCAATCAATGATGCGATTAAACCACCATAAATAAATCCAGGAATACCCATGTATTTTGATTCAGGTGTATAGATTGTAATAGTATTTTCTCCTTGCCATCCAGTTCGAAGGTGATGACCATCATTATTCAGTCGGCCACACCCATAACACCAAGCGAAATCATCTGGATAAATATCTTGAATTGCTTTTTCTACTATTAATTCTTCCATTCTTTCCTCTCCTCAGTACTATAGTATTTAAATGTTTTCTAAGCGATTGTTAATGATATAAGTGTTTTAAGTATAAGTAATTATTTTCAATTCATCAATAAAAATCTAAATATTCTTTCTATTTACGAGAGATTTATTTAAACGGTGGTTATGACTTGGGAAGTATGCTAATAGTTCATGTGGATAGAGTAAAGGGAGCTTTAGTTAAAACCTAAAATCCTATTATGTTAAGTTATTTTCTTGGTGAAACATATTTGCATACAGTACCTAAAAATCAAGAAGAAGGGAAACCAGCACAGCTTATTTATTTTTTTATAATTTGGTTACTCGGATCATTTTTAATGTTCGTTCTTGTGGAAGCAGTGAATATGCAGCTGTTGTTTATTAAGAGTGTCAGTTAGATACAAAATTCTTAAGGTTTAAACCGATTAATACAAATAATACCACAGTGCATTTTAAAATTTAAATCGTATTTCATCACAAGTGCTTTCGTCTCAATATTAATAGTATACTTTTAATTGATACATAACTTCCTATAATTTATATTATGTAAACTAAAATTATTTGGCATGGAGGAGGGCTTGGATACGTTATGTATATGGTGTATATGGACAAAAATCTACAGACATCTTGGACAAGAATGTCCAGACAACGCACATTTTTCTGGCTGTCTTAATATTTCTTCTCCATGTTCTGGTACTGTTCCACAGCTATGCACATTAGTGTTGGTTTGGAATAAAGTTTGATTAAAAGTTTGCTGCGAACGTTGATTTTATAATAGAAGAAACCCACGCATTTTGAAAAAGGTTTGATCAAAATGCGTGGGTTTAAAAACCTAAAAATGAATTTAAGCTTCTCTATATTGTCCAATCTTTCTGAATTTCTCATAACGATCCTCAATTAATTGTTCGCCATTTAAAGAATTCAATGTTTTTAGTGTGACGCTTATACATTCTTTTATATAAATTGCTTGCTTCGCAACATTACGGTGTGCTCCACCAGTTATTTCAGGGATTATTCCATCAATAACGTCAAGCTCTTTTAAGTCAGGTGCTGTTATACGCATTGCTTCTGCTGCTTGCTTCCCTAGACTACCATCTCGCCATAAAATCGATGCAGCACCTTCAGGCGAGATAACCGAATATGTTGAGTTCTCTAACATAAAGACGCGATTAGCTACTCCTAATGCAATTGCACCACCACTTCCGCCTTCTCCAATAACAATACTAATAACTGGTACTGTTAGAATCGTCATTTCAGCAAGAGTTCTGGCAATGGCTTCACTTGGGCCGCGTTCCTCGGCTGCCTTACCTGGATACGCACCTTTCGTATCAATAAAACAAATAATTGGGCGCTTAAATTTCTCAGCCTGCTTCATTAAGCGTAATGCCTTACGATATCCTTCTGGGTGTGGCATACCAAAATTTCGTCGAATATTTTCTTTAGTTGATTTTCCGCGTTGGTGTCCAACAATTGTTATGGGCTGTCCTTCAAAGAGAGCGATTCCTCCAAGAATAGCCGCATCATCACCAAACGAACGGTCTCCATGTAACTCTATAAAATTTTCGCACATAGCTTCTATATATTGTAATGTTGTTGGACGTTCAGGATGTCTAGCAACCTGTACACGATCCCATGGTCTCATATTGGTATAAATGGATTGTTCTAGCTGAGTAAGGCGTGTTTCAAGCTTTTCGATTTCGCCTGACATATCTACTTTCGCTTCGGCAGCAATTGTTTTTAACTCATCAATTTTTTCACGTAATTGTAAACTACTGGTTCTTCAAAAGCTAAATTTTTAGACATGTTGCATGCCTCCTTTCGTATGCATTTTTACAAGCATTGCTACTTGGTTTCGTAAATCTTTTCGATGGAAAATTGCATCAAGCTGACCATGCTCTAGTAAAAATTCTGACTTTTGGAAATCATTTGGTAGTTTTTCTCTTAATGTTTCTTCTATTACACGGCGACCAGCAAAGCCAATCAATGCTTGTGGTTCAGCAATATTAATATCTCCAATAGAAGCAAAGCTTGCCGAAACGCCACCGTATGTAGGATGCGTCATGATAGAAATAAACAATAGTCCTTCTTCACTATGATGTTTTAATGCCGCACTCGTTTTTACCATTTGCATTAATGATAGAATACCTTCTTGCATGCGCGCTCCACCACTAGTAGAAAAGATAATAACCGGTACACGTAATTTAATAGCTTTTTCAACGGCACGTGTGATTTTTTCTCCTACAACTGAGCCCATTGAGCCCATACGAAAATGAGAATCCATAATTGCTACAACAATTTCTTCTCCATCAAGAGTACCTAACCCAGTTAGTACAGCATCGCTTAATCCCGTTTGTTGTTTAGCCACTGAAATTTTTTCTACATAATCAGGGAAATTAAGTGGATTACTTGTTTGTAAATGATCATCCATTGATACAAATGAACCTTCATCTAAGAAATATGCTACGCGCTCCTGTGCAGTCATTTTGAAATGATGGTCGCATTTTGTACACACTTTATGATTTTTTTCTAATTCCTTTGTTAACTGAATGTGACGGCATTCTGGACATTTTGTCATAAGTCCTTCTGGAAATCCCTTTTCCTGTCCGTCCTCTTTCTTTTTACTAAATAAGTTACGTACTGCCATGTTTTACTCCTCCTATGTTTGTCTAAATGCCTTGTTCAGCATTTATGTAAGTAAGCTTTTAATACTTCTTTTTCATAGCCAAGCTGCATCAATTTCAACATAGTTTGAATGATTAATTTTTCTTCTTCTGTTGAGTTTCGATTTAAACTGTCACCGGCATAAACTGCTAATTGAAACCAGACTTTTAGTAAAAAACGATTTCTGACGTGATGATTATTTCTCGTAAAACATCCAGACAATTAATCGTACCTCTATCTCTAGCTTTACAAAAAAACTGTCCCTCACAGGTAGTGTTCGCAGATTCACTGTACAACTTATAACGCGAATGGCTTCCATTTCATGAATTTGTCGCGTTAATTCGACATCCTTTTTTTGATTTTTCAACTTCTAATATAAACATCGACAATATTTCTACGAGCCGATGCTTTTGTGTAGAAGCTAGAAACGTACCTCCCCCATGTCTCGTTTCAATAAGACCTAACAACTCTAAACTTCGCAATGCCTCTCTCACAGAGGATCGCCCGACACCCAGACGTTCTGAAATGACTCATTCGGAAGGTTACTTTTCACCAGCCTGTATTTTAAGTTGTCGTAATTGTTGGACGATATCTAAAAACACTTTCTTTTGTTCGGTTTTTTTATCCATACGATCAACTCCTCGGTCAATCTATTCGCCTTGGAATAATTATCGCTGTCGCTTTCCTTTCGCGCAGATAAACAATGCATCCAAAGGCTTTATCTTCATTCAGTAGGTGTTTGGATACCTACTATAAAGAAACAAAATCCACCACCTTCAGATGATGGCGTCTCTTACTGAATGAATTCAAAAGTGGTCTGGCCACTTTTGAAGTTGGCTTTATCTTACAAAATAATTATTTGAAAGTAAAGAAAAAAGAGGCTGGGACAAAACCCTTCTCTAAACTAAAAAGCCGGTGAAATTTTACGATCAGTAAAATTTCACCGGCTTT